>NZ_JBDLAK010000019.1:0-108161 GCF_039748055.1 Burkholderia sp. RS01
CCAGGTGGGCCCCCCCCCCGCCCCCCGGGCACGGCCTCGGCGCGCCCGCGGGGGGCTGCCCGGCCCCGGCGCCCCCCCCGGGTGGGGGCGGGCCGCCGTCGGCGTTTCCCGGGAGTTCCCGCAGGCGCCGGAGCGCCTGTTAGATGATTGCCGCGCGCAGCTCCTTCGCAGCAACGGCGGGGTCGTCTGCGCTGTAGATGGAGCCGCCGACGACGGCGACGTCCGCGCCGGCGCGCTGCACCGCTTCAATGGTGGAGATGTTCACTCCGCCGGCCACCGAGAAGGGAACCCGGGCTTCCTCGCCGGCGCTGAGGAGCACGTTGAGGTTGTAGCCGGGCTTGGCCTGCTCGTCCAAGCCCGCGTGGAATTCGATGAACTTGGCGCCGAGGGCGCGTGCTTCCTTGGCGCGGGCCACCTTGTCCCGGACTCCGATCAGGTCCACCACGACGCCCTTGTTGTGGGCCCTGGCGGCCTTTACTGCGCCGGCAATGGTGGAGTCGTCGGCGCTGCCCAGGACGGACACGAGGTCCGCCCCGGCGTTGAAGGCGATGTCGGCCTCGAGCTCGCCGGCGTCCATGGTCTTCATGTCGGCGAACACGATCTTGTCCGGGTGCGCGGTCTTGACGGCGGTCACGGCGGCCAACCCTGCGTTCTTCACCAGCGGCGTCCCGAGTTCGATGATGTCAACGTATTCGGCCACCTTCCCGGCGAGATCGAGGGCGGCTTCGACGGTGAGGACATCCATGGCGACTTGCAGTTTCATGTGGGGGTCTCTTTCCTGGGTTTTTTGGTTTGTTGGTTGGTTCGTGGTTCTTGGTGGTGACGGGGATGAAATGAGGGGGCTATTCGAGGTTCGCGTGGCGAAGCCAGAGTTCCTCGGGGGCGGCGGCGTCCTCGTCCCAGAGGCCGTGGAAGACGGCCTCGGTGACGGCGAACAGCGCCTGCTCGAAGAGGCTGCCCGAATATTGGCGGGACACTCCGGAACGGTGGTCCGTCTTCTGCGCCGCCGGAATCAGTACGACGGCGGAGGCCAGCTCCGCGAGCGGGGAACCGGCGTTGGTGGTGTAGGCGGCAACCCGGGCGCCTTGGGCGGCCGCGGTTTCCGCGGCCTTGACCACGCTTGCCGTAGTGCCGGATCCGGAGGCGGCGAGCAACAGGTCGCCGGAACGGATGGCCGGGGCCGTGGTCTCCCCGACCACGTGCACCGTCAGGCCAAGGTGCATTAGCCGCATGGCCGCCATCTTCAGCACCAGGCCGCTGCGGCCTGCGCCCGTCACGAAAATCCTGCCGGCCAGCCGGAGTTCGGACGCCAGTCCAGCAACCTGTTCCGGATCCACGCGGCCGGCGGCCTCTGCGATCTCGTCCTGGATGAGAAGTAGGTTCCGGCTAAAGGCCCGGGACGTGCCGGCCAGGGCGGCCGGATCAGTTTCTGCGATGACGCTCATCGGCGCGTACCTCCTTCAGAAGTGGTTACCTCTTCATCCTGACCTGCCCGAAGGGCAGGCAATACGCCATCATCGGACGGTTCGTACTACCCGAAAGGGTGGGCAACCCGCTCGAACTCCGTAAACTGGGCGGGTGACCCGACCTGTCGAAACCGCGCCTGCAACCTCCGCTCCGCGGCCGCCCCATCCCGAGTTGATGCAGGCGGCCCGGCCTCTGCTGGAGGATGTCGCCGCCCTGTCCGCGGCACCGCTGGCCGACATCGCCCGGCGCCTGAGGGCGGCGCTCGTCCCCTACCTGGACAGCAGCGCCCTGGTGATCTTCACCGAGGACTGCACCGGCCGGCCGCAGAAGAAAGCCGGCGCCGAAGCCATCATCAGCCGGGTGTCCATCGCCGAACTGGACCACATCCGGGCATCGCTAGTTGGCCCGTCTCCGGCTGGCCCGTCGCTGCCCGGCGGCAACAGCTCCGGCTTCGAGGGTTCCGGCGTCGAACTGTGGGAGGGGGAGGCCGTGCTGGGCGGCGAGGAACGGCCGGTCCTCGCGTTGTCCTCGCCCAGCAATGCGCTGCTGGTCCTCGCCCATCCGCAGCCCCTGCCGGATCCCGCGGACCAGGCGGAAGCGCAGTGGGTGCTCCGCTACCTGTGGCATCTCACGGCGGAGCGCATCAGGGAAAAGGTGGCCGATGCGCCGCCGTCGTACCTCATTGAATCCCGCGCGGCGTCGGCCGAGCGGGTACGGGTGACGGCCGAGCTCGTCGACCGCCACTCCACCACGCTCGAGACCCTCCTCGCCGCGCTGCGGTCGCCGGCCTTGAAGGACGACGCGGCGCGGAAGTCCGCCACCGACGTTGCCGCCAAAGCACTCGTGGGCCTGCGCACGCTCAACGACCGCACCACCGACCTGGTGGAAGAACCGGTCAGCACGGCCTTCCAGCGCCTGCGGGACGACCTCCGGCCGCTCATGAATTTCAGCGGGATCGACGTCCAGTTCATCGAACCGCCCGTCAACGGCCGAGCCCTGCCCGGAGAGGTGGCCCACGCCGCGCGGGCCATCGTCCGGGGCGTGGTGCTCGCCATGGTGGACCAGCCGAAGGTCCGCCGCATCCGGACCCAGTGGGACTGCGACGGCGAGAACCTCCTCATCAACGTCCGCGACGACGGCCTCGGCGAGCTGTCCGCGGAAGCACCCAATATCGCGCGCCTGGTCCAGCGCGTGGAAGCCCTGGACGGCCGCATTTCGATCGAGGTGATGCCGGGCTGGGGCGCCGATGTCGCCGTCGACCTCCCCCTCGATCCGCCCGCGCGCCAGCTGGCCGATGTCTCGGAGTGGAAGCTCGGCGAGAGGGAACTGGAGGTGCTCCAGCTGCTCTCCGCCGGGCAGCGCAACCGCGCCATAGCGGGGAAGCTGCACATCAGCGAGAACACGGTGAAGTTCCATCTCCGGAACATCTTCCGCAAGATCGGGGCCTCGTCCCGGACAGAGGCCATTGCGCTCGCCCACAGCAACGGCCTGCGCTAAGCGTGCCCCTGGCTGGCGTGGGCAGATAAGAACTGTGCTCACGCTTGCTTTCCGGCTTTGGCTCTGGGGGCGCAACGCTCCGTCGCGCCGGCGACCCGCTCCTGCGGCGGCGATACCCCCGCTGTGGCTTGGTCGGTTGCGCGGGTGGGGCTGGCTGTTCAGGTTGTCTGGACCCGGGCAAGGGAGGTGCCGTGGAACGGTAGTTTTGGCCGGTCGGGGTGCGGAGTTCGATGGCGTGCCGGGGGCCGGGCGCGGGTTGGGCTTTCCATCCGGGGAGTTCTTTGGTGTGATTGCAGGCCTCGCACAGCCCGGCCGCGTTTCCGAGACTGGTGGTTCCGCCCTTGTGCCACGGTACGACGTGGTCGTGATGGCGGATGGGTGCGTCACAGTACGGGGTGCGGCAGGTGTCATCACGGGCCTCGATGAAGCGCCGCAGCCCGGCTGGGAACAGTCGTGCCCGTGAATCCATGGCGACGAGGTCGCCGGTCCCGGGTGCGGTGTACAGCCGGCGAAGCCAGGTCCTGAGCTCGTGATCGTCCTCCTTCCGGCCCTGCGCCCGGGTAAGCAGGTGGCGGGCCCAGCCGGCCGGGACGGTGCCGTACCCGGGTAGCCGGGCCGGCTCGCCATCGCCTTGGAAGAGGGTGCGGTCGGTCATGACGAGCTGGATCTCCACGCCCGAGATTCCCCCGGGGGTGCCCGTAGTACGTTCAACCAGGGCGTCGGCCATGACCTGTCCACGTGTCCGGTCATCCCCTTCGGAGCGAAGGGTGTCGGCGTGCCGGCTGAGCGCGGCATGCACGGCGACGCCCTGCGCGACGGGCAGCAGGGCTGTCAGGTAGGTCATGGTGTCCGGTGCCGGGCGAAGGCTGACACACCGCTCCTCAGCGGCGCGACCGGCCCGTTGGGTGACGGAGCGGGGGTCCCGGCGGTAGGACGCGGCCCTAACCGCCGCGGTGATGGCGCGGTCCCCGACCCCGGCGAAGGTCCCTGTGTCGGGAGCGAGTTCGTCGTCGACGGCGCACCGGTCGGCCGCGGACAGGCATGCTGTCTCCTTGACGATCACGGTGGCACGCCATTCGTTGAGCTGCCCGCTGTCCAGGGCGGCCAGGGTGTGCGGCATCTCGGTCACGAGGGCCTTGGCGAGGCCAAGCAGGCGGCTGCCGCGGCTGGGCGATTCCCGGCGGGCGAGGGCGATCTGCGCGGCCACGCCCTGGCCCCGTTCCGCGACGGGGACCCCGGCCGTGGCCTGCTCCCGCCGCTGGGCGGCATCAAAGGCCACGGCAATCCTTGCCTGCAGGCCGGCGCCCACGCACTTCAGGACCTCCAAGCCAGCCAGCTGCTCGATCAGCCCGGCGCTGTCCGGGCTGAGCTGCAGCGAACCCGCCGCAGCAATCAGGTCTTGAACACTGGCACAGGACCCAGCGGAGCTGGACGCATAGGTGTTCGAGGCGGCGTCATCGGCAAACGCGGCCTCGGGAAACGCAGGGCCCGAAAATGCGGCGTCGGGGAAAGGGTCCTCTGGAAAGGTGGGGTCTGAAAACACGATGTTCGGGTCAGAGTCATATGGATAGCTGTCATCCGGGAACGCGTCGAATGAAAACCCGTCGTCCGGAAAAGCGGCACCGGGAAGAGCGCCGCCTGGTGGCGGGGCTACCAGTCTCAACTCCGACTCCCGAATGTTGTTCATAGACACAGTCTTCCAAGGGGGTCTGACATTCTAGGGCCGTCGCGACACAGCGGGCGTAGTGCGGTTTCAACCGCTGCCCGCGAACTGCCCCTTGCAGGACCGGCAGGCCGGTGACAGGGTGGCGGCATGGCGATCGAGATTCGTCCGGCGACGCAGTTCGAGGACGTGAAAACGATGCTCGGACCCAAGCGGCCCGATGCGACCGTGTGCTGGTGCCTGAGCTACCGCATCCCCTCCAATCAGAACGTGCAGCTACACGGCCCGGAGCGAGGGGAACTGGTGGAGCAACTCGTGGGGCAGGCGCCGCCGCCGGGGGTGCTCGCATACGACGAGGATGAAGTGGTGGGCTGGGCGGCCGTCCATCCGCGCGCCGACACCAGCTTTGCCCGCAACCGCAGGATTCCGCACGTGGACGACCTCGACGTGTGGTCCGTGTGGTGCATTCGGGTGCGGCCTGGACATCGCCGCGAGGGAATCTCCCATCAGCTGCTGCAGGGTGCCATCGATTTCGCCCGGCAGCACGGTGCGCCCGCCATCGAAGGCTACCCCGTGGACAACCGCGGCCAACGCGTTGACCTCACCATGGCCTACGTTGGCACCCGCAAACTCTTCGAACAGGCCGGGTTCGCCTGGGCTGCCGACACTGACTCAGTGATCAATGGCTTCCCCCGCGTGCTCATGCGCCGTGACCTGCGCTGATTCGCAGGCGCTGCGTTAACCCGCTTAACGCAATGTCAGCTCCGTCACACCTCCGGGACTAGGATCGGAATGGTCGAACTAACCGAGAGGACGCTACAGGCGGCCTTGTGGCGGGTAAGCAAAAGCCGCAGAAACTACTTGAGAGTATGGATCATGGCTTCGAACAGTGACCCTGAATCTGATATCGATGCTGAGGGTGGGCAGCACGGAGGTGTCCAGTCCGTAGACCGGGCGCTCGCAGTCCTGGAAATACTTGCCCGGGACGGCCATGCGGGCGTGAGCGAAATTGCCGAGGAGATGGGCATCCACAAGTCCACGGTTTCCCGCCTGCTGGGCTCCCTGGTCAGCCGGGAAATGGTCCACCAGAACAGCGAACGGGGAAAATACCAACTGGGGTTCGGCATCCTGCGGCTGGCAAGCTCCATCCCCGGCCGACTCAGCCTGGTCCGCGAGGCCCGGCCCGTGCTGGAAAGCCTGGCCGAGGAATTCAAGGAGACCGTCAACCTCGCCGTTCTGCGCTCCAATTACGCCGTTAATGTGGACCAGGCCATGGGACCGTCAACGCTGGCCACCTACGACTGGGTGGGCAGCCTGACGCCGCTTCACGCCACGTCCAGCGGAAAAGTCCTGCTCGCAGCCTTGTCCGCGGACGACCGCGACCGCATCCTGAAGGAGACGGGGCTCCCGGCCCGGACTCCCCGGACCATCACCAACCGGGCCAAGCTCGAAAACCAGCTTCTCGACGTCGCCCGCAACGGCTACGGCGTGGTCCGGGAAGAGTTCGAAATCGGGCTCAACTCGATGTCAGTGCCGGTGTACAACCATGTTGGGGCGGTGATCGGCGCGGTCAGCATTTCCGGCCCGGCCTTCCGCTTTGATCCCGAGGCGGCGCCGGGACTCCTCGAGGCGCTCAAACAGGCAGGCCTCCGGATCAGCGCGAACATGGGCTACACCCGGCGCTAGACGATATGAGGCAGGAGGAGGCTGGCGTCCGAAGGGGCTCCTGGTCCTTCTGAAGGCCCATTGTCGCCGGGGCGGATCCGGACCGCCCAGCTTAATGGAGCTTGTAATGTCCCGGGGACAGGGGGCGCTCCGGATTCTATCCCCGGCGCTGATGGCCTCTGTCAGAAGGACCAGGAAGTGTGGTCCAGGGGGCTGGAACCTCCTCTTCAAAGCAAGGCGTGGGTTGCCTGCCACACTTGGCGGACAGGTAGAGCCACATTTGAAATTTGGAGGTTCCAGCTATGTTCGAGCGTACAAGCGTCGGCTTGGATGTCCATGCCCGCACCGTTGTCGCATGCGCATTGGATGCGCAGACCGGTGAGATCATCCTGCACCGGATGACTCCGGATCATGGTGAGATTCTTGCCTGGATCCTCTCCCTGCCATCGCCGGTTCGAGTCGTTTACGAGGCGGGTCCGACGGGTTTCGGCCTGGCCAGGTTCCTGCTCGCCGCCGGGATCGGCACGGTCGTCGCAGCGCCGTCGAAGCTCCAGCGCCCGTCTGGGGACCGGGTAAAGACCGATGCGAAGGATGCGCTGCATTTGGCCCGGCTGCTGAAGCTGGGTGAGGTCACCGGAGTAAGAATTCCCTCAGCGGACCAGGAAGCAGCGCGGGATCTGGTCCGCTCACGCGAAGACGTCCGGGGAGACCTCATGCGTTCCCGGCACCGGATCTCCAAACTCCTGTTGCGCCAAGGCATCGTGTATTCGGGCGGGCAGGCCTGGACCGGCACCCATGAACTCTGGCTGGCCCGCCAGCGTTTCGACGCTCCGGCCCGGCAGCTGACCTACGAGTCCTCTCTGGAGGCGATGCATGAGATCTCGGACCGCCGTGACCGCCTCGATCAAGCGATCACCGCGATGGCATATGGAAGCGAATACACCCCGGTTGTCCGGGCATTGCAGTGCCTGCGCGGCATCTCGACGCTGACCGCATTTGGACTGGCCGTGGAGATCGGCGACTGGGAGCGGTTCACCGGCTCCACGATCGGCGCTTACCTGGGCCTGGTCCCGACAGAACATTCCTCGGGGGCATCCCGGTCCCTGGGCTCCATCACCAAAACCGGCAACAGCCACGCCCGCCGGCTGCTGGTCGAGGCCGCATGGCACCACCGCAGACCCTACAACAACCCGTCCCGGCTGATGCGATCCCGCTGGGAAGAAGCGACCTCGGAGGCCAGAACCCGGGGTCATGCCGGGAACCGGCGCCTGCACGAACGCTGGATCGGCTACCTCGAACGCCGCAAGCGTCCCGTCATCGCCAATGTCGCCATCGCCCGCGAACTCTCCGGCTGGTGCTGGTCCCTGGCCGCCGGCACACCTCCGGCAGCCCGCTCCCCAAGATCGATAGCTACCGTGCACTGATCAGAGCCAGAAAGCCCCCCCGGGGAAACCCAGTTGGAAGTGGTTCCTTGCAGCGCGTGGAGTAAACCCGCGATACACCTATGGGCAACCAGAACCCGGCCACGCCCGTCATTGCTAGACCAGCGGTAACCTCCAGCCGAACACTTCGTCCTGCGGTAACCAACCCGCGCATATCAGTCTGACCGCGGTGTCGCCAACGACACGCTGGCCACACACCAACGCCTCTTCCCGGGCCACAAAAAAGGAAGCGGTCCCAGGCAACCCAGCCCGAGGACCGCTTCCTCATGCCCTTGACAAACGAGACCTACATATCAGTTGTACTGCCCAGGCAGGTTGGTTAAGCGGCTGATGGGCGGGTGGACTCCGATTGCGGTGTGGGGCCTGTGGACTCACAGTCTGTCAAGCCGTGTTCTTCGCTGCGGATGAGGCATTGAGCGTCCGATAGATTCGCCGGGCCAGGTAGCGCTTGATGCAGCGGCGGATTTCCTTATCCGTACGACCTTCAGCGCGACGTTTGCTCACATACTCACGCGTTTGGGCGTCATAGGTCATCCTCGTCACCGCGACCATGTGAAGTGCACTGTTCAGCGCCCTATCGCCACCCCGGTTCAGCCGATACCTGACGGTGTTACCGGACGAGGCCGGTATGGGATTGACGCCAGCCAATGAGGCGAAAGCCGCCTCGTTACGAACCCTTCCTTCGTGTGACGACGCGGTCAGACACTTCGCGGCGCTGATCGCCCCGAACCCTTTCTCGTCCAGCAGCGGCGCGGCCTCGCTGACCTGACCAGCTCGTCCACCTGTTTCTCATTGGCTATGAGCTGCTCGTCCAACTCGAGGATGTGTTTAGCCAAGCGAATGGCCTCGGCCCGAGCGAGGGAGAGGGAGAGTTCTTCCTCCCGGGGCCGCCACCGAGAGATGTCCGAGATCTGGGAGGCGGTAAGGGATCTGCGGGCGTCGATCCCAAGTTTGTTGCTGCGGACTAGGGCGTTGAGTGCGTTGATCGACCTTGTGCGGTCGGCGCTCATGGCCCCACGGGCGGTGGTCAAGATCCGCACTGCTTGGCGGATTCCCTCATTGAGCCGGGGGCGGCGCAGCTTCTGCACGGGTAATGGCAATGTTGCGGCCGCGATCTGGTGGGCGTCCAGGACGTCGGTTTTACCCACCCCGCGGCGGTTCTTGGCATCCATGCGTGGTGCCTCAGCGACCGGATAACCATGGGAAGCTACTGCGCCGGCCAGGATGGCCCCGTAAGTTGCGGCACCTTCGATGATCCAGAGGGTGTCAGCATCCGCGCCGGTGCTGTGGGCTACCCAATTGATTGCACGGTTGATACCGGCCGCATTAGTAGGAAATGTACGGGCTTTCCAGTAGCGCGCCGGTGGTGGCTGCGAGGATCGCGCAGACATGGTTGCGGGCGTGTGTGTCGACACCCACGACAAACGGGTGGGTATGAGCGACGATTGACATAGCGGTCATGACACCTCTCCAAGAGTGATGGACATGGGTCAACGGCCGTCAACGGCCGGTACCAGCCCGGGTAGGAGTCACATCGGAACAGCACTGTGATGAGTCACGCCCCGCCTAGGGGGCGGACAATCTTCTGATCAAGCTACCGAGGTGGGCCGGAATGGTGCCGGCCACCTACCCCAAAGACGGACAAGTCCACAGCAAGACAAGCAATGTCAATGATTGTATGAGCCACATCTTCGGGGCGGGCGGGCCAGTAGCCATCCTGCCAGCCGGTCCCGGACCAGCCATGATCAAGACTCACAGTGATTGTAATGGTGCAGCCATGCCGGGAGGGCGTTTCTGCGGGCTGATTCTGTGGCGTAAAAGTGCTGGAATGCCCAGCCGTCGGCCAGAGTGCGGTGGAACCCTTCGATCTTGCCGTTGGTCTGCGGACGGTAGGGGCGGGTCTTCTTGGCCTTGACGTTCAGCTCCCGGCAGGTGTCCCGCCAGAGATGGGATTTGTAGGCTGAGCCGTTATCAGACAGGACCCGCTCGACGGTGACGCCGCGGGCGGCGAACCAGGACACGGCCCGTCGCAGCACTCCCACAGCGGTGACCGCTGTTTCGTCGCCGTGAATCTCGGCGTAGGCGACCCGGGAATGGTCATCGATGACCGTGTGCACGTAGGCGGTGCCGATCAAAGGATTGTGATGCCTGTTGCGCGGCTTGTCAGAGGTCCCTATCCGGTTCCGCTTGCCGTCCTGCCGTCCGACGTAGCGCCAGCCGCCGCCGTCGGGGATGTTGCCGAGTTTTTTCACGTCGACATGGATCATCGCCCCAGGTGTGTCGTGTTCGTAGCGTCGGATGACTTCCCCGGTGCGTTTGTCCACGTGATGCAACCGGTTCAGCCGGCACCGCACCAGAACCGCGTGGACCGTGGAGGCGGGCATGGACAGCTTCGCGCCGATCGCGACCGGCCCCAGCCGCTGCTTCCACCGCAGGTGCACGACCTTGCGGACCAGTTGCGGCGGGGTCCGGTTCACCACCCGGTGCGGGCGCGAGGATCTGTCAGGCATGCCCGCTTCGCCCATCGCGGCATACCGTTCAGCCCACCGTTTGGCCGTGGGCCAGGAGTAATTGAACTGTTCGGCAGCCCGGGACACCGGCCAGGCGTGATCAACGACGAGACGCGCGAGGCGTAACCGTTGGCGTGGAGTCAAAGCGGCATTAGCGTGGGACATTGAGGACCTCCTGGTCGCCTCAGCGGTTGTCTAAGCAACTCCACTGTGCAACCGGAGGTCCTCACCCATGAGTCAACGACTCCAGCGAGTCATCACATTCACCCAACCAACGTCCCTGGGCAGTACAGCTAGTACCGGCCTAGCGGGCATCCTTCGGTCCCGGCTTCGGTCTTGGTGCCGGGTAGCCGGTCATCAGCACGCCCGAGAGGACCCAGATCAGGCCTATCCCTGCCACGGCCAGTCCTCCGCCGAGACCGGTCACGGAACCGGCCAATGCCGCACCGATTGCGAACGCGCTTGCCCGGAAGCCCGCGCCCACGGTGAAGATCTGCGATCTGAGGTGGGGCGGGCTCAGATGGTTGCGGAGGAAGAGCATTGCCGCCGAGGTGGAGGCAGTGAACACCCCGGACAGACCGATAGCCGCCACCGTCCAGGCAGTGCCGAAGTCGAAAGCGGCCACGATGGTCAGCAGTCCGGTGGCCAGGAAGCCCAGCATCATGACGGCGTGCCGTCGGGCGCGTGTGGGCCGGGCCGTCTCGCACAGGGCACCGAGCAGGCTGCCCACAGCGAACGCCGTCACCAGGAGGGCCCCTTGGCTGGGCGAACCGATCCGCTCGATCGGGAGTGCAACTGGGCGCCCAGGAGCGCGGCAGCAGACAGCAGCCAAAGCGCAGTCCCTGCCGGCAGGAAAGTCACCATGAGGGCGACGAGCGCGGGTCCCGCGACGGCCGAGATGTTGTATGAGAGCGCATCGTACGCAAACGCCCGCCGCGGGTCCGGGATCTCGTCCGCCACGAAGCTTGCGAGTCCGCCCATATAGAACGGAGAAGCCGCACCGGCAGTGGCTAGGAAAGCGAAGACCACCGGCAGCGGAACCTGGCCGAGGAAGGAGGCAATGGCGAAGGCGACGGCGGTCAGAAGGCCGGCGGTCGCAATCAGGACTCCGGGTCGGCGGGAACGGTCCAGGGCGGCACCCGCGATCGGCGCCGCAATCACGCTCGGTCCGAAGGAGACAGCCACCAAGGCGCCGCCGATGCCGACGTCCACTCTTCTTAAAAGGGATCGAGCCCGCCGAAACCGGGATTTCGACAGGCTCAATCAGTGGTGCTCAACGGAAACTGGCCCTCAAGCCGGGCTGCGGTCCTTCGCGTAGGAGCGCATCGCGACCGAACGCGTCGCCGAGGTCGCGCAGCGACCGCAGTGACGCCTTTCGGTTGTGTCTAAGCGACGGCGAAGGGCCGTTGCCCGGCGAAGCCGCCACTGGACCTTAACCAACCGGCTTGATGTCCCCCACCTTCTCCTGGACCCAGTCGTGGAAGGCGCCGATGTGGTGCTCGCTCGGCACCAGCACGCCGCCCTTGGCGTAGACCTTCGAGCCCATGGCCGGCTGGCATCGCTCGCACGCGTCGAAGTCCTGCTGGTTCACGCGGTGGAACAGCTCGACGGAGGCGGTGACGTCCTTGCCGGACTCCACCACGGAGGGCAGGTACAGCCAGTCGCACTCAACGATCGTGTGGTCCGCGGCCATGGGGAACATGCGGTGGATGATGACGTGGTCCGGAACCAGGTTCACGAACACCGTGGGCTTGATGGTGATGGCGTAGTAGCGGCGGTCCTGGTCCTCGCCCACGCCGGGGATCAGGTCGAGCCCCTCCGAGCCGTCGACGGTGAAGCCCTTGATGTCCTCGCCGAACTCCGCGCCGTGTCCCACGAAGTACTGTGCGGCCAGGCCGTCGGCAAACTCGGGAAGGACCTCGGTGAGCTCGGGGTGGATGGTGGCGCAGTGGTAGCACTCCATGAAGTTCTCGATGATGAGCTTCCAGTTCGCCTTCACGTCATACCGGATCCGGCGGCCCAGGCTGAGGTTGGCGACGTCGTAGCCTTCGATCGCGCGCAGGTCGCCGAGCCGCTCCTCGATGGCTCCCATGACTTCCTCTTCGAACGACGGCGGCTCGTCGGCCAGGCACACCCACACGTACCCGAGGTACTCGCGGATGTGGACCTTCACCAGGCCGTACTCGTCCCGGTCGATGTCCGGCATTTTGGTCAGGTTGGGCGCCGCGATGAGCTTGCCCTCGAAGTCGTACGTCCAGGCGTGGTACGGGCACTGGAAGGAGCGGGCAGCTTCGCCCTTCTCTTCCATGCACAGCTTGACGCCGCGGTGCCGGCAGACATTGTAGAAGGCGCGGATTTGGCCCTTGCGGGTGCGGCTGATCAGCACGCTCTCCCGCCCGATCTGGACGGTCTGCCAGGCGCCCGCCTTGTCCAGGTCCGCGGACCGCACGGCGCAGAACCACATCTGCTCGAAGATCCGCTCCTGCTCGGCCCGGAACACGGCCTCATCCACATAGGTGTAACCGGGCAGGGTGGGAATCAGACTCGGGGCACTAACCTCAACAGACAATTTGTCCTCCTAACGAACAACAGATCAAAACAACAAAGCCAGAATTGTAGGGACGGGTTTTCAGGTACAGGCCTTCAGGACACGACGGCGGCGCCCACCAGTGCCGATGCGTCCGAGCAGGCAGCCTGCCCGCCGGGCGGCCCGGGCGGCCGGCCGGGCGCAGCCAGGCCGCGACGCCATTTGGTGAACACCCGCGGCTGGTTCATTCCCAGCACGGCCACCGGCGCGCCTTCGCGGTAATACACGGCCAGGAAGCTGTGCGTCAGGGGGTCACCGGCCTCGATCTCCAGGCGGTCGTAGCCTGCAGAGTGCCCGGCGAACTGCAGCTTGACGCCGTGCTGGTCGGACCAGAAATAGGGCGGCTTCACCGGCTGCTGCGGGGCGTCCTCGTCGAGCAGTGCCTGGACGGCGACGGCGGCGCGCTCGAGGGCCCCGGTCCAGTGTTCGATCCGGCGGTGGGTCCCCACGGCGTCGTCGAACCATGCCGCGCAGTCCCCCACGGCGACGATGCCCGGAATATTGGTGCGGCCCATGGCGTCGCACAGGACTCCGCCGTCGAGCTCAATTCCCGATCCGGCCAGCCAGCCGGTGTTGGGCTCGGCGCCGATGCCCACCACCACGACGTCGGCAGGCACGTAGCGTCCGCAGCCCAGCCGTAGCCCCGTGACATTGCCTTCGCCGCTGTAGAAATCCGAAATTGTTGCGGAAGAGACAAGTTCCACGCCGTTGGCGGCGTGCAGCCCTGCCACGGCCGCACCCATCTCCGCTCCCAGCTGGGCGGCAAAGGGCACCGGTTTGGTGTCGATCATGGTGACCTCCATGCCGCGGGACGCCGCGGCCGAGGCGACCTCGGCACCGATGAAGCCGGCGCCGATGACGGCCATCCTGCTTCCGGGCACCAGCTCGGGGGCGAGGCTCTGCGCGTCGGCGAGCGTGCGCAGTGTGAACACGTTGCTCAGCCCGGCCAGGGTGGGCAGTTGCCGGGCCCGGGCCCCGGTGGCGATGACGATGCCGTCGGCCTGGACAGTGCGGCCATCCTTTAAACGGACCGTCCGCGAGGACGCATCCAGGAAGACGGCCTCGGCACTGAGCACCCACTCCGCCTGCAGCTCGTCGGCGTCGGCCTCCAGGAAGAGGTCCTCGGCGGTGATCGCCCCGAGCAGGAAGTCCTTCGACAGCGGCGGCCGGTCGTACGGACGGTGCGGCTCATCGCCAATGATGACCAGCCGTCCGGTGAAGCCTTGGGCGCGGGCAGCCCGTGCGGCCGAAAGACCGGCCAGGGAGGCTCCCACAATCGCAAGCGTCTGCACTCGACGCCCCCTTTCAATTGCTTCTTACGCAACAACAATCGCTATATGCAACAGAGTGATCTATGCCACGGGCAGTGTCAAGGGTCTTCCTGCCGGCAGGGCCGGGCCGCGCAATAGAGCAGAAAAGTCTTGACATCCCCTGTGAGCTACCCCACTCTGTTGCTTATTGCGATTGCTGTTGATCCCTGCGGAACAACGCCCGGCAGTTGCGCAGGATCCCCGAACGAAGAAGAGGTCCCTCCATGCACAAGGCATGCCCGCTCAGCGAACTGGCACCCGGGGAAGCGCTGCGGCTGAATACGTCGCCGCCCATCGCCGTCTTCCACACCGAAGAGGGCGAACTCTTTGCCATCGACGACACATGCACGCACCAGGACGCCTCCCTGGCCGACGGCTGGGTGGAGGACTGCTGGGTCGAATGCCCGCTGCACGCCTCCCGGTTCAACCTGCGCACGGGAAGCGTTGACGCCCCGCCGGCCAAGCTGCCGGTCCGCTCCCACGAAGTCTCAGTGATCGACGGCGACATCATGATCACCGAATCCGACGAGGTTCCCAACCTCCCCCCTGGCCTGACAGTGGACGGCCACGTCTAGCACCAGCCCATGAATCCGAACAAAGGACTCCCTCATGGCATTGAACAGTGACATCGGCATAGACAGCGACACCGACTCGGACAGTGACATTGCTGCCCTCGATCCCACCCCGCCCGCACCCCTCCCGCCCGCAGCAGTCCTGGACACGGAGGACTGTGAGCAGCTCCTGCAGGAGCTGCGCCAGACCAAGACCGAGCGGGCCGTAACGGAACGCCGGAACCGCAAACTCACACTCGACAAGGCCACCTTCGGGATCACGGGCGCATGCGCCGTCGCCTTCGTCTTGTGGGGCTTCTTCGGACGGGACAGCCTCGCTGCCACATCGCAAAGCGTCCTCGACTGGGTCATGGAGTACACCGGCTGGCTCTTCATGGTCCTGGCGTCGCTCTTCGTTGTCTTTGTCCTGTGGCTGGCCCTCGGCAAGTTCGGCAACATCCCGCTGGGCAAAGACGGCGAAAAGCCCGAATTCCGCACCATCTCCTGGGTAGCCATGATGTTTGCCGCCGGCATGGGCATCGGGCTCATGTTCTACGGCGTGGCCGAACCCCTCTACCACTACGTCTCGCCGCCGCCCGGAACCGTGGACGGACGGACCCCCGCGGCCATCCAGACCGCCATGGCCACCTCTATCTTCCACTGGACCCTGCACCCCTGGGCCATGTATGCAGTGGTTGGCATCGCCATGGCCTACGGCACCTACCGACTGGGCCGCAAGCAGCTCATCTCCGCGGCCTTCACCTCGCTCTTTGGCATCAGGATGGTTGAAGGCCCGGTGGGCAAGTTCATTAATATCCTGGCTATTTTCGCCACGCTGTTCGGCACCGCTGCCTCGCTGGGCCTGGGCGCCCTCCAGATCGGCAGCGGCCTGACGTCCAACGGCTGGGTGGGGGAAATCGGCACACCCGTGCTCGTGGTCATCGTCGCAATCCTGACGTCCTGTTTCGTGGCCTCCGCGGTCTCCGGCATCAGCCGCGGCATCCAGTGGCTGTCCAACATCAACATGGTCCTGGCCGTTGTCCTGGCCCTCATCGTGTTCGTGGCCGGGCCCACGCTCTTCATCCTGAACCTGATCCCGGCCGCCGTGGGGGACTATGCCAGGGACCTGGCGGAAATGTCTTCCCGGACCGAGGCCGTGGGAGACGAGGCGCTGCGGAGCTGGATGTCCAGCTGGACCATCTTCTACTGGGCCTGGTGGCTGTCCTGGACACCGTTCGTTGGGATGTTCATCGCCCGTATCAGCCGGGGCCGTACCATCCGGCAGTTCGTCACCGGAGTCCTGCTGGTTCCCAGCCTTGTCAGCGTGATCTGGTTCGGCATCTTCGGCGGCACTGCCTTCGGCATCCAGCAGCAGGCCGACAAGACGGAGAACCCCGCCGACGGCCTCGTCAAAATGGTCGACGGCGCACCCTCCATCTCGTTCGACGGCGCCCTTTTCGACCTGATCAAGAACCTGAACATGCCTGCCTGGGCCACCGCCGCGGTCATCGTCCTGGCCATGGTCCTGGTGGCAATCTTCTTCATCACCGGAGCAGACTCAGCCTCCATCATCATGGCCTCCCTGAGTTCCAACGGAGCCAGCGAACCCCGCCGCGGGCTGGTGATCTTCTGGGGCCTGCTGACCGGCGGAGTGGCAGCCGTTATGCTCCTTGCCGGCGGAGACGAACCGTCCGAAGCGTTGTCCGGCCTGCAGCGGATCACGATCGTGGCCGCCCTGCCCTTCGTGGTGGTGATGCTCCTGCTCTGCCTCGCTCTGGCCCGCGACCTGCGCCGCGATCCGCTGGCGCTGCGGCAGCGGCTCGCCACCACGGTGGTCGAACGCGCCATCCGCACCGGAGTGGAACAGCACGGCGGCGTCCAGTTCGATCTCGTGACCAGGCATGAATGCGACGGACGCTGTGCCGAGGGCACGCGCTGCCCGGGTGACACCACGTCCAGAGACACCAAGACCAGCGACGCCACCGACGCCCTCGCCACCAACTAGTCGCCACCACCAAGGAGACAACCGTGACCACAGTTCTTGAAAGCCGCCCCGCCGGCGCTGCAACTACGGCCGCTGCAACCGCAAGGGCCGAGGCCCCTGGCGCGGCCGCGCGTTCGGTGTCCGAGGCCCGGACGGCGGAATTCGTCCTGACCCTGGCCTGCCCCGAGCGGCCGGGCATCGTCCGGGCTGTCACCGCCTTCCTGGCCGACCGCGGCTTCGACATCGTGGAGCACCAGCAGTTCGACGACCACGTCAGCGGCAACCTCTACCTGCGGACGGCCTTCACGGGAGGAGGCGCCGAACCCGGTTTCGACGAGCTCAACCACCGGGCAGCCGTCACGGCAGAAAGCCTCACCGCCGAATTCGCGGCGACGGCCGGGGAGTTCGGCATGAATTTCACCTTCCATGACGGTCGGCCCCAGCGGCTGCTGGTCATGGTCTCGAAGTTCGGCCATTGCCTGAACGACCTGATTTTCCGCTGGCGCGCCGGCAGCCTGGGTGCGGAGATCGCCGTCGTGGTTTCCAACCACGAGGAGCTGCGCGCGATGGCCGAAGGTGCCGGGCTGCCCTTCATCCACGTGCCCGTCACGGCCGCCACCAAGCCCGAGGCGGAGGCCCGTCTGCTGGAGCTCATCGCCGAATACGATGCCGACCTCGTGGTCCTGGCCCGCTACATGCAGGTGCTCTCCAACGATCTGTGCACCAGCCTGCGCGGCCGGGCCATCAACATCCACCATTCCTTCCTGCCCGGCTTCAAGGGCGCCAAGCCGTACCACCAGGCATACGACCGCGGCGTGAAACTCGTCGGGGCCACGGCGCACTACGTCACCCCGGAGCTGGACGAGGGCCCCATCATCGAGCAGGAAGTCTTCCGGGTGGACCACAGCCTTGATGCGGACGCCCTGGTGACGGTCGGCCGCGATGCCGAATCGCAGGCCCTGTCCCGGGCCGTGAAGTGGCATTGCCAGCACCGCGTCCTGCTCAACAACACCCGCACCGTCGTATTCCGCTAACGCGAACCAGGAGAACCATTTATGAGCGCATCACCACGCGTCGTCATCATCGGCGCCGGCATCGTCGGCACCAACCTCGCGGACGAACTTTCCAGCCGCGGCTGGGACAACATCACCGTCGTCGAGCAGGGCCCGCTCGAGCTCGCCGGCGGGTCCACGTCGCACGCGCCCGGCCTGGTCTTCCAAACCAACCCGTCCAAGACCATGACCGAGTTCGCCAGCTACACGGTGGACAAGCTGCTCTCCCTCAGCGCCGACGGAGTGTCCTGCTTCAACCAGCTGGGCGGGCTCGAGCTGGCCACCACCGAGACGCGGCTGCAGGACCTCAAGCGCAAGCTGGGCTACGCCACGTCCTGGGGCATCGAAGGCCGCATCATCGACCCCGACGAGTGTGAAAAGCACTACCCGCTGCTCAACTCCGGCGCCCTCGGAGACGGCCGCGAAGTCCTCGGCGGCCTCTACGTCCCCACCGACGGCCTGGCCTCCGCCGCCCGCGCCGTCCAGCTGCTGATCAGCCGCACCCGCGAAGCAGGTGTGACCTACCTCGGCTCCACCACCGTGACAGGCATCGAGCAGACCGGCGGAAAGGTCACCGGAGTCGAAACGGCCGACGGCGTGATCCCGGCCGACATCGTGGTGTCCTGCGCCGGGTTCTGGGGCCGCGAGCTCGGCAAGATGGTGGGCATGAAGGTGCCGCTGTTGCCGCTGGCCCACCAGTATGTGAAGACCACGGCGCTGGCGGAGCTGAAGGGCCGCAACGAGCTTCCCAACGGCGCCCGCCTTCCAATCCTGCGCTACCAGGACAAGGACCTGTACTACCGCGAGCACGGCGACCGCATCGGCATCGGCAGCTACGCGCACCGCCCCATGCCGGTGGACATGGCGGAGCTCCCCCGCGTCGGCGCCGACGAGATGACCGATCACCACATGCCCTCCCGGCTGGACTTCACCCTGGACGATTTCCTGCCCTCCTGGGAGGACAGCAAGGACCTGCTCCCGGCACTTCGCGGGGCGCAGATCGAGGACGGCTTCAACGGCATCTTCTCGTTCACCCCGGACGGCGGCCCGCTCATGGGCGAGTCCCCCGACGTCGAGGGCTTCTTTGTCGCCGAGGCCGTCTGGGTCACCCACTCCGCAGGCGTCGCCCGGGCCATGGCCGAACTGATCATCGAGGGCCGGTCCCGCACCGACCTGCACGGCTGCGAGCTGACGCGCTTCGAGAAGGTCCAGACCAGCGACCAGTACGTCAGCGAAACTTCCCAGCAGAACTTCGTGGAGATCTACGACGTCCTGCACCCGCTCCAGCCGAAGGAATCCCCGCGGGACCTGCGCGTCAGCCCCTTCAACGTCCGGCAGAAGGAGCTCGGCGCGTTCTTCCTGGAGTCAGCTGGCTGGGAGCGCCCGCACTGGTTCGAGGCCAACGCCGGCCTGCTCGAAGAGCTGCCCGCGGAATGGCAGGCGCCGGAGCGGGACGCGTGGTCCGCGATGTTCTCCTCCCCCATCTCGGCGGCCGAGGCGTGGAGGACGCGCACCGCCGTCGGGCTTTACGACATGACGCCGCTGAAGCGGCTTGCCGTCAACGGCCCCGGCGCCCAGGGCCTGCTGCACCGGCTCAGCACCGGCAACATCGCCAAGAAGCCGGGCGCGGTGACGTACTGCCTCCTGCTGGAACACGACGGCGGCATCCGCAGCGACGTGACCGTCGCCCGCCTCGCGGAGGAACAGTTCCAGCTGGGCGTGAACAGCAACGTGGACTTCGACTACCTGCGCGTCGAGGCCGGGAAGCAGTCGGCCGCGGACCCCGCCCAGTGGGTGCACGTCACGGACATCACCGGCAGCACGTGCTGCATCGGGCTGTGGGGGCCGCTGGCCCGTGAAGTGATCGGCAAGGTCAGCGGGGACGACCTCAGCAATGACGGCCTGAAATACTTCCGCACCAAGGAGATTTCAGTGGGCGGCATCCCCGTCACGGCCATGCGGCTCTCCTACGTGGGCGAGCTCGGCTGGGAGCTCTACACCACGGCGGAGTACGGGCTGAAGCTCTGGGACCTGTTGTTTGAGGCCGGGCAGGAACACGGCATCATCGCTGTCGGCCGCGGCGCGTTCAACAGCATGCGGCTCGAGAAGGGCTACCGGCTGTGGGGGACGGACATGACCTCCCAGCACCACCCCTACGAGTCAGGGCTGGGGTTCTCCATCGCCAAGGACAAGGAAGGCTTCGTGGGCTGCGAGGCACTGGCCGTCCGCAAGGAGCAGCCCGCCAGCCGGGCCCTGCGGTGCCTGACTGTCGATAACGGCACCTCCATGGTCCTCGGCAAGGAACCCGTGTACGTCAACGGCCAGGCGGCTGGTTACGTCACGAGCGCCGCCTACGGCTATTCGGTGCGCAAACCGATCGCCTACGTCTGGCTGCCGGCCTGCGTCGGGATCGGCGACTCCGTGGAGATCGAGTACTTCGGCGAGCGCATCGCGGCGACCGTCACGGCCGAGCCCCTCTTTGATCCCGGCATGGAGCGGCTGCGCGGCTGACGCGCTCCTCTCTGCCACACATCGACGGCGACACTCCGGACTTACCGGGGTGTCGCCGTCGTCGTGGGGTCCAACAGGGGTCAGCAGGCTCAGTCACACTGGGAGCGGGCGGCAGAGGTTTCGGAGGGCGGCATAGCTGGCCGCGGCCGCCTCTGTCTCGGCCTGAATCCGCTGCGTGAGCACCTCGACCTGTTCGGAGATCTGGAGGCTGACCGGGAGACGCTGGCCGGGCCAGGCGGATGCCTCACGGGAGTCGGCCAGGGCCGCGGTCAATGCCTTGGAGAGGGCATGAACCTTCCACGAGTGCCGCACGCAGTGAACTGCCCGCCGTTTGAGTTCCGGGCCTTGGACCAGGAGCTCGCGGCTGCCCGACACCACTGCCAGCAGCGTCCGCCCGGCTTGAATTCTTCTCATGCGTGCACATCCCCCAACACACCAATTTCGGAACCGTTTGTTCGAGTGTTGCGGGGATGCCTCAACTTCCGGTCAAGGCGGTCCAAGGATTTGCCCAATTCCGCCGTCCTGACCCTTTTTGCCAAAAAAACGACGGCGACACTCCGGACTTGCTGGGGTGTCGCCGTCGTTCTGTGGTCAAACAGGGTCAGCAGGGCTGCGGCTGCCGAAATTTAGGTCTTCCCTTGGCTGAGTGTGCCATGTACCATTTCACATATCACGTGACATAGCCCACATCGATCGACGGCTCTTGGCCCCCACATGGAAGATCGCTATGACCCTTTCAGAAATCGCAGACGGTAAGCTCGCACCTCGTCTGGGTATCAAGCTAGACAACATTTCGAAGCGCTACGGCGAACACACCGTCCTCGACGACGTATCCCTGCACGTTGAACCGGGGACGGTCACGGCTCTCATCGGACCCTCAGGTGCCGGTAAAAGCACATTCCTAAGATGCATCAACCTGCTGGAGCGCCCCGATTCCGGCACCATCCAGGTAGACCAGCACACCATCGAGCCCGGCAAGGATGTCAACAGCCGCGACCTTGCGGCCCTGCGGCGCACAGTGGGCATGGTGTTCCAGTCCTTCAACCTGTTTCCGCACATGTCCGCCTTGAAGAACATCAGCTTCCCCCAGCAGAAGGTCCTGGGACGCACCAAGGAAGAGGCCGACGCACGGTCGAGGCAGCTGCTGGAGAGGGTGGGCCTCAAGGAGAAGGCGGACCAGCATCCGGGGAAGTGCTCCGGCGGCCAGCAGCAGCGCATCGCCATCGCCCGGGCCCTTGCCCTCGATCCGGCCATCATGCTCTTCGACGAGCCGACATCGGCCCTGGACCCCGAGGTGGGGCTCGAAGTCCTGGCCGTGATGCGCGAACTGGCCGCGGACGGTATGACGATGATCGTGGTCACCCATGAAATGCAGTTCGCCCGGGACGTCTCGGACACGCTCGTCGTCATGGCCGATTGCAAGATCATCGAGCAGGGCGATCCGCGCGCCATCATGAGCGACCCCAAGGAAGCCCGCACCCGCCGCTTCCTCCGGGCCGTGCTGGAGCGCTGATATGGACGCCCTTTCAGCAGTACTTCAGGGACTGCCTATGACGATCATGCTGACGCTATCAGCGTTCGCCATCGGCATCGTGGGCGCCGTTCCCCTGGCAGTGGGCTTGTCGTCGTCGAACCTTCTTGCGCGGCTGGTGTCGCGGCTCTTCGTGGACCTGGTCCGCGGAGTCCCGATCATCGTTTGGCTTTTCCTGCTCAAGTTCGGCATCCAGATCGGCACGTTCAAGTTCAACCCCGTCGGCGCCGCAATAGTCGGCCTGGGCGTTGTCTCCATCGCCTATCTCGCCGAAATCTACCGCGGCGGGCTACAGTCCGTTCCGCGCGGCCAAGGCGAGGCAGCGCATGCCCTCGGACTGACCCGCGGGACCACGTTCTACGGCGTGATGGTCCCGCAGGCCTTCCGCATCATCTCCCCCTCGATCGCCACCTATCTGACCGGCCTGCTCAAGGACTCCTCGATCGCGTCGACGATCATCGTCACCGAGATGGTCTTCCAGTCCCAGGCCTTCGCCCGGCAACACCCCACGGTGGAGGGGATCCTGCCCTACATCATCGTGGGCGTCCTTTACATCGTGCTCAGCTTGCCGATCGCGTACTTGTCCCGTCGACTCGACTCCCGCATGAGGAAGGCCATCTACGCATGACCTGGCTAACAGAATGGGCGGGCTACCTCCCGCAGATGATGGCCGGCCTCGGTGTCAGCCTCCTGATCGCCGGCATCTCGATCTTCTTCGGCTATCCGTTGGGCCTGGTACTCAGCCTCATGGTCACCGCGAAGAACCTGGCCGTCCGCACGCTGGGACTCGCCGTCGTCGAAATTGGCCGCGGCGCACCGGCCCTGGTGATCCTCTACCTCTTCTACTATGGCTTGCCGAAGTTCGGGATCGCGTTCGAGAGCATCACTGCCGCCTGCCTCGCCCTCACGTGGAACTCAGCGGCGTACTCGAGCGAGATCATGCGGGCAGGGCTCCAATCGGTGGCCCGCGGACAGCTTGAGGCTTCCAATGCCCTTGGCTTGTCGCAGCGCGACACCTTCTTCCGGGTCGTCATGCCGCAAGGCATGAGGTCGGCGATCCCCGGGCTCATGGGAGTCGCGATCCAGATGTTCCAAGGCACGTCCCTGGCATACGGAATCGCCGTCCCCGAGCTGATGAAGACGGCGTACAACATCGGCAGCCAGGACTTCAACTATCTGCAGATCTTCACCCTCGCAGGCCTCTGCTACGCCGTCATTTCGATGCCGGCCACGTGGATCACCGTCTTCTTCGAGAAGCGCATGGCCCGCCACACCTGACCGCTCCACCACATCCTGCAGCACCCCCAACAACACAGGAGGAACCATGAATACCCACCGACTCAAAGGCGCCGGCATCCTGACTACCAGCGCGATCGCCCTCAGCCTCGCCCTGACAGCCTGCGGCGGATCCTCGGACGCAAGCACCGCCTCATGCACTCCGAAGCACCCCGGCATCCAGACCGTCGCACCGGGCAAGCTCACGGTGGGCGTCATCGACATCCCGCCGTTCAGCAGCTTCAACAGCGGCAAGCCCAACGGCATAGACATCGCGATCGTCAGCAATATTGCGAAGGACGAGTGCCTCGAACCCGCCTACCAGCAAGCCACCTACGCAGATGCCGTGCAGTCGATCTCGGGCGGCAACATCGACCTCGCGGTGGGCACCATCGACGCAACCGAGAAGCGCCTCAAGGCTGTCGACTTCTCCGCCTCCACCTACCTCGACGGCATGGGCATCGTTTCCAAGTCGGGCGCCACCACCGTTTCGGATCTTGAAAAGATGAACAAGGTCGGCACGATCGACGGCTACCTGTGGGTTGAGGACCTCAAGAAGATCCTGGGCGACAGGCTCGTCACCTATCCCAGCAGCGTCGAGCTCAAGGCGGATTTCGACGCCGGCCGCCTGGACGCCGACGTCGACGCTTACGGCGTGCAGGTGCTTCAGTTCAAGGGCGCCGCCGGCGTCAAGGTTTCGCTCGCGAACGAGAAGCCGGACGCGCGCGTCGGGGCAATCGCCCACGCACCCGAAGCCGCGTTCCCGATGACCAAGGGCAACAAGAGCCTGCAGGAGGCACTCGACGCCGGCATCACCGCACAGCGCGCGGATGGCACCATCACCAAGCTCCTGACCGGCGCCGGGCTGTCCGAAGGACTCGGGAAGGTCGCCGAAAAGCAGTACGTAGTTCCCGCAAGCTAGCCCGCCCTGCTCCTTCCAGCTGACGCAAGTCAGCAACCCCGGGTGCCGGGCTGCGGCCCGGCACCCATTCCAACCACCTGTGCAATGTCACATGGTAGATTAGGCTGTGAGGTAGCTCACGGCAGCACAATGACGGCGCCGCGTGTGCCCCACCGAAAGGACCCACAATGACTGAAACCCGCAAGGCCTGGCACGGCGTACTCGTCGCCACAGCGCTGCCGTTCAAGGACGATCTCAGCATCGACTACGACGCCTACGCTGAGCATGTCCGTTTCCTGGCCAACGCAGGCTGCGACGGCGTAGCCCCCAACGGCTCGCTGGGCGAGTACCAGACGCTGAGCGAAGAAGAGCGCGCCCGCGTGATCACGACTGCGGTCGAGGCCGCGCCTGAGGGCTTCACCGTCATGGCCGGCGTGGGCGCCTACGGCGGGCTGCAGACGCAGAAGTGGGCAGAGCAGGCCGCCGAGGCCGGCGCCAAGGCGCTCATGCTGCTTCCCCCGAACGCCTACCGCGCCAACGACGACGAGGTGGTGGACCACTTTCGCCGCGCGGCCGCCGTCGGGCTGCCGATCGTGGCCTACAACAACCCCATCGACACCAAAGTGGACCTGACTCCGCAGCTCATCGCCCGCCTCCACGGTGAAGGCCTCATTGTCGGCGTCAAGGAGTTCACTGGTGACGTCCGCCGGGCCTACGAGATCAAAGAACTCGCTCCGGAGGTGGACCTCCTCATCGGAACGGACGATACCGTCGTCGAAATGGGCCTGGCAGGTGCCGTCGGCTGGGTGGCGGGCTACCCGAACGCAATTCCTGAATCCACCCTCGAGCTCTACCGGCTCTCCACCTCCGGCGACGTCGCAGACCTTGAGCGGGCCCGGGAAATCTACCGCGACCTGCACTCCTTGCTTCGCTGGGACAGCAAGACGGAATTCGTCCAGTCCATCAAGCTGTCCATGGACGTCGTTGGCCTCCGTGGCGGCGCCTGCCGCCCGCCGCGCGGACCGCTCGCCCCAGACGTGCGGAACGCCGTCGTCCGCGACACCGAAGCAGCCCTCGCCAAGGGCTACAAGTAAACAAAAGGGTTGGTTACGGGCAGGCCGGATCCGAATCTGGACCTAAGCGTCCGGTGACAGACCCACTAGACGGGCCGCGGACCTAAGCGGCCGGTGACAGACGCACAAGCCGGGCCGCGGACCTTCGGAAAGGAGCGCATCGCGGCCGACCGCGTCACGAAGGTCGCCCAGCGACCGAAGTGACGCCTGTCGGCTGTGTCTAAGCGACGCCGAAGGGCCGTTGCCCGGCGAAGCCCAGCGGAGCCGCCGAAATCCCGCCAAACCAGCCCCAACAAGAGGAGAAGGAAAGCATGAGAACCAGCCGCATCTTCCACGCCGTGGACTCGCATACCGAAGGCATGCCCACGCGAGTCATCACCGGCGGCATCGGGACGATCCCCGGCGCCACCATGGCCGAGCGCCGCCTGTGGTTCATGGAGAACAGCGACTGGATCCGCACCTTACTCATGACCGAACCGCGCGGCCACGCGTCGATGAGCGGGGCGATCCTCCAGCCATCGACGCGGCCGGACGCGGACTTCGGGGTGCTCTTCATCGAGGTGTCCGGTCTCCTGCCGATGTGCGGCCACGGCGCCATCGGCGTCGCAACCGTCCTGGTGGAGACCGGCATGGTGGAGGTTGTTGAACCGGTTACCACCGTGCGGCTCGACACCCCCGCCGGCCTGGTGGTCGCGCAGGTCGCCGTCAAGGACGGTCATGCCGAGTCCGTGACCATCCGCAACGTCCCCTCCTTCGTGGACCGCCTCGATGCCAAGGTGGAAGTTCCTGGGTTCGGTGCCGTTCCGTACGATCTGGCATTCGGCGGGAACTTCTACGCGATCGTGGACCTGGACAGCCTTGATTTGCCGTTCGAGCGCGAGCGCAAGGACGACCTGCTCAAGGCCGGATTGGCGATCATGGAGGCGATCAATGCCACGGATGAGCCCGTCCACCCCGAGCGCGACGATATCCGTGGCTGCCACCACGTCTATCTCAAGGCGCCCGGCTCGACGGCCGAGCACTCCCGGCACGCGATGGCCATCCACCCGGGCTGGTTCGACCGCTCCCCGTGCGGTACTGGCACGAGCGCCCGGATGGCGCAGTTGCACGGGCGCGGCGAACTGGCCCTGGGCACCGACTTCGTCAACGAGTCCTACATCGGTTCCCGTTTCATCGGCCGCTTGGTTGAGGAAACGGAGGTGGCCGGCCGTCCAGCTGTCGTCCCTACCGTCACCGGCCGGGCCTGGCTTACCGGCACCGCGCAATATTTCCTGGATCCCACCGACCCGTTCCCCGCGGGGTTCCTGCTGTGAGCCTTCACTACTTCGATTCGACGGCGGTGCGAGCCGCCGCCCCTTGGACGACGGCGATCGCGGCCCTTGAGCGCGCGCTCCTGAACGGCGTAGACCCGGAGGACGACAGTCCACGGTTGTTCAGCCCCGCACCGAACGGCGAGTTCCTGCTCATGCCCGCATCAGGCCAGCGCTACAGCGGTCTCAAGGCGCTCACCGTAGCCCCTGCCAACCCGGTACGGGGGCTCGAAAAGATCCAAGGGGTTTACATCCTCTTCGATTCGGACACGTTGGCGCCGCTGGCCACAATGGACGGCAACGAACTCACGGCCATCCGAACGCCGGCCACCACGCTACTGGCCGTCAAACACATCCTGGCTTCGGCCCCCGAGGGCGCTCCCCGAAGGCACGAAAGCACCGAAAGAAGCCGCGTGCTCGTGTTCGGCACTGGCGTCCAAGCGCTCAACCACCTCCGCGCGGCGCACGCCGTGCTCCCGGAGGCGGGCTTCGCCGTCGTCGGCCGGCGCCCCGAGCGGGTGGCAGCGCTGATCGGGCAGCTGGCCGACGAGGGCATCGAAGTCCGCCCGGGCAATCAAAGCGAGGTGCCCGACGCCGATGTGGTGATCTGCGCAACCTCCTCCCGTACGCCCCTGTTCGACGGCGGTTTGGTTGCCCCTGGTGCCGTGGTGGCCGCTGTAGGCCAGCACGGCTTGGACGCCCGTGAAGTCGACGCCGGCCTTGTGCTGCGCAGCGACGTCGTGGTGGAGGGACGCGCCTCGGCACTACGCGAGGCCGGGGACCTGATACCCGCACGCAGCGCGGAGGAATGGGAAGCGATCCGTCCCGCCAACCTCCTGGACCTGGTCAAAGGAGAGTTTGAGCGCTCCCCAGGCAAGCCCTGCCTGTACGCAGGGGTGGGCATGGCATGGGAAGACCTCGCCACCGCTGCCGTGGTGTATGAAGGAGGCACCCGAACATGAAATCCGCACAAGGAGTGCTTAACGTGCCAACCAACAACCAGCTACCGATCGCGCCGCTCGGCCGCCAGCACAGCCTCCGCGAGTCCGTCACCGAGTCCCTGCGCGCAGCGATCATCGCCGGCACGTTAACGGAAGGCACCCTGTATTCCGCCCCCGCACTTGCCGCGGCTTTTGGCGTCTCGGCCACACCGGTCCGCGAGGCCATGATGGATCTGGCCCGTGAAGGCCTGGTGGAAACACTGAAGAACAAAGGCTTCCGCATCACCGCCATGAGCGACCGCGAACTGGACGAGCTCACGGAAATCCGCCTGCTCCTCGAGCCGCCTGTTGTTGGCGACGTGGCCGGGGCGGTCCCGCCGTCGGGTATCAAGGTGCTGCGCTCCATGGCGGACGACATCGTGGACGCCGCGCGGGAAGGCGACCTCACTGCCTACCTTGCCTCGGACCGCATATTCCACGCCGAGCTTTTGCGGTACGCCGGCAACAACCAGCTCGTTGAGTTGGCTACCAGCCTTCGTTCCCGTACCCGGATGTACGGCCTTAAGATCCTGAGCGACAGCAACCGCTTGGCCGATTCCGCCCAGGAACACCACGAATTGCTCGACCTCATCGAAGCCGGTGATGGGCCAGCGGCTCAGGAATTCATGCGCCGCCACATTGGCCACGCCCGCGGTCTCTGGGCCACGGGCGAGAACGAGAAACCACAGGAGCAACAGACATGAACCCAGCGAGCGATGTGCTCGTCATTGGCGCCGGGGTTATCGGCGCCGCCACTGCTTATTTCGCAACTCAGCAGGGTCTCACCGTCACTGTCCTGGACAAGGGGCTCCCCGCCAGCGGCACGTCTTCCGCCTGCGAAGGAAACATCCTTGTCTCGGACAAGGAACTCGGTCCCGAACTCGAACTAACCCGCTACTCCCTTGGCGTCTGGCACGGCGACCTCGCTGAGCATAAGCGGCTTTGGGAATTCGAGTCCAAGGGCGGCATTATCGTCGCCTCCCGGGAAAGCAGCCTGGCATCCCTCAACCGTGTGATGGCTGCGCAAGCCAGTTACGGCGTTGCGGTGGAGAAGCTGGACCCGGACGCCCTGCGGAACGCCGAACCGAACATCACCCCTGACGCCTTGGGCGGGGCGAGCTACCCCGAAGACTGCCAGGTCCAACCAATGCTGGTCGCCGCACATCTGGTTCGGCTGGCAACCGACGCAGGGGCCCGTTTCGTCGCCGACACCCCCGTCACTGGCTTCGTCCGGAGCGGAGACCGCATCACGGGTGTGAGGACACCTCGCGGTGACTTCTCCGCCGGTTCTGTGGTGAACTGCACTGGTACGTGGGCCGGCGAACTCGCCGCGCTGGCCGGGGTCAACGTCCCGGTCCTCCCCCGCCGCGGCTTCGTCATGGTCACGGAACCACTACCGCCCATGGTTCACCACAAGGTCTATGCAGCCGAATACATCGATAACGTCGGCAGTTCCGACGCCGGACTCCAGGCCTCGCCGGTCGTCGAGGGCACTCCCAGCGGCACTGTTCTCATCGGCTCAACGCGCGAACGCGTCGGTTTCGACCGCACCGTGAGCACCAACGCCCTTAGGCTCCTGGCGGGCAACGCCGTCGCACTGTTCCCCTTCCTTGAGCACGTCAAGGCCATCCGCCACTACCACGGATTCCGCCCGTACTGCCCGGACCACCTTCCGGTGATAGGCCACGACGATCGCGCCCCCGGGCTGTGGCATGCCGCCGGCCATGAGGGCGCCGGAATCGGCCTCTCCGCCGGGACCGGCAAGCTCCTTGCCCAGGCGCTCTCCGGCCAGGCCCCGGACCTTGACCTTTCCCCCTTCGCGCCGGCCCGCTTCGGCGAGCGAAAGGAAAACAGCACAACTCACCGAGAGGAGGCCACAGCATGAGCACCCATTCATCAGGAGAGACCTGGCCGTTCAACACGCCGGGTGCGGTCAACGTGAGCTTCGACGGCCGTCCACTGGCCGCGGTACCAGGACAAAACGTCGGCGCTGCCCTGGTCTCCAACGGCATCACCGCCTGGCGCAGCACGCGCAAGAACGCGCGTCCCCGCGGACTTTTCTGCGGCATCGGCGTCTGCTTCGACTGCCTCGTAACGGTCGACGGCGAAGCGAATCAGCGTGCCTGCCTCGTCGAGGTGCAGGAGGGCATGGAGATCGAGGGTTCTTGCGCGGATCAGGGAGGACGAGCATGACGCCCATCGTCAGCGCAGACGTCGCCGTCGTGGGCGCCGGGCCGGCGGGGCTGGCCGCGGCAGTCGCAGCCGCCGAGTCCGGAGCCGCCGTCGTGCTCGTGGACGCGGGCGCCCAACCGGGCGGCCAGTTCTGGCGACACCGGCCCGAGACCGTGGTGCCGGAACAGGATGGCCGTGGGCACCACGGATGGAAGAGCTACCTCGACCTCCGTGCGAGGTTCGACGCCGCGCGCGGCCGCGGGCGGATCACCTACCTTCCCGGGCTCCAGGTCTGGATGTCGCAGCAAATCCATCCAGCTCAAGGGGACGACGCCGGCTTCACCTTGCGCACGACGCCTACCGTCGCAGCGGCTGCTTTAGAGGCAAGCGTGGGTACCAAAATCGTCGTCGCGCGCCGTCTTGTCCTGTGTCCCGGCGGCTACGACCGCCAGCTTCCGGTTCCCGGCTGGGACCTTCCCGGTGGGATGGCTGCCGGCGGCATCCAGGCCTTCATCAAGGCCAACGGAATGCTTCCCGGGAAACGCTTCGTGATTGCTGGGACCGGTCCTTTCCTGCTCCCCGTTGCCGCGAATATCGCCGAGGCCGGCGGCAAGGTCCTCGCGGTGCTTGAGTCCTCCTCCCCGACCGCCTGGCTGCCGCATCTGCGTGCCGCGGCGGGAGTGCCGGAGAAAGTCCTTGAGGGCGCGGAGTATGCGGCTGTCTTCGCCCGGCACCGGATTCCGTACCGCACGCGCAGCATCGTCACCGAGGTCCTCGGAACGGATCACGTTTCCGGCGTAAGGACGGCCAGAGTCGACGCCGACGGGCGGGTGCTGCCCGGCACCGAGCGTGTGTACGAGGACGTGGACGTGGTCGGCTTCGGTTGGGGCTTCACGCCGCAGATGGAACTGCCTCTGTCCTTCGGCATCCAGACTCGGCTCGATGCGGACGGGTCGCTGGTCGGCGTCGTCGATGAGCGCCAGCAGTCCAGTGTCCCGGGCCTGTTTCTTGCGGGTGAGGTCACCGGCGTCGGCGGGGCAACATTGGCCGTGCTTGAGGGCCTCGCGGCGGGCACTGCTGCGGCGGGCGGGACCGTTTTGCCGGAGAAAACCGCCACGCGGCACCGGCGTTTCGCCGAGGCCATGCACCGGGCGCACCCCGTGCCTGCAGCCTGGCAGGACTGGCTCGTCCCCGAGACGATCGTGTGCCGCTGCGAGGAAGTCACAGCCTGCCAGATCACCGACGCCCGGGAGAGCCTGGGAGCCCGCGACGTCCGGACACTCAAGTCGTTCACCCGCGCTGGAATGGGCTGGTGCCAAGGCCGGGTGTGCGGCTTCGCCGCCGCCTGCATTGGGGCCGGCCCGGGCGCTACGCCCACCGCTGAAAGCCTGTCCGGCTCTGCAAAGCGACCTTTGGCCGCGCCAGTGGGCATCGGCGAACTTGCCGCGATTGAAACTACGGACAACTGAACTTACCCATCTGAACTGCCTCCCGAAAGGAGACCGCGCATGACCGCGATCGCCCAGACCACCGCCGTAGTACTGCCGCCGACTACCGACGCCGAATTGGAACAACTGCTGGCAGCGGCCCAGACGGCTGCGGCAGCACTGGCCGCCCTCCGTCCCGCCGAGCGCGCCGAGCTGCTCGACGCCGTCGCCGACGCTTTGGATGCTGCCGCCGACCAGCTCGTTCCCGTGGCCGGACGGGAGACCCACCTGCCCGAGGTGCGGCTCCGCGGCGAGCTGAAGCGCACCACCTTCCAGCTGCGCCTCTTCGGCGAAGCACTGCGCGACGGCGGCTACCTTGACGCCCGCATCGACCATGCCGACGCCGACTGGCCGATGGGCGCCCCGCGGCCAGAGCTGCGGCGCGTGCTCGTGCCCGTGGGGCCTGTGGTGGTGTTCGCCGCCAGCAACTTCCCTTTCGCGTTCTCCGTGGCCGGCGGAGACACCGCGTCGGCGCTTGCCGCGGGCAGCCCCGTACTACTCAAAGCCCACTCCGGCCATCCCGGGCTGTCCCGGCTGACGGCGGAGGTCGTCGTCTCGGCACTCGGCGAGGCAGGCGCTCCCGACGGCACGTTCGCGCTCATTGCGGGGACCGCCGCCGGAGCTGCGGCCCTGCGCGACCCAAGGGTCAAAGCCGGCGCATTCACGGGTTCCATCCCCGGCGGACGCGCCCTCTTCGACATCGCCAGTTCCCGGCCCGAACCGATCCCCTTCTTCGGTGAACTGGGCAGCAACAACCCGGCCTTCGTCACCGAGGCCGCGGCCGCTGAACGCTGCGCGGAGATAGCCGAGGGCTTCGTCAACTCCTTCACGCTCGGGGCCGGACAATTCTGCACGAAGCCCGGTACATTGTTCGTCCCAGCCCGGTCCGGGCTGGTGGAGGCCCTGCGCGACGCCGCTCTGCCGCCAGCCGCGCCGCTGCTCAACGAGCGGATCCAGTCCGGATATACCGAGGTGCTGCAGGGCCTGCAGTCCAATCACCGCCTTGAGGTACTGGCACAGGGAGCAGGCCCCTTGGCCGATCCGCCAGGTCCCACACTCCTGCTCACCACCGCGGCCGACATGCTCGCCGAGCCGCATGCCCTCCAAACCGAATGCTTCGGGCCCACCGCCGTCGTGGTGACGTACGACGACGAGTCCCAGCTTCCCGAGCTTGCCGAGACTTTCGAGGGGCAGCTGACCGCCACGATCCACGGAACGGACTCCTGCCAGGTAGAGGCGCTGGTGGAGGTGCTTGCCCGCAAGGCCGGGCGGGTGGTCTGGAACCAGTGGCCAACGGGTGTCGCCGTGACGTACGCACAACAGCACGGCGGACCCTACCCGGCGACCACCGCTGTGGGAAGCACCTCGGTGGGCACGACGGCTATTGCACGCTTCCTGCGCCCGGTCGCCTACCAGGGCTTCCCGCAGCACCTGCTGCCGGAGGCACTCCGCGACGACAATCCCCTGGCAGTTCCGCGCCTCATGAACGGCCGGCCCGAGGGTGGCCGCTGATGTGGGTGCAGGGAATCTCCTGGCTTGGCGGTGGCGTGCGATCCGCTCCGGAGGGCCGCACTCAGGTGAGCCGCCGGTTTCCCGTCCAAGAGTCCGATCAACAGATACTCACCCGACGTCTAGGAACGGACGACCCCTACTGGTGGATTCTCGCTGGCCGGAGGATTTGCCCAATTCGGCCGTCCTGACCCTTTTTGCCAAAAAACGACGGCGACACTCCGGACTTGCCGGAGTGTCGCCGTCGTTCTGTGGTCAAACAGGGTCAGCAGGGCGGTGCGGTCACCGGCCGGCGCTCATTGCTCAACGCGGGCCAGTGTCTCCCGTTCCGCGCCGATGGTGGTGTTGTCGCCGTGCCCGGTGCGGACCACCGTCTCGGCGGGAAGCGTCAGCAGCCGTTCCCGGATCGAGGCCACGATGGTGGGGTAATCGCTGTAGGACCGTCCGGTGGCGCCCGGGCCGCCGTTGAAGAGCGTGTCTCCGGTGAACACCGTTCCTTCCTCCGCCAGGAGGAAGCAGATGGAGCCCGGCGAGTGGCCGGGGGTGTGGATGGCCTTGAGGGTCGCCCCGCCCACCTGGAACACGTCCCCGTCAGCAAGGTACTTATCGGGTTTGATGTCCGGGTAGACCTGTTCCCACAGCACCAGGTCCTCCGGGTGGAGGTGGATGGGGGCGTTCACGGCGTCCGCCACGGCGCGGGCCGCGCCGATGTGATCGTTGTGCGCGTGCGTGAGCAGGATGGCCAGGACCTTCCGGCCGCGGACCTGGCTGATGATCGCTGCGGCGTCGTGCGGGGAATCGATGATCACGCATTCGTCGTCGTTGCCCACGATCCAGACGTTGTTGTCCACATCCCAGGTGCCGCCGTCGAGGGAAAAGGTGCCGGAGGTGACGAGGTTCTCGATGGTGATGCTCATGCGATTTCAACCACCGAACGGAGGACCTTGCCCTCGTGCATCTTGGCGAAGGCTTCTTCCACCTGGTCGATGGTGATGCGTTCGGACACGAAGGCGTCGAGGTTGAGGTTGCCCTGCTTGTAATGCTGGACCAGCATCGGGAAGTCCCGGGAGGGCAGGCAGTCCCCGTACCAGGAGGACTTCAGCGAGCCGCCGCGGCCAAAGACATCCAGCAGGGGCAGTTCGAGCTGCATCTCGGGGGTGGGCACGCCCACCAGCACCACGCGGCCGGCGAGGTCCCTCGCGTAGAACGCCTGCTTGTACGTCTCGGGACGTCCCACCGCGTCGATGACGAGGTCGGCGCCGAAGCCGTTGGTGAGTTCGCGGATGGCATCGACCGGATCCGTGGCGCGGGAGTTCACGCCGTGGGTGGCGCCGAGTGACTTGGCCATCTCGATCTTGTTGTCATCGATGTCCACGGCGATGATCGTGGTGGCTCCGGCCAGCTTGGCGCCCGCAATGGCGGCAATGCCCACGCCGCCGCAGCCGATGACGGCCACGGATTCGCCGCGCTGGACCTCGCCCGTGTTGATGGCGGCCCCGATTCCGGCCATCACGCCGCAGCCCAGGAGCCCGACGGCGGCCGCGTCGGCGTCCTCGTCCACCTTGGTGCACTGCCCGGCGGCAACGAGCGTCTTCTCGGCGAAGGCGCCGATCCCCAGTGCGGGCGACAGTTCCGTGCCGTCCTCCAGGGTCATCTTCTGGGTGGCGTTGTGGGTGTTGAAGCAGTACTGCGGCTTGCCCTTGGCGCAGGCCCGGCACTGGCCGCAGACCGCGCGCCAGTTCAGGATGACGCGGTCGCCGGGAGCCACGTCGGTGACGTCGGGGCCGACGGCGCTGACCACGCCGGTGGCCTCATGGCCGAGCAGGATGGGGAAATCGTCGGTGATGCCGCCCTGCTTGTAGTGCAGGTCCGTGTGGCAGACGCCGCAGGTGAGGATGTCCACCAGTGCCTCGCCCGGGCCCGGATCCGGCACCAGAATGGTCTCCACCGAGACCGGGGCGTTCTTTTCCCTGGCAATGACCGCTTTTACTTTGTGAACCATGAGCTGGTGTTCCTTTCGTCAGTCCTTCGGACTCGATGCAACGGCACCCGTTGCCAATCTAGCTGACCCGTTGAGGTTCGAAATCCCCGACGGGGACCTCCTGCGGCACAACCGCCGCGGCTGCGTGTTCGGCCAGGACCCCGGTCCGGTGCCTGATCCGCAGGCGGTAGAGCAGCGCCCCGCCGATCACCACCGTGCCGACAAAGATAACTCCGCCCCACTGGAGGTAGGACAGGTAGATCAGCACGATGCTGATGCTGGAGAGGATGGTGAAGATCGCCGGCTGTGAAACGTTGACGATCAGCGGAATGACGGCGATGACGATGCCCGCCACGGTGGGCGTCTTCCGGCCCGGGTGGCAAGCACCGAACCGGCGCTTCCCCCGCCGACGATGACGTAGTCGTAGTTGGTCTCTGTCATGGTGCGAAGTCTCCTTGTACGTCGTGCGGATCCGGCGCGGGAGCGCCCGACCGTGCCTTGATCGAGAAGCTGGCGGGTGCACCTTGGGCAATTGACGTTCCCGTCAATTGCGTATTACACAACACGGTGCACATAGTGCGTACTGGAAATATGACAGCCGTCACAAAGTGGTGTCAATAGACCGCCAGGATGCGGCGCCTGCAGCCCGCCCCCGGCGCACGGTCGGGGCAGTGTTACCGCAACGACACTCCACTGGATGCAACGAATTCGTCGGTCAGCCCTGACCCGCGATCGAGCGCGCCGCCCCGACCCTTTCGCGCCAAAATCACGGGCTATCGTCCCAAAAGTATTGACTGTGGCGCATGTCACGCCTAATCTGGTGCAACAGCGTTGCATTGAATGCAACCCCAGACACTTTGGTGGATACATGAGTAACGAAACTTCCTCCCCCCCCGCCGCGTTTGCGGGAGGGGTCAGCCCCGAGGCGGGCAGCGGCGTCAGCCGGGAAACCCGACGCAGGGTGGTCACCGCCAGCTTCATCGGCAATTTCGTCGAATGGTTCGACTACGCCGTCTACGGCTATCTCGCCGCGACCATCTCGTCGGTGTTCTTCCCGGAGGCCGATCGGCAGGCAGCCCTGCTGGCCACGTTCGGCGTCTTCGCGGTGTCATTCTTTGTCCGCCCCCTCGGCGGATTCGTCTGGGGCCACATCGGTGATCGGCTGGGCCGGCGGAAGGCCCTGTCGCTCTCCATCGTCATCATGTCCCTATCGACGTTCTGCATCGCACTGATCCCGGGATACACCAGCATCGGAGTGATGGCGCCGGTCCTTCTCCTCCTGGTCAGGATCGTCCAGGGCTTCTCCGCCGCCGGGGAATACGCCGGCGCATCCGCCTTCCTGGTGGAGTACGCACCTGCCAACAAGCGCGGCCTCTATGCCGCCGTCGTGCCCGCCAGCACCGCGGCGGGCCTACTGCTTGGCTCCCTGATTGCGGCGCTCCTCAGCACCGTCCTCACCACTGAGCAGCTGCATGAGTGGGGCTGGCGTCTGCCCTTCCTGCTGGCGGCGCCCATGGGCCTGATCGGCCGCTACATCCGCACCAAGCTCGAGGACACTCCTGCGTTCCAGGCCCTCGCTGCCGAAGACCACACCGTGAAGACGCCGGTCTTCGCCATGTTCCGGACCTACCGCAAGCAGCTGATCATTGCCACCGGTGCGGTCCTCCTCAACGCGGTCGGGTTCTACGTGATCCTCAGCTACATGCCGACGTACCTCTCGGAGGAACTCGGCTTCGGCGCGGCGGAGTCCTTCCTGGCCACCACCATCGCCCTGGCCAGCTACATCGGCTTCATCTTCCTGACAGGCATCGCTTCGGACAGGTTCGGCCGCAGGCGCATGCTGATCACCGCCTCGCTGCTCTTCATCGTGCTGACGGTCCCGGCCTTCATGCTGCTGGATACCGGCAATTTCCTGGTCATCGTCCTGGTCCAGATCTTGCTCGGCGGCATGCTGACGCTCAACGACGGCACCCTCCCGAGCTTCCTCGCGGAGCTCTTCCCCACCCGTGTCCGCTACACCGGGTTCGCCGTGAGCTTCAACCTCTCCAATGCGCTCTTCGGCGGCACGGCCCCGTTCATGGCCACGCTGCTCATCGGCCTTACCCAGAGCAAGGTGGCCCCGGGCTGGTACCTGGTAGCGGCCTCCGTCGTCTCGCTGGTCGCAGTCCTGTTCGCCACCGAGACCTCCAAGAAGCCACTCCGGCAGGAATGACCGCACGTCCGGGACGCCGCCCCTCAGCCCGCCTCCGCGGGTACACCACACACTTTCCTCACTCAATTCAGCACCAAAGAAAGGTACAAACCCATGACCACCATCGAAACCGAGGCCGTCAACGATGTCGCCAAGCTGGACCGCCTGAAGGTCCTCAACAACGGCGAAAAAGTCCGGCTGACATTCTCCGACACGGAGTTCGAACGCCGGCTGGCCGGCCTGCGCCGCATCATGGCCGAGAAGGAACTCGACGCCGTCGTGCTGACCAGCTACCACTCGATCAAGTACTACTCCGACTTCCTGTTCACCTACTTCGGCCGCTCCTACGCCATGGTGGTCACCAAGGAGGACACGGTCACCGTCACCGCAAACATCGACGCCGGGATGCCCTGGCGCCGCAGCTTCGGCGACAACCTGGTGTACACGGACTGGCGCCGGGACAACTACATCCACGCCATCCAGGAAGTGCTGCGCACCCGCGGCATCAGCGTCCGCCGGCTTGGTGTCGAGGACGACTCCCTGCCGCTGGACAACCGCAACAAGATCCAGGCCGCCTTCGAGTCGGCGACCCTGGTGGACGTGGCCCAGGCCGCGATGCGCCAGCGGATGGTCAAGTCCGCCGAGGAGATCGAAGTGATCAAGCACGGCGCCCGGATCGGCGACCTCGGCGGCGAGGCCATCCGCAACGCCATCACTGCCGGCATCACCGAGTACGAGGTGGCGCTGATCGGGACGGAGGCGATGGTGCACGAGATCGCCCGCACCTTCCCGGACTCGGAGATCCGCGACACCTGGGTCTGGTTCCAGTCCGGCATCAACACGGACGGCGCACACAACTGGGCCACCACCCGCAAGATCCAGGAACACGACATCCTGTCGCTGAACTGCTTCCCCATGACCTCCGGCTACTACACCGCCCTGGAACGCACCCTGTTCTACGGCGAACCGGATGCCCGCTCGCTGGAACTGTGGAACATCAACGTGGAAGTCCACAAGCGCGGCCTCGAACTCATCAAGCCCGGCGCCGTCTGCAAGGACATCGCGGCCGAACTGAACGAGATCTACGTGTCCCACGGCCTCCTGGCCAACCGCACCTTCGGCTACGGCCACTCCTTCGGCGTCCTCAGCCACTACTACGGCCGCGAAGCCGGGCTGGAGCTCCGCGAGGACATCGACACCGTCCTTGAGCCCGGCATGGTGGTTTCGATGGAACCGATGATCACGGTCCTGGACGGGCAGCCCGGTGCCGGCGGCTACCGCGAGCACGACATCCTGGTGGTCGGCGACGACGGCGCGGAGAACATCACCAAGTTCCCGTTCGGTCCGGAATACAACATCATCGGGGCATAGCGGCACCCCCGTTTGCCTCTGCCGGAAAGCGGTGCCACGTCAGCCGTGGCGCCGCTTTCCTGCCCTCATGCGGAATGATGGTGAACACCATGACCTCAGCAGAAGCTCCCGACACCAGCGGCAACGGCGATGCCAAAGGCACGTCCGTCATAGTCAACGCCATCGCCGTCCTGCGAAGTTTCACCGCGGACGAGCCGCTGCTCGGAGTCACGGAGATCGCCAACCGGGTGGGCCTGCATAAGAGCACCGTCTCCCGGATCCTGGCCACATTCGAACAGGAGCACCTGGTGGAACGTGACACGGAAACCCGCCGGTTCCGCCTTGGCCTCGGCCTGATCGCGGTGGCCGGGCCGCTGCTGGCGGAACTGGAAGAGCGGCGCGTCGCCTATCCCGTGCTGCGTGAACTGGCCGAACAGACGGGCGAAACCAGCGCCCTCATGGTGTGGAACGGCTCCGAGTCCATGTGTGTGGAACAGATACCCAGCCACCATCAGATCAAACACACCACCCCGCTGGGCGCCCGCTATCACGACGCCTTGAGCGCCTCCGTGCAGGTCTTTCTCGCCGCCGAGCCAGCCGAGCGCGTCCGCGTCCTGCTGCGCAGCGGCGCCATCAGCTATCCGGGCCTGGATGAGACCAGCCTCGAGGCTTACCTGGACCGGCTGGGCGACGTCCGCGAGCGCGGCTGGGCCATCAACTACGGCGAGTCCTCACTCGATGAAGTGGGAGTTGCCGCGCCCGTCTATGACCACCGCGGCGACATTGCGGCGGCGGTCCTCATCCCGGCACCCCGGTTCCGGGTCTCACCGGACACACTGCAGAGCCTCGGTGAATCCTGCCGTGCGGCGGCCCGCCGGGTGACCACGCGGTTGGGCGGCGACACTCCGTAATATGACCGGCAAAGGTCACGCACGGGCCGCCGCCTTGAACTTCACCACTGCGTCGAGCCCGGGGCCTCCGCCGGCCCGGCCTTCGGCGCCCTGTGCGTTACCGGCCCCCGGTGCGGCGTCGGCCCGCGGCTCCAGCGATGCAACTGCTCCGCTGGCGGCGGCAAGCTGCTGGACGATAGCCAGCCCCAGGCCGCTTCCCGGCGATGTCCCCGGTCCGCGCCAAAAGCGGTTGAAGGCCCGCTGGCGGTCTTCCGCCGAGAGCCCCGGACCCTGGTCGATGACATGCAGTTCAAACCCGGCGGACGCCCCGTCCGGCCTGACAGCCACGCGGATCACCGAGTCCGGCGGCACCACGGCCAGGGCATTGTCGATGAGGTTGTCGATGATCTGTTCGGCTGCCCCCGGCATCGCCGTGATGTTGGCCTCGGCCACGGCCTCCAGCGCGATGCGCACTCCGGTCTCTTCGGCGAGCGCTTCCCACTGCTCCACCCGGCTCCGGGCAACCCCGCTGAGGTCAACCTGCGCCAGCTCCACCTCGCGGCTGTCCGCCCGGCTGAGGAGGAGCAGTCCGTCAATGATCCGCTGCAGCCGGTACGTCTCCTCCAGGGAGTCGGCCACCATGACGCGCGCACCGTCCGGATCGTTGCCAATGGCGTCGACGGCGTTCTCGAGCCGCAGCCTCAGCCCGGTCAGCGGGGTGCGGAGCTGGTGGGACGCATCGCTGGCGAAGCCCCTCTGCAGATGGAGCAGGTGTTCCAGCCTGTCGGCCATGCGGTTGAAGGATCCGGCGAGGGCGCGCAGCTCCGGAGCGCCCTCGTCCTCCTCGGTGCGCGCGGCCAGGTTGCCTTCGGCCAGCAGTTCCGTGGCCTTCTGCAGCCGCTCGATCCTCCGCGTGACGGCGCCGGCCATCAGATAGGCCAGCAAGCCGGCGAGCACCACGGTTGTCGCCGCGACGGCCCACATCACCTGCAGTTGGCCGGCCACCCTGTCGTCCACCACGGACGCCGGGTAGGTCAGTCGGACGGCGCCGGTGATCTTCTCGCCGCTGAGGACCGGAACGGTGACGTACACGAGATCAAAGCCCAGGGTGTCCGAGTGCCGCTGCCCGGAGGTGATCTGCCCGTTCAGCGCGGCGGAAATTTCCGGGCGGGAGATGTAGGAGGCGCCGGTGGAGGATTGATCATCGTCGGAGGTTGCCACGGCGGTGCCGGCGGGATCAACGATCACCACCCTGGCCCCGCTGGCGTGGCCGTAGTCGCGGACGGCGCCTGCCACGTCGGGGGGCAATCGATTGCCCGCCTCAAGGATTTGCCCTGTTCTTCCGCCCAGCAGGAAGGCGTCCCGTTCCAAGGACGTGGTGAGCCTGTCACGTTCAACCCGGGCAAGGTAGTTGCCCAGCGGGATGTCCTGCACCAGCACCACCAGCAGGGTGACCACCATGAAGGCGGCGATCAGGCGCCATCTCATCCGGGAACGTCCAGTCTGAATCCGACGCCGCGCACCGCCTCGATCCAGCGCGGATTCCCGAGCTTCTTGCGGATCGCGGCCACGTGGGCATCCAGGGTCTTGGTGGTTCCGTACCAGGTGCCGTCCCACACCGCGCGCAGGATATCGCTGCGCTGGCACACCGCGCCCGGGTCTTCCGCCAGGTAGTAGAGGAGGTCGAATTCCTTGACGGTCAGGTGGATTTCCGAGCCGTCCACGAGCACTCGCCGGGACCGCTGGTCGATGCTCAGCGGTCCGATGACTCTGGCGCCTTCAGCCGGAGGATGGCCGTCAGCCGCCGGATCAGCCGTGCGCCGCGCGACTGCCCGGATCCTGGCGATGAGCTCCCGCATCCCGAAGGGCTTGACGAGATAGTCGTCCGCTCCCAGCTCCAGGGCCAGCACCCGGTCGATTTCCTCGTCGCGGGCGCTGACAACGATGATCGGAATCAGCGTCAGGGCCCGGATGGCCCGGCAGACGTCTGTGCCGTCCATGTCCGGCAGTCCGAGGTCCAGGAGCACAAAATCCGGGCTGGACGAGCGGACTTCAGCCAAGGCTGCCGCGCCGTCGCCAACGTGGCTAGCTTGGAACCCGGCCCGGGTCAGGCCCTCCAGCACGCCGGCGGCCACTGATTCATCGTCTTCAACAACCAGGATCTGCATACCCGATTATGTTCCTGCAGGGACGGAACCGGCAGGGATTTCCACGGGCCACGCGGATTACTTCCCCAATCTTTGACAATCCTTGGATTTCCGCGGGGCCCGTCCTTACCGTCTGCTTCCTACAGTTAAACCATGAGAACAAGATCAGCCCTCGCACTATCCGTTGCAGGGATCCTTGTTACCGGATCCGCCGCCCTCGCCGTGAATACGCAGACCCTCAACAACTCCCCTGCGGGCTCCACCGGCAACGCGAATCAGTTCCTGCTCCCCCAGGATTCGGCAACGTCGCCGGCAACCGATGCGGCCACGAGTCCCAGCCCGGGCCCGACGTCGACGGTGTCTGCCACACCTGATGACAGCCGCACGGCGTCCCCGTCCTCCACCTCCACAGCGGCGCCTTCGCCGTCGGAGGAACCCGGAGACGACAACGGCGGGGCCCGCGAAACCCCGGAACCCGGAGACGACAACGGCGGAGTCCGGGCCACCCCGGAACCCGGAGACGACCACGGCGGCCGCGGGTCCTCGGAGCCGGGCGACAACCATGGCGGGCACGGCAGCGACGACTGAGCTGCCCCGCGGTCATACGCTGTGGCAATCCTTCGCTGATCCTGCGCCGGATTCCCGTCGCGGAGCCGTCGACGTGCCGGACACTGGAAAAGGGGGCTGCCCGGTGACCGGGCGGCCCCTTGTTGGCTCACCCGGAGGGCCGCTCGCGGCCGCCGAGCTTATCTGCCGCCGCCGGAGGCTGCTGTAGTCTCTTGACACCGAAGCGCTCCGTCAGCTTCACTATTACGTATGCTGAAATAACAGTTCCATGATGCGGAAATCAGGATGCCGTATGCATGTTGATTCGTCGGGAAAAGGCCCGGCTCTCCGCATAGCCGTCACCGTGGATGCCAGCACCTGCCTGAGGGATCACCAAGTGAAGCTTGCAGAATTCAATGACGCTGACCGCGCCGCCGCCAGCGCGGTGCTCCGGCCGTGCATAGACGTCCAGCGCTGGGTGGACCAGATCGCCGACGCGCGCCCGTTCGCCTCCGTCGGGGAACTCCTTGACGGCGCCCGCGAGGCCGCCGCACCGTTCACCGCCGACGAAATCGAGGCGGCACTGGCGCACCACCCGCGCATCGGCGAACGTCCCGCCGCACAAACCGCCGAGGCGTCAATGTCTCGCTCGGAACAGTCGGGCGTCGACCCCGCGGACACCGCCGTGGCCGACGCCCTGGCCAGCGGAAACCGCGCCTATGAAGAAAAGTTCGGCCGGGTCTTCCTGATCCGCGCCGCCGGCCGCACCGCCCCAGAAATCCTGGCCGCGCTCAACGAGCGCCTGGCCCACACCGCGGCGCAGGAAGACGCCATTGTTGCCCAGCAGCTGCGTGAAATCGCCCTGCTGCGGCTTGAAGGAGTGATCAGCGAATGAGCGTTTCCCATGTCACCACCCACGTCCTGGACACCGGCGCCGGCCTCCCGGCGGCGGGGGTCGCCGTCGTGCTTTACGCGAACGACGGCGGCAACTGGACACAGCTGGCGGACGGCACCACCGATGCCGACGGCCGCGCGAAGGACCTCGGTCCCGAGCAGCTGGCGCCCGGCAAATACCGCCTGAACTTCGCCACCGGCGCGTACTACGCGCAGCGGGGCACTGCCACGTTCTTTCCGGAAGTGGACCTGGTCTTCGAAGTGACCGGCGCCGAGCACTATCACGTGCCGCTGCTGTTGAGCCCCTTCGCTTACTCCACCTACCGCGGAAGCTGAAAGGAACAACCATGAGGCTGATGCGTATAGGCCCGGCAGGCACCGAGATCCCCGTGATCCTGGACGACGAAGGCCAGGCGTATGACCTCCGGCCGGTCACCGCGGACATCGACGGCGGTTTCCTCGAGACGTGGGCCGGCCAGCTCGGCGAACTGGACCTGTCCGGACTTCCCCGGCTGACCACCGAGGGCAGGCGCATCGGCGCCCCGATCGCCCGGCCGGGTGCCGTGATCGGCGTCGGACTGAACTACGCGGCGCACGCCGCCGAATCCGGCCTTCCCGTGCCGGAGCGGCCCATCATTTTCTTCAAGCACCCCAACACGGTGGTGGGACCGGACGACGACGTCGTGATCCCGCCCGGAGCGCAGCGGGTGGACTGGGAGGTGGAGCTTGGCGTGGTGATCGGCCGGCGGGCCAGCTATCTGGCGTCCGACGCCGATGCCGCCGCCTGCATCGCGGGTTTCGTGCTTTCCAACGATGTCTCCGAGCGCGAATACCAGCTCGAACACTCCGGGCCGCAGTGGTCACTGGGGAAATCCTGCCCCACGTTCAACCCGGTGGGCCCGTGGCTCGTGCCCGCCGAGGACGTTGATGCCGGCAACATCCGGCTGGCGTCGTGGGTCAACGACGAAACCCGGCAGGACAGCTCGACGGCGGACATGGTGTTCGGTCCCGCCGATCTGGTCCGCCGCCTCTCGCAGTACATGGTGCTGGAACCCGGCGACCTCATCACCACCGGCACGCCCGAAGGGGTGGCGCTGTCCGGCCGCTTCCCGTACCTCAAGGCCGGCGACGTCATGCGGATGTCCGGCGGCGAGCTCCTCGGCGAGCAGCGGCAGCGGCTCGTGGCCGCAGGATGACAGTAGGCTAGATGCCATGGCTTCTGACGATCACCCCACGCCTGAACGGCGCGAAATCACCGTGCGCCGGGCACCCAAGTATGTTCCGTTCCTGATCCTGGGCGGGATTGTGGGCATTGCCGTGGCGGCGGTCATTGCGTACGCGCTTCCCGGCGACGCCAGCTACGACCCCGGCGCCGTTTTCGGCTTCTTCATGGTGCTGTGCGGCGCCGGCGGTGTGATCCTCGGCGCAATTGCGGCGCTGGCCCTGGACCGGCTGAGCGTCAAGCGGGCGCGGCAGGCCGTCGTCGAGGCCGCTCCCGAGCCGGAACAGGCCCTGCCTGCCGCGGAACCGGACACTTCCCGGGAGCGGGCGGCGGATGACGGCGGCGAACCCGGCCTCCGGTCATAAACCGGCGGCCGGAAGTTCCATACCCGATCACGTGAGATAATCGACCAGTGGCACGCGGCGATGGAAAACTTTCTCATGATCTTCTCCCTGGCGAAAAAGGCCCTCAGGACGCTTGCGGCGTCTTCGGGGTCTGGGCACCAGGTGAAGAAGTAGCAAAACTCACCTATTACGGGCTGTATGCACTGCAGCACCGCGGTCAGGAGTCGGCTGGTATTGCCACCAGCGACGGCCAGCGGATCAACGTCTACAAGGACATGGGCCTCGTATCCCAGGTCTTCGACGAGACCACGCTGAACACCCTGACCGGGCACCTGGCTGTGGGCCACTGCCGCTACTCCACCACCGGAGCAAGCCATTGGGCCAACGCCCAGCCCACGCTTGGAGCCACCGCCACCGGCACCGTGGCCCTGGCGCACAACGGCAACCTGACCAACACTGCCGAGCTCAACGCCATGATCACGGAGCGCAACGGCGGCCAGCTCAGCGGCGAGATGAAACAGGGCAACACCTCTGACACCGCCCTCGTCACGGCCCTGCTCGAGGGCGAAGAGGGCAAGACCCTCGAACAGACCGCCATCGAGCTGCTGCCCAAGATCCGCGGCGGCTTCTGCTTCGTGTTCATGGACGAAGGCACGCTCTACGCGGCCCGCGACACCTTCGGTATCCGCCCGCTGGTCCTCGGCCGGCTGGAGCGCGGCTGGGTGGTGGCCTCCGAACAGTCCGCACTGGCCACCGTGGGCGCCAGCTTCATCCGGGAGATCGAACCCGGCGAATTCATCGCGATCGATGAGCAGGGCGTGCGGTCCCAGCGCTTCGCGGAGCCGACGCCGGCCGGTTGCGTTTTCGAGTACGTCTACCTCGCGCGTCCCGACGCCGCGATCGCCGGGCGGTCCGTGTACGAATCCCGCGTGGAGATGGGCCGCCAGCTGGCCCGCGAAAACACCCAGGAAGCCGACATCGTCATCCCTGTCCCCGAGTCCGGCACCCCGGCTGCGGTGGGCTACGCCGAGGAATCCGGCATCCCGTTCGCGCACGGCTTCGTCAAGAACTCCTACGTGGGCCGCACGTTCATCCAGCCCTCGCAGACGCTCCGCCAGCTGGGCATCCGGCTCAAGCTGAACGCCTTGGAATCCGTCATCCGCGGCAAGCGCGTGGTGGTGGTGGACGACTCGATCGTGCGCGGCAACACCCAGCGCGCCATCGTCCGGATGCTCCGCGAAGCGGGCGCCGCAAGCGTCCACATCAAGATTTCCTCCCCGCCGGTCAAATGGCCCTGCTTCTACGGCATCGACTTCGCCTCCCGCGCGGAACTGATCGCCAACGGCGCCACCATCGATGAGATCACCCAGGCCATCGGCGCCGATTCGCTGGCGTACATCTCCGAGGACGGCATGATCGAGGCCACCCGGCAGCCCCGCGAACGGCTCTGCACCGCCTGCTTCACGGGCAAGTACCCCATCGAGCTCCCCGGCTCGGACAAGCTCGGCAAGAACCTGCTGGAACGCACGGACCTCGGCGGCCTCCCGGCGTCGGCGCCGGCCGCGTCCGCCCCTGCCGCGTCCGCCCCTGCTGCGGCCGGCGCCGGTCTCGCCTCCGCGGAACCTGCGCACGTCTCACCCGGGAACCCGGAAGACATCCCCGTCACCGAGGACCCGGCGGAGAAGCCCGGCGCCACCGGCTGCGATCCGGGGCCGGATTCCGAGTTCGAGAACCTGCTCACCGACGCCGACCGCGTTCCCGACGTCCACCACGACGCTGCCACCGTCGGCGCTGATAAGAAAGAGTCCGTATGACTTCCGCATCCCCCACTGCTGACATGAATGCCGCCCAGAACAACGCCGGCATCACCTACGCGTCCGCGGGTGTCGACGTCGAAGCGGGCGACCGCGCCGTCGAGCTCATGAAGGGCGCCGTCAAGGCGACCCACAACGCATCGGTGATCGGGGGTGTCGGCGGGTTCGCCGGCCTGTACGACGTCTCGAAGCTCCTGACCTACAAGCGGCCCCTGCTGGCCACCTCCACGGACGGCGTGGGCACCAAGGTTGCCATCGCCCAGGCCATGGACATCCACGACACCATCGGCTTCGACCTCGTGGGCATGGTGGTGGACGACATCGTGGTGGTGGGCGCCGAGCCGCTGTTCATGACCGACTACATCGCCTGCGGCAAGGTGGTTCCCGAGCGCATCGCGGACATCGTCCGCGGCATCGCGGCCGCGTGCTCCGTGGCCGGCACCGCGCTCGTGGGCGGGGAAACCGCGGAACACCCCGGCCTGCTGGGCGAGCACGAATACGACGTCGCCGGCGCTGCCACCGGCGTTGTTGAAGCCGACGCCCTGCTGGGACCGGACCGTGTCCGTGCCGGCGATGTGGTGATCGGCATGACTTCCTCCGGCCTGCACTCCAACGGCTACTCGCTGGTCCGCCGCGTCATCAACCACGCCGGCTGGGCCCTGGACCGCCAGGTCTCCGAACTCGGCCGCACGCTGGGCGAGGAACTGCTGGAACCCACCCGCGTCTACGCCGCTGACTGCCTCGACCTAGCCCGCGCGTTCCCCGTATCGGGTGACCGGGCCGTCCACGGCTTCAGCCACGTCACCGGCGGCGGGCTGGCCGCCAACCTGGCCCGCGTCCTGCCGCAGGGCCTCGTGGCGACGGTTGACCGCTCCACCTGGGAGCTGCCGGCCATCTTCAAGCTGGTCTCGGAGCTCGGCCGCGTCCCGCTGGCAGACCTCGAGCGCACGCTCAACCTCGGCGTGGGCATGGTGGCCATCGTCTCCGCGGACGCGGCGGACGCCGCCGTGGCACGCCTGAACGATCGTGGCCTGCCGTCCTGGATCATGGGCGCCGTCAGCGCCGACTCCGACTCCGTCCTCAAGACCGGGCCGGACTACGTCCAGGGCGCCAAGGGCGTGGACGGCGGCGCCGTTCAGATGGTCAACACCTACGCCTAAGTTCGTCGTCGAGCGCTCCGGAACTAGACCTCCAGGACGCTGAAGACGCCGCCCTGCGGGTCCTTCAGCGTGGCGATGGTTCCGCCGTCGTCGACGAACTCGGGCTCGATCAGCACTTCGGCGCCGGCTGCGACGGCGGCGAGCACGGCCTCGGACACGCTGGACACGCCGAAATAGACCTGCCACCCCAGCTCCTCCTCCGGGCCTGAGTCCTCATCGGGTCCTGCCTCGTCATCCGGCGACGGCTCCTCATCCCGCGACGGAGCCGGGGCGACCCCGGCCACTTCGGCGCCGTCCACCATCAGCGTGGTGTACGTGCCGCCGTCGTCCTGCGGGTATTCGGTCACGCCGTGGCCGAACAGCCGCTGGAAAAATCCGACGGCGGCCGCCGGCTCGGGCGTCACGAGCTCGGCCCAGGAGAACGCGCCGGGCTCGCCGTACCGCCCGCTGCCCGGATGGGTTCCGGCCTGCCAGACGCCGGTGGCGCCGCCGCCGGGTGGCTCCACGAACACCATGGTTCCGGTGTCCGCGACTTCCTCCGGCCCGAACTGCAGCGTGCCGCCGGCGTGCGGCGCCTCTTCGGCGATGGCGCGGGCGTCGTCGGCGGCGAGGTAGACGTTCCACTGGGCGGGTGCGGAGGCCGCTTCCTGGTCGGGGGGCTGCGGCGCGATGACCGCCACGAGGTCATCGTCCAGGAAGGCCTTCGCGTAGCTGCGCCCGTCCGGCGTCGGGAGGTCCTCGTAGCGCCAGCCGAACACCGCGGCATAGAAGGACTTCGCGGCCGCCACATCGGGGGTCTGAACGTCTGTCCAGCACACCTCCCCGTGGTTGTACCCGTTGCGCTGGACCATGCCGCTCATTCCTTCCGTTGGACAGACATCCCTAACAGGCTAGACGTGCACAGGCCGTCCGGTGAAGGCCACGAGCCGCTCCGGGCTGCTCGAAGACACCAGGGCACTAAAAAACCCGCCGGGCATGCCAATGGCTGGCATGCCCGGCGGGCGTAATAGTTGTGCGGCACCCCGGTCGGGAGGCTAGCCTCCGGAATTCAGGGAGCAAGAAAAAACGGGTGCCTGAAAAGAACGACGCACACAGGTGCGACGGCGGCATTCAGCCGAGTGCCTTACGGCACGTTCAGGCTGGAACGACTAACCGATCCGACGGGTGTCTACTTCGTCGTCGTCTTCGTCCAAATCGTCCGCGTACTTATCCACGTAGGCTGAATAGTCCGGTTCGACCGGTTCATTCGCGAAATGGCTCGTTGCACGACTTCCCGGACCCGTCAGCTCACGCTGAAGGGCCGAATAGTCAGTGTTCGGGGAGTAGTACTTGATGTCCCGAGCCTGCTTGGTAGCTTTTGCCTTTTGACGGCCGCGCCCCATGGCGTGACCCCCTTTTGTACTTGGACCGGAGGTGGTCACCTTGGCTATCGGTGAGGCCCCGGAATGTTTGGTCAATTTGTCGTAACCCTAGATTACATGCTTTCGGCGGCAACTGCTCGCCAGCCGGGCGCCGGCCGGGCCGGTGTCGCGGCCACAACCGCGGCAATCAGGGGGTCGCATGGAATTTTTTCTTCGGTAGAGTCTCCTGATCAGTACCTCCCGCAAACCGACTACTCAATGCCGAGAACGCCAGGAAGGGGTGCCGCCCCCATTGATTGAAAACCATCAGACCATTCCATCCCCTCCTTCAAAGCCGCCACGGGTCACATCCCGGACGGCGCGCCTTCTCACGGCGAACGTCAGGCAGTCCCTGGTCAAAGCCGGGTTCGTGGCCGTGTTGCTGGCCGTGGGCGGCCTGCTCATCTGGCTGCTGACCTCGCTGCTGGCTACGGCCACGCTGCAGTCCGCGAACCAGCCCGGGACGCCCCAGGAAACGGCTTCCCCTGCCGCGCCGTCCGCGACCCCCCGGCCCAGCCTTCCCGTGAAGGGAGTGAGTCCGCTGGATTTCCGCGTGGGTGACTGCTTCAAGGACTTCGATCCCGAGGCGATCGAGTCCACGGTGGTGGCGTGCGGCACGGATCATTCCGCCCAACTCGTGGCTGCCCACCGTTACGAGGCCGCGGACAGCTACCCCGGCGGCGAAGCCATGAAAGCCAAGGCTCGGGAGGCCTGCCAGTCGGCGGCGCTGACCGACAAATCCAACGCCTACGACCTGACCTACCGGCTTGCCTACCCCAGCACCGCGAGCTGGGGCCAGGGCGACCGCCGCGTGGACTGCTACGTCACCTCGGCGGCCGGCAACATCATCAAGTCCAGCCTGCTCCCGTAGCTAGCCCTTCCGGCGGATCGAGAGTCCGCTCCCGGCGGGAGTGCCGCCGTCGGGCCCCACGAGGGCCTCGAGCCCCTCAATGGTGAGCTCGTCGACGTCGGCCGCGGTGTCCACAAGCACGGTGTCGCCGTCGGCGATTTCGCCGGCCAGGATGGCCTTGGCCAGCCGGTCGCCGATTTCGCGCTGCACCAGGCGGCGCAGCGGCCGGGCGCCGTAGGCCGGGTCAAAGCCGGACATCGCCAGCCAGGCGCGGGCGCCGTCGGTCACCTCGAGCGAGAGCCGCCGTTCGCGCAGCCGCCGGGACAGCTCTGCCACCTGGAGCTCCACGATCCTGGCGAGCTCGTCCACCGTGAGGGCGTCGAACAGCACCACCTCGTCAAGCCGGTTCAGGAACTCCGGCTTGAAGGACGCCTGCACGGTGGCCATCACCGCATTCCGCTTGGCCTCCGGGTCCAGGGTGGGGTCCACCAGGAACTGGCTTCCCAGGTTGGATGTGAGCACCAGAATGGCGTTGCGGAAGTCCACGGTGCGGCCCTGGCCGTCGGTGAGGCGGCCGTCGTCGAGCACCTGCAGGAGGATATCGAAAACTTCCGGGTGGGCCTTCTCCACCTCGTCGAGCAGCACCACCGAGTAGGGCCTGCGGCGGACGGCCTCAGTCAGCTGGCCGCCTTCCTCGTAGCCGACGTAGCCCGGAGGCGCCCCCACCAGCCGCGCGACGGAGTGCTTCTCGCCGTACTCGGACATGTCGATCCTGACCATGGCGTGTTCGTCGTCGAAGAGGAAATCAGCCAGGGCCTTGGCGAGCTCTGTCTTGCCGACGCCCGTGGGTCCGAGGAACAGGAACGATCCGGTGGGCCGGTTGGGATCGCTGATTCCGGCGCGGGCCCGGCGAACGGCGTCGGACACGGCGGTCACGGCCTTGGACTGGCCGATCAGCCGCTTGCCGAGTTCCTCCTCCATGTGCAGCAGCTTCTGGCTTTCACCCTGCAGCATCCGCCCGGCGGGAATGCCCGTCCAGGCCGAGATGACCTCGGCAATGTCATCCGCCGTGACTTCCTCAGCCACCATGAGCTCGGGCTTTGCGGCTCCGCTGGCTTCGCGGGCCGATTCCTCTTCCGCGGCGGCGTTGAGCTCGCGCTCCAGCGCCGGCAGCTCGCCGTACAGGATCCGCGATGCCGCTTCGAGGTCGCCTTCGCGCTGGTACTTGTCCGCCGCTGAGCGCAGTTCGTCCAGCCGGGCCTTCAGCTCACCCACGCGGTTGAGGCCGGCCTTCTCCGCCTCCCAGCGGGCGTTGAGGGCGGCGAGGGCTTCCTTCTTGTCAGCCATGTCCGCGCGCAGCACGGCCAGGCGCTCCACCGAGGCGGCGTCCGTCTCTCCGTCCAGGGCCAGTTCCTCCATGGTGAGGCGGTCCACGGCCCGGCGCAGCTGGTCGATTTCCTCCGGCGCCGAGTCGATCTCCATGCGCAGCCGGGAGGCGGCCTCGTCCACGAGGTCGATCGCTTTGTCCGGCAGCTGCCTTCCGGAAATGTAGCGGTTGGACAGCGTGGCGGCGGCGACGAGGGCGGAGTCGGCTATGGCCACCTTGTGGTGCGCTTCGTAGCGCTCCTTGAGGCCGCGGAGGATGCCGATGGTGTCGTCCACGCTGGGCTCGCCGACGTAGACCTGCTGGAAGCGGCGCTCCAGGGCGGGGTCCTTCTCGATGTTCTCGCGGTACTCATCCAGGGTGGTGGCACCGATCAGGCGGAGCTCGCCGCGGGCCAGCATGGGCTTGAGCATGTTGCCGGCATCCATGGAGCTCTCCCCCGTGGCGCCCGCCCCCACCACGGTGTGGATCTCGTCGATGAACGTGACGATCTGGCCGTCCGAGTTCTTGATTTCCTCCAGTACCGCCTTGAGCCGCTCCTCGAACTCACCGCGGTACTTGGCACCCGCCACCATGGAGGCCAGGTCCAGCGCGATCAGGGTCTTGCCGCGCAGGCTTTCGGGCACGTCGCCGGCCACGATCCGCTGCGCCAGGCCTTCGACGACGGCTGTCTTGCCCACGCCGGGCTCGCCGATGATCACCGGGTTGTTCTTGGTACGGCGGCTCAGCACCTGGATGATCCGCCGGATCTCGGTGTCCCGGCCGATGACGGGGTCCAGCTTGCCGGCACGGGCCATGGACGTCAGGTCCGTGCCGAACTTTTCGAGCGCCTGGAAAGTGTTTTCCGGATCCGCGCTCGTCACCTTGCGGTCGCCGCGGACACCCGGCAGGGCGGCGAGCAGCGCCTCATGGGAGGCACCGGCGTCGCGCATCAGCTTTCCCGCCCCGCCGCTGCCGGCCGAGAGGCCAAGCAGCAGGTGCTCCGTGGAGACGAAGGAATCACCAAGCTTGTCCGCCTCGTTCTGGGCGTTCTGGATGGCCTGGAGGGCGGTGCGGGACAGCTGCGCCTGCTGCACGGAGCTCCCCGAACTGGCCGGGAGTGCCTTGATGGCGGTGCTCGCCTGCACGCTGACGGCATCCGGATCCGCGCCGGTGGCACGGAGAAGAGCGACGGCGACCCCCTCCCGCTGATCCATCAGCGCCTTGAGCAGATGGGCCGGCTCCACTTGCGGATTGCCGGCCGTGGAGGCATTCATGGCTGCAGCCGAAAGAGCCTCCTGGCTCTTGGTGGTGAATTTGACGTCCAAAGCGAGCTCCTTCCGGAAGGTGAAATACTTAGGTTGAGTCTACAACGCTCAACTTTGGCTCTAGGCGCTCTCTGCCCGAGTTTGCCCACAGCGAAAACAGGCTGCCAGGAGCAAGTGAACTTCCGGCGAACCACTGCCTCTGAACTGTATCCCCAGCATCCGAATCCCCCTAGGATCGGACCTGTGACCGGGACCGATGGTTCCAACGGCACGTTCAAAAGGAGCACCCGAAATGACGAAGTTCGTAGTCCTTTACAACGCACCGCAGTCCGCACAGTCGCAGATGGCGGAGAGCTCCCCCGAAGCCGCCCAGGAGGGCATGAAGGCCTGGATGGAGTGGGCAGCCAGGGCCGGCGACGGCATCGTGGACATGGGGAACCCGCTCGGCGCAGGCAAGGAGGTCACGGCCGCCGGAACCAGTGACACCAACACCCAGGTTGGCGGGTACGGAATCCTCCAGGCCGACGACATGGACGGCGCCCTGGCGCTGCTGGAGGGCCACCCCCACCTGATGATGCCGGGCGCGAGCATCCAGGTCTACGAGGCACTCGACATCCCCGGCATGTAAGGCCACGCAGCCGCGGAAAGCAAAAATAAACCGGCGGGCGGCTCCCCCAAGGCGCCGCCCGCCGGTTGCCTGCGTCCCGGGTGCACTAGGAGCCCGGGACCCCGGAAACGCTGGTGATCCAGCTCAGGTTCCGCGCAACGGACGCGTGGTCGTTGGTATAGCCCGTGTAGTCGGAGGGGTTCTTCGCCGGCAGGATGCTGGACGTGGACAGCACGCCCGTGAGCTTGCCGTTGACGATCAGCGGGCCTCCCGAATCACCGTTGAGGGTGTGGCCGGTTCGGGACCGCGTCATGACGGTCGGACCGCCGGAAGGGTCGGAACCCTGCCCCGTGACGGTGACGTCGGCGGCTTTCAGGAAGTAGGACATGGCGCCGGAACCTTCGGACTGGTAGCCCCAGCCATAGACCTTGGCGGCCTCTCCGCTCGCGGGGAAGGAACCGGACAGGCCCACATAGGTCCCGTAGTGCGGGGCGGACAGCTTCAGCAGCAGAACGTCTCCCATTGGCGAGGCGTAGCGCCCGGCCACCGTCCGCACCGTCCCGCCGCTTTGCAGATACGTGGAACCGAGGCGCACGGACCGCAGGCTCGTGGAGTTGCAGTGCTTGGCGGTGATGACCCAGCTGGCCGAGATCTGGCTGCCGGCACAGCCCACCCTGGTGCCGGCGGCATCGAACGAAACCTGGGCCGCGAAGGGCGCTGCAGAGACGGATGTGGTGCTGCCTCCGGCGATGTTCTTGTGGACTGTACCGTCCTCTGCCGGGGCGGCGGTGGCGCTGTTAGCGGGCATCAGCAGCAGCGCGGCGGCGGCCGCAGCGGCGAGCAGTTTGGCGATCTTCATTGCGGCGACTCCTTCGTTCCACGGCGCAAACGGTTCACCTGAGACACTACGGTGCAGTTACAGTAGTTGTCATATTTAGTGACTAAAGATGTCACAAATTCGAGGACGTCACGCCGGTGTTGGGGCTATGGTCTTGCCCTCCGAACTGGCATTAGTCTGAGGGCCTAGGAGTAAGCCTGCCTTGCCCGGCGCCTGGCCCGCGGCATCAGGTTCCGTTCTGTGATGTGAGGGATCATGACTGGACCGTCGAGACCCCGGAGGTGGTCCGGCGTTGTTCCGGCAGCCCTTGTGGCCGCGGCTCTGCTGCTGGCCGGTTGCCAACCCGGACCGCCTCAGCCGCCGCCGTCGAGCCCGCCGGTGTCGTCCGCTTCGCCCGGCACGTCCAGTCCCCCGGCAACCTCCAGTCCTTCGGCAACGGCCACGTCCTCCGACCCGGCGGCAGCCACGGCCCACTTCACGGCACAGGGCGACGTGGGAGTCAGCACCGGCGCCAGGAAAGTCCTGGACACCATCGCCGGACTCCGGCCGCAGCTGAACCTGGGGCTCGGGGACTACTCCTACGAGGCCGGGATCGAGCAGGAATTCTGCGACATGGTCACCGGCAAACTGGGCACCGATTTCCCCTATCAGGTGGTCACCGGAAACCATGAAAGCGACGGCCACGACGGCGACATCGCCAACATCGCCAGGTGCCTGCCGAACAGGCTGCCCGGCCTCCAGGGCGAGTATGGAACGCAGTGGTACCTGGATTATCCGGAGCAAAAACCCTTGGTGCGGTTCATCATGGTGTCTCCTGGCATCGACTTCCATGACGGAAACCCTTTGGATTACTCGCGGAACAGCGAGCGCTGGAAATGGACCGCTGACGCCCTCGACGGTGCGAAGTCGCGGAACATTCCCTGGACGGTGGTGGGAATGCACACCCCCTGCCTCAGCGTGGGCAAATACGACTGCCAGGCCGGGCAGGACTTTACCAACATGCTGATGGAGAAGAAGGCGGACCTGGTGCTGACGGGTCATGACCACATGTACCAGCGCAGCCACCAGCTGGGCGGCGGCGTCGGGTGTCCCGCCCTGGTGCCCGACACCTTCTCCAGTGGCTGCATCACCGATTCCGACGCCAGCATGGTCCAGGGCGCGGGAACCGTTTTTGCGACCGCGGGAACAGGCGGAGTGGGGCTCTACGACGTGCGTGATGACGATTCCGAAGCCAGATACTTCGCCGCCTGGTCCGGCCGGAACCGTGACCCTGCCCTGGGCACCCTGGACGTGAAGGCCACCGCAGACCGGCTTTCGGCCAGATTTGTCCCCGCAGAGGGTTACACGTTCACCGACGCCTTCAGCATCGAACGGAAGTAGCCCCGTCAGCGGCAGGTAGGTCCGCCTGGTCCGGACGGGTCAGCCCTTCGTCCAGATGGCGATCCAGTCGAGGTAGACGTGCCCGGCCGTCGTCGGCGCCGGGCAGACCGGCAGGCACGATTCGGTCTGCAGGATGTAGTGCATGGGCGTGTTCGGAACCTTGCTGGATCCGGCTCCCAGCGAAACACCGTCCAGGAAGAATTCGACCTTCCCGGGGCTCCACTCCATGGTGGCGACGTGCCACGTGGTGAACAGGGCGTAGGACCTGATCAGGTCGGACTCATGCGGGTTATTGCTGCGGTGGTGCACGGCTCCGTAGAAAGATGTGGCGAGGTCACCCTCGGGGTAGTCGATCTCCCCGTCCCTCGGCCACACGCCGCTGTCCGGCCACAACAGCCACGCCGTTTTGAAACCCGGAAGGGCATCCCCCTTGAACCGGACTGAGATCCTGCCGTAGAGCAGGCTGTTGGCACGGTGCGGATTGGAGCTGTTGTTCGGAATCTTGGGCGTGGGCGCGGCGCCCATGGAGATGCCCTTCTCCGTATGGAGGAACCAGTCCAGCATTCCGTTTTTGACGCTGAGCACTTTGGTCGGGTAATAGCGGGAGTTCTTCCCCGTTTGACCGGCCGTGTCCGGAATCCCGTCCTTGTACCCCGCGCTCCAATTGGCCTCGTACGCCGGGCCGGGAAAAGCACCGATGGGAACATCGCCGGCGTTGAAATCCTCCCGGAAGACCTGTTTCCATCCGGGCAGGTCGCCCACCGGCAGCTTGGCCGTGAGCGGATTGATCGGGGGCACAGTGCGGGCGGGCGGGGCGGCAGGAGCGGCGGCGGGAGGCGCCGCGCTGGCGGCCGGTTCCGCTGGGGCCGCAGGGGCGCGGAGCGGGTTGGCAGAAGGCGCCGTAGTTGCCGGCGGGGCAGAGGAAGGGGCCGTCGTGGTGGGCGGGTCCACGGGCGGCAGCTCTCCGAGCGGCAGTCTCTGCGCTTCCTTGGCAACAGGTCCGCAGGCGGCCAGCATCGCCACCGTGGCGAGCACTGCCATATGCCGGAGGCCCGGGCGGCGGCGGGGAATGTCGGGACGGCTCCCGCGCTCAGAGAAACCCATGGGGACAGTGTGACACCAGAGACTACCTGTCACCAAGGTTCTGTCGACCCCCAAAACTGGGGCGCCTTCAAGGAACCACAAGCTTTTTACAAGTTGCTGAATCGAACATGTACGAGGGGGAGTGCAAGCAAGTTGCCACTACCGCAGCAGCGAGCGCTTTGGTCTACCTCCGGGTTGATAGCCGGGAGGGCTGCTGTGGTGGCAAAAGCAAACAACTCCATGAGTGGTGAGGCTAGTGACCATCCCTATACTTGTTTCTAATCTGCGCGCACCGGATTCGGTGCCGCCCCCTGTGGCCTCCGTCAGCGTGGTGATCCCCACCCTGAACGAAGCCATGAACCTCCCTTGGGTCCTTCGCCGCATGCCCTCATATGTGGACGAAGTAGTCATTGTTGACGGGCGTTCCCTTGACAGCACCGTCGACGTTGCCCGCGCCCTCCGCCTCGACGTGGTCGTCGTTTCGGAGCCCCACGCCGGCAAGGGCGTGGCTGTCCGGGCCGGATTCGCAGCCGCTTCCGGTGACATCATCGTCATGCTCGACGCTGACGGGAGCATGGACCCCCAGGAGATCGGCTGGTTTGTCTCGCCGCTCCAGCACGAGTTCGACTTCGTCAAAGGCTCGCGCTACGTCACGGGCGGAGGCTCGGACGACATCACCCTGCTGCGCAGCGCCGGCAACAGGGCACTGACCGGGCTGGCCAACCTCGTGCTCCACAGCAACTACTCGGACCTGTGCTATGGCTACATTGCAATGCGCCGCGAATGCCTCGAGATCCTGGAGCTGGAATCGGACGGCTTTGAAATCGAGACGGAGCTGATCGTCCGGGCCTCCCGGGCGGGGCTTCGGATTGCCGAGGTTCCGAGCAACGAACTCACAAGGATCTCCGGCAACTCGAACCTCCATACGTTCCGCGACGGGTGGCGGGTGCTGCGGACCCTGGCCCGCGAATGCATCGGGTGGGACGCGCCCACGGCCGGCGCCCGTGCAGAAGCCCTGCGGCGCGTGAAATACAAGTACCCCAACATCTCCCTTCCGCACGTCCCGACCGATCCCCAGACGGTCCTGGGACTCATGGCGGGTGAATGACATGTATCACTCCGAGGGACTGCCTGCCGTTTCCGTGGTGATCTGCTCCTACACGGAAGACCGCTGGGACATGCTGATGACCGCCGTCGAATCCGTCCGCGCCCAAACGGTGCCGCCCCAGCAAACGATCGTCGTGGTCGACTACAACATGGACCTCTACAAGAGGCTCATCTTCACGGTTTCCGATGTGGTGATCCTGGAAAATACCGGCCCCAAGGGCCTGTCCGGCGCCCGCAACACCGGAGCGGCCGCCGCCACGGCAGGCATCGTAGCCTTCCTCGACGACGACGCCGAGGCCGCACCGGACTGGCTGGAACGGCTGACCGCACTGTATGACGACCACGATGTCCTGGCCGTCGGCGGACGCGTTGTGCCGATGTGGGAAACGCAACGGCCCGCGCACTTCGCCGAAGAGCTCGACTGGATCGTCGGCTGCTCGTACCGCGGCATGCCCAAGGTCGCGGCAGAGGTTCGCAACGTCATCGGCGCCAACATGTCCTTCCGCTCCGAGGTCCTGGACGTCGTCGGCGGATTCAACACCTCACTCGGCCGCCAGAATTCCCTGCCGCTCGGCTGCGAGGAGACGGAGATCTGCATCAGGGCGGTCATCGGTTCGCCCGGCGGCCGCGTGGTGTACGAACCTGCGGCCCTGGTGCGCCACTTCGTTCCTGTCCAGCGGGGCACGCTGAGCTACATGTTGCGCCGCTCCTGGTCCGAAGGCATGTCGAAGGCCCAGGTCAGCAAGATCGTGGGGCATAAGAGGGCGCTCGGAGCCGAACGCCGGTATGTCCGCAGGATGTTGCCGCGCGCAGTGGCCTCGGGCATCCTGGACCAGCTCCGGGGGAAGGATCCCGCCGGTTTCAGCAGGGCCCTGACCGTCATCGCGGTACTCGCAGTGACAACGTTCGGATACCTGCGGGGACGCAGCCTTCCGACCGAGCCGGCAAGCCCGGCAGCCGGACCACACGCGCCACACGCCAGCTGGAGGGAAATCAACTGATGCACACTTATCTGAACCCCATCCCCACCCACAACGCCGGAACAGCCGGATTGCGCCGGTCATGAGCCAGTCCGAAAAAGACGTGATGAAGGAGTCCGTCCCTTCAAGGGGTGCCAGCTTCGACGTCCACGGCCTCGTGGGCATCGATGTGGCCTCCGGCACGCCCGGCGAATCGCAGCTGCGGGATATGCTCGCTCCGTTCCTGGGCGGATCCAGCGCACCGCTGCGGCTGCACATCAGCGGAGAAACGACGGCGGTGGCAAACCAGTCACACGCCGAGGACGCATACCGTTTCACGGCGGGCTCCCTCTACCTACCCGCCGACCGCGTGCACATCATCGAGACCCGGGACGGCTACGCCATCCAAGGCAGCGGCGAACTGCTGACGGCCGTCATCCCGCTGCTTGACCGGCTCTGCATCAGGGAAAACGCAGCCATGGTCCATGCGGCGGTTGTGGACTACCGCGGTTCCGGCGTCCTGCTGCCGGCGTGGGGCGGAGTGGGCAAGACCAGCACGGTCGCCAAGCTCACCGCGATTCCGGGCGTGCGGTTCATGGCCGATGACTGGGCCTTCCTCGACGCTGACGGCAGGCTCATGGGCTACGCGAAACCGATGTTCCTCAAGCCCCATCACCGGACCATCTACCCGGACGTCTTCAGCGGCGCCCGGAAGCCCCTGGCGCCGGGCTGGCTCACGAATTCGGTGGCCAAGCTGGCAACGGCCGTCCATCCGGTGATCGTCAGGTATCCCAAGACCGCGGCGTTCACCCGCCGCTGGTCGCCGGAACACCGGATGGTCCATCCGGAAGAGGTCTTTGGAACGGACCGCATCTCATCCGGATCACCGACCCGGCTGGCGATATTCCTGGAACGGTACGACGGCTCCGACGCACGGCACGAGATGCGCAGCCCTGAGTGGATGACCTCCCGCATCGTGGGGAACTTTCATTCGGAACTGCCCATGGTCTCGCGCAGGCTCATCGAAGCCCTGGGTGCCACCGGGCTCGTCCCCCTCGAGGAATTCTTCAGCCAGAAGGCGGCTGTGGTGCGGAGGGCACTGGATGGGGTCCCGTGCTCCCTCCTGCGGATCCCCGCCGCGTGGTCCGCGGACCGGACCTCGGATTACGTGGCCAACCTGATCAGTTCGACGCTGGAGGAATGAGATGCGGGGCCACGTGAGCGATCTTGAGGTGTCGGTGGTGGTTCCCGCGCGCAATGCGGCGAGCTGGCTGCGCGAGTGCCTGGAGTCCATCCGCAGCGAGAGGCCCCGGGAAATCATCGTCGTGGACGGCTGCTCGACTGACGCCACTGCCGAGATCGCACGCTCACTCGGTGCCCGGGTCATTTCCGACGAAGGCCGCGGCCTCCCCGCGGCCAGGATGCTCGGCGTCCAGAGCGCCAGCTGCGATCTCGTGGCGCTCATCGATGCGGACGTGGTGGTTCCGCCGGGTGCCCTGGGCGGACTCCTGGACGAATTCAAGGTCTGCGGCTACGACGGACTTCAGTTCGGGCTTGTCAGTGAGAGCGACGGTCCGGGCTACTGGGGCGCGGCCCTGGCCTGGCACCACAACCACAGCCGCGTCCGTTCGTGGTTCGGGGTCTGTGCCACGCTCATGCGCAGAAAGGTGCTGCTGTCCGTCGCTTTCGACGACACCTTCCGCTCGGGCGAGGACATCGAGCTGAGGATACGGCTCGAAGAGGCCGGTTACCGGCTGGGCGTCTCCAGCACGACTGCCGTGCGCCACAGGTTCGCCGACACGTTCGATGCCGCCCGCGACCAGTGGGTCCAGGACGGCGCCGGAATGGCCCGCACCATCCGCAAGCACCCCGCCCGCGCCGGCTGGATGCTGGCATTGCCGCTGTTGGCCACCGTCCGGGGAACGGGCCTTTCCCTGCTGCACGCGCCGCGATTCCTTCCCTATTGGGCAGGCTTCATGCTCTATAACTACGGCTCCATGTTCGGCGAGATCCTGCGCCCACGCGGTGCCGGGCTGTCCGTGAGCGGCAACGCCGCCTGGCTGACGGCGGCCAGGGTAGCCCCCATGATGACGGGCTTCCTGTTCTGGGCTCTCGCGGCGCTCATGCTGCCGCCCGAGCAAATCGGCATGGGATCCGCCGTGGTGGCCGCTGCGCTGCTGACGGTTCAGTTGGGGATGCTCGGTGTCGGGCCGGCGACGCTCACCCTCCTCCCAGGGCAGTCCGACGGCGGACGCCGCCTGATTGCCAGCAGCCTGCTGACCGTGGGCGTCTCCACCGTCGTGGGGGCCGGCGCCATGGCAGCCGTGACGTTCGCGCTGGGGTCGGGCGTCGGCCGGGCCTGGAACGATCCGCTCGTCACGGGCATTTTCATAGCGACGGCCGTATTTGCAGCCGCTGCCTACCAGCTGGACCATGTGGGAGTCGCGCAGGAGCGCGCCGACCGTGCCCTGGTCCGGAGCCTCGTGCAAAGCCTGGTGCAGCTCGCCGCGATGGGCGTCGCGCTGGCCGCCGGGCTCCGCGAACTGACGGTGGTGGTGGGTGCCGTGGCTGCCGGAGCCCTGGCCAGCGTGTTCGTGGGACTGCGCCAGCTCCGCCGTGCCGGCGTCTCGCCTGACTGGAGGGGCGGGCTCCGGCCCGGTCCCGCCGTCGCACTGCTGAAGCCGGGACTTCCGAACCACGCCCTGATGCTGGCGGACCGCGCCCCCGGCTATCTGCTTCCGCTGATCGTTGCCGCCACCCTCGGGCCGGCCTCAACGGCCTCCTGGTACATCGTGTGGATGATGGCATCCGCCGTCTTCTTCGTCCCGCAGTCCGCCGGATTCTCGCTGCAGACCGCGCTGGCCGGCACCAGGCCAAAAACAGGCATGGTGTCCTCGGCACTCAGGGCCAGCCTGGCCCTCACGCTCTCGGCCGGCGCCATCCTGCTCGTGGCAGGTCCCTTCCTTCTGGGCGTCCTTGGTCCGCAGTACTCGTCGGCCTGGATCTTGCTGCCCGTCCTGGTGCCGGCGTTGCTGCTGAGCTGCGTGACCCAGGTCTACTTCGGCATTTGCCGCGCCCGCGGGCGCCTCGTTGAAGCCACGGCCGTGGCTGTCCTCGCTGCCGTCCTGGTGGTGGCGCCCGCCGCGTTCACTGCCCAGGAGTTCGGCCTCACCGGCGTGTCCGCGCTGTGGTCCGCTGCCCAGGCCGCGGCCGCGCTGATCGCAGTCTTCCGCCTCAGAAAGCTGAGCTTAGCCCTGTCCGCAGCTGACCCCGTCGAGGTCCAGCCAGCGGCACTCAACCAGTCGACTGGAATCGAGAAACCATGACACCCGAACCCACGTCGTCCGCACCGACGACACCACTGTCACCCGCACCCCACCGTCACGCCGACACGACGCACGGCGAAACCAAGCACGGCGGTGCCAAGCACGACGGGCGTCATGACGGCAAGCATGGCGACACCAAGCATGCCGAAATCAAGCATGCCGGCGCCAAGCACGGCGGCACCCAGCCTCCCGCCGTCGTCCGTCATGAATCGTCGCGTCCCTGGCAGCTTGGCGCTCTGGCCGGGCTGGCAGCCGTGGCCCTGGCGCTGGGAATCTGGAGCCTGCTGAGCGTGGATCCCGCGCGGATCGGCGGGACGGGGCTCGTCGAGGCACTTCCGCCCGCCTACTACGTTGCCCTCGCACTCAGCCTGGCAGGATTCGTGGCCAGCCTGAATCTGCGCCGGTACACACCGACGTTGCTGGCCGGCCAGGTCATGGTCCTCGTGGTTATCCTGCATGCCGCGGATCCCATCATCCACGGCCTGCCCCGCCTCGAGGCCAGCTACCGGCACCTCGGCATTGCCGACCACATCGCCAAGTCCGGCCAGCTGGACACGAATCTTGACGCGTACTTCAACTGGCCCGGCTTTTTCGACCTCCTGGGGCTCGTGTCCGGCGCCACCGGAGTCCGGGACCTGATGGGTGTTGCAACGTGGGCGCCGCTGGGAATCAACCTGCTGCTGATGGCCCCGCTGCTGGCACTGGCAACGCGGCTGACGTCGCAGCCGCGGCAGGCGTGGGCGGGGGTCTGGATCTTCTTCCTGACCAGCTGGGTCGGGCAGGACTACCTGTCCCCGCAGGCGTACGCCTTCCTGCTGCTCGTCACACTGCTCGCCTGTCTCCTGAGCGTCTTCAGCGGATGGGCCTGGCCCACCGGCAGCAAGCCGTTCACAAGGTCACTGGCCCACACCGTGGCCAAACTTGACCCCACCGTGCCCCATCAGGGCATGGCAAGCCCTCCTCCGGCGGACGCTGCCGTCCTGCTGGTGGTCTGCGCCGGGTTCCTCCTGGCCATGACGGCGTCCCACCAGCTCACCCCCTTCGCGGTGATCCCCATCCTGGCCCTCTTCGTCCTGACCGGCCGGCTGCGCCTGCGCTACCTGCCCATCCTCGCCGCGGTCCTGCCGATCGGCTGGCTGGTGTTCGCGGCCTCTGCGTACTTCGAGGGCCACCTGTCCCAGCTGTTCGGATCGTTCGGCGACGTCCAGGCCAACACCCTCGGCGCCGTAACACAACGCGTGAACGGCAGCGAGGCCCACGTGCTTGTGGTCTACACGCGGCTTGCCGAGGTGGCGCTGGTCTGGGTCCTGGCCGCAGTGGGGGCTTTCATGGCCCACCGGCGGCGGACCGCGTGGCTCACTGCCGCAGTGGGAGCGCTCGCACCGCTGGCCCTGATTCCCGGGCAGCCATACGGCGGCGAACTGCTTCTTCGCCTGTACCTTTTCAGCCTGCCGTTCGCTGCCTGCCTGGCCGTACTCATCCTGATCCCGGACAGGCAGGGCGCGCCCGGCTGGAAACGGATCATTGCCCTGCTGATGCTGGGATCTGTTCTGGCCGGCGCCACCGTGGTGACCCGCTACGGCAATGACAGCATGGAGAAGTTCACGCCGGAAGAAATCTCGCTGGTCAACAAGCTCTACGCGACAGCCCCGACAGGATCAATCCTCATCGAGGCAGTGCGCAACACCCCGTGGCAGTTCCAGAAATACGCCGAGTACGACTACCGGGAGCTTCTGGCGGCCCAGCCACGGCCCGACGCCGCCCCGCTGACGTGCGATGCAACCAACAGAATTGCACAGCGGTCAGGCGCCTACCTGATCATCACAACAAGCCAAAAACGGGCGGCTGAACTTCTCGAAACGACGCCCCCCGGGGACCTTGACCACTTCATTGCAACGTGCGGCGCCAGCCCCGGCTGGACGAAAGTGTTCGATGAGGCCGGCGGCGTGGTCTTCCACATCAAAGGAGCAGGCAATGGCATTTGATAGAAAGTACGTGACGTATGCGGTGGGCGGCATTGCCATCGCCGCCATACCGCTCTCCTTCTTCGGGCCGGAGGGCCTGAGGCTCTTGGTGATCGGGCTGCTGATCCTGGCAGGCCCCGGCACAGCCCTGGTCATGCTTCTTCGGTTCGGGCCGCCGGACAGTCCCGAGGCGCGCGGCACCCTCCCGCTGGCTGTGTCCATTGCCGTGGCTTCCAGCCTCGCGCTCGCCACCATCATCTCCACGGCCATGGTCTTTTCGCGGATCTGGTCGCCGCCGGCGGCGGTGTGCCTCCTGTCGCTGATCACTCTGGGACTACTGGCGCTCGGCGTCCAGCGCTCCCGCGACTCCCTGGCAGGTGCGCGATGATCATCTTCCTGACAGGATTTGCCACCGTCGTGGCATTGGTTACGTGTGATGCCTTGCGCATAGTTCGGCCGGACGCCCCGCTGCCGAAAGCCGCGGTTTACACCGCTGCGGCCCTCCTTTCCCTCATCTGCGTCTCGCTCCTGGCCAAGCTCATCCAGCTGCTGTAATGGCGTTTCGCTCCTGGCATGGCCTGCCCGGCCGCTCCGCCGGGACCGGCCCACCGGCCGGTTACCAAAGACACAAACAAGATAGTGAGGACTACCAAATGAGCAAGTTGAAGAAACTGGGCACAGCAGGTGCCGTCGGCGTGATGTTGTCCGGTGGACTGATCTTCGCCTCGTCACAGGCCGCCAACGCGGTCACGTGCAGCACCAGCACAGCCAAACCAACCAGTACGCTGGCCGGAACGAACGTGGTGGCCGCCACGAGCTTCGAAGGTTCCATTGTTCCCTTCGTCAAGACCACCGCGGGAACCGGAACGGCCAACATCTCCTCCTCACAGCACCAGAAGGGGCTGTGCTCCGTCAAACTCCATGTGACCGCCGACTCCGGATCTATCGCCAAAATGTCGGCGCCACTGAGTTCGGGCACCAAGACAGCAAGCGCCGACGGCTGGTTCAACATCACCACCGCAGGCGTGGCCGGAAACGATGTCCCGTACCTTCGGTTCTTCTCAGGCGGCAACCGGATCGCGGACATCTACCGCTACAACAGCAACGGGCAGCTCTGGCTGCGCGTCACCAACCCGGACGGGACGACTTTCACCTACACCAAGCTGAAGTCCTCCAGCATCCCGTTGAACACCTGGCACCATGCCCAAATGACGGTGACCGCCAACGGCAGCCAGTCAACAATCAAGGTGTGGTTCGACGGCGCAGCCGAGTATTCCAGCAGTGTCGTCAACCTCGGCGTCTCGAGCCTGAGCGCAGTGCAGCTGGGTGCCGAGCACGCCCGCCAGATGGGAGACGAATACATCGACGACGTCGTCGTCAGGGCGTCGTAGTACGTCCCGCGCGAATTCCAGAACGGCAGGCGGCGGGCAGGCCGCCTGCCGGGAACCCCAGGGGCCCGGGGACTAGACTTCCTGCATGGCCGTTTACCTGGATCCGCCTCTCTGGCCTGCGCACGGAACACACTTTTCGCACCTGATTTCGGACGCCTCGCTGGCAGAACTGCACGCGTTTGCCGCCGCGGCTGAGATCCCGGAGCGGGCGTTCGACGGCGACCACTACGATGTGCCCGAGCGCCGCTACGATGCGCTCGTAGCGGCGGGCGCCATTCCCGTGGAGGCCCGGATCCTGGTCCGGAAGCTGATCGCCAGCGGACTCAGGATCCCCGCCCGCGAGCGCAACACATCGCTGAAGACCCCGTTGCTGAACCGCTGGAACACGGTGATGGCCGGCCACGATGCCCTGTTCCTGGACCTTCTTGACCGCTGGAGCGAGAGCCACCGCCGGTATCACGGCTGCACGCACCTGCTGGCGGTGCTCGAGGCGCTGGACCTGCTCACCGAACCCGCAGAACCCCCGCGCACCGTGGTTCTCGCGGCCTGGTTCCACGACGCCGTCTACCGCGGCGCCGCCGGCCTGGACGAGGAGGAGTCGGCCCGCCTCGCCGAGCTCAGGCTCACCGAGGCCGGACTCCCCGCCGGGGACGTTGCGGAGGTGGCACGGCTGGTCCGCCTGACGTCTGACCACCGGCCTCCGGCAGGGGACGACGACGGCGCCCTCCTCTGCGACGCGGACCTGTCGGTTCTCGGCGGCGAACCGGAGCCCTACGCCAGGTACGTGGCCGCCGTCCGCGAAGACTACGCGCACATAGGCGACGCCGACTTCGCGGCCGGCCGGGCCGCCGTCGTGCGCGGGCTGCTGGAACTCGACCCGCTATTCCACAGCCGCCGTGCCCGCGAGTTGTGGCTGGAAGCGGCGCGGCGGAACCTCCGGGACGAACTCGAGTCAGCCGGCCAGTGACGGCCTGCGGCCGGGCCGCGCCGGACGCTATGCGGCGGACCTCAGGTGGGTTGCCAGCCGGTCAAAGGCCTCGCCCCAGCCGCCGCCGTGCCCGTCCCGGCTTTCCACGGACTCGAAGGGGCCCTGGGTGAAGGTCATCCGGGTGCCACCGGCCTCCTCCTCCAGCTTGATGGCCACTTCAGTCTCGTAGCCCCGCGTGCCGTCTTCGTTGTCCCAGGCGTAGGTGTATTCGAAGGTGGTGGGCGGTTCGATGCGTGTGTGGATGCCGCTCCACCAAAGCCGCTGGCCGGTCTCCTCCTGGACCATGCAGGCACGGTAGCGTCCGCCGACTTCGAAGTCGGCCTCGATGGTTTCGCGCGGGACGTGGAACCCGTGCGGCCCCCACCATGCCGGCGCCTGGTTAAGATCCGTCAGGGCCGACCACACGGTTTGAATGGGCGCCTCGAAGTGGCGGGTGATGACAAGCATCAACTCGTCCGGCGCCGTGGATTGCATTGGGGTCAGTTGCTCAGACATTTTGGCCTTCCTCCCTTTCCGTGGTCTGGATTCTCTTCAGGTGGGCATCGAGCTTGTCGAAGCTCATGTCCCAGAAGCGGCGGTACGTCTCCATCCACTGCGTGGCAGCGCCGAGCGGCGCGGCCTCGAGGCGGCTGGAGCGCCATTGCGCGTTGCGGCTGCGCGAGATCAGCCCGGCTGCCTCCAATACCTTCAGGTGGCGGGAGACGGCCGGGAGGCTGATCTCAAACGGCTCCGCGAGTTCGTTGACCGTGGCCTCCCCCTCGGCCAGGCGCGCCAGGATGGCGCGCCGCGTGGGGTCCGCCAGGGCAGCGAAGATCATGCTGAGCTGGTCGTTTGCCATTCATTGCCGGCCTGTCAGCGGTAGGTGGTGACGAAAGGTGTGCTGGTGGGAACGATCTGCTTGCCGAGCGGCATCAGCGACACCGGAATGAGCTTCAGGTTGGCGATGGCCAGCGGAATCCCGATGATGGTGACGGCCATCGCGAACGCCGTGACCACGTGGCCGATCGCGATCCAGATGCCGGCCACGAGGAGCCAGATCACGTTTCCCAACAGCGCGAAAACGCCGTTGCCTCCCGGCTTGTCCACCACCATGCGGCCGAACGGCCACAGCGTGTACGACGCGATCCTGAACGACGCGATGCCCCACGGAACGGTCACAATGAGGAGGCAGCAGATGACGCCGGCGGCAAAGTAGCCAACCGCCAGCCAGAGTCCGCCGAATACGAGCCAGATGATGTTGAGTATGGTCTTCATGAGTTAATTGTCCCCGCATCACTCTTCGGCCGCGTCCTCCCGAGCTCAGCGTCCAGCAGGGTGAAGGAACTCGCCCAGCCGTTGCGCGTCATGTCGGCGTACTCCTGGCTGTTGAAGCCGGACTGGGTCAGCCGTAGCAGCGTGCGCCCGCCGATGTCCTCAAACTCCAGCCGCAGACTCATGACGTGCGTTTGCCCCTCCGCAAGGTCCGAGTCCAACTGCGACGTCGCCAGGAGCCGCGGCGGATCGTATTCCTGGATGACCGAATCGATAGGCGATTCCTTGGGGACGCCGTCCTCCTCATAGACCATCACCATGCGCCACACGCCGCCGACCCGAGGCTCCACCTCGATGCGGTCCAGCGGAGTGTCCACGCCCTCCGGGCCGAACCAGGCGGACAGGGTTTGCGGGTCCATAAACGCCTTGAAGACCAGGTCCCGGGGAGCGTCGAATTCGCGCTCCATGGAAAGGGTGAAGGATTGGCGTTCCTGCTGCGTGCTCATGTCGGACTCCTGAATCTCATACGGACTCATACGGGATGGCATCGGATTCGCCGGGATTCCGGCCCGCCAGCGGTTAAGGTGTTTAACCGATGCATTAATTAACGAACAAGTTAAATATCCCACCGCCGGGCATGGCGGTCAAGAGCAACTTCCTTAGGACTTCGCCGCGGTAACGAAGGCGCGGATCTTCGCCAGATCCTTGACTCCCCGGGAAAGTTCGACGCCGGAGGAGACGTCCACGCCCCAGGCGCCGGCAGCCCGGGCTGCTTCTGCGACGTTTGCCGGATCCAGGCCGCCGGCAAGGAGCCACTCACGCCCTTCGAGTCCCTTTGCGCGCACGGAGCCGTAGTCCCAGGCCTCGCCCGATCCGGGAACGGCGGCGTCGATCAGCAGCAGTTCCTCGCCCCAACTGGTGAACGCGTCCGGCGCGTCATCCATGGTGACTGCCCGGATGACCTTCATGCCGGCGTCGTGCGCTGTCTTGACGTCCCCGGGAGTGCGGGCGCCGTGGAGCTGGATCCAGTCCAGACCGGCGGCGCGGGCAATGGCCACGGCATCCGCCGCGGGCTCGTGGCGGAAAACGCCGACGGCGGCTACGCCGCCCGGAACCTCGCTGAGCAGCTTGGTGACCTGCGCCGGAGACACTGCCCGGGGACTGGCCGTCAGGACGAAACCCACCGCGTCCGCGCCAGCGTCCACTGCCTCGCGGATGGATTCAGGCGTACTCAGCCCGCACACTTTGACGAACATAAACCGGCTCCTTGTAGTTGAACTGTTCCCCAACGGCGTAGGAATGCTGTGCCGACTTTACGCGGGGCGGAAGGCGCGGGCAACGGCAAATGGAACCGGCCGCTGGAACAGGCGGCCGAGCAGGCGGCTGCCGCACAGCAGGGCCTGCCCGGGCTAGGCTGGGCGGATGGAGATCATCCGTTTCGCAGACCTCAGACCCCAACCCTGGCGGAACGGGGGCGGGGTCACCCGGGAGCTGGCCAGCCATCCCCTGGCCGCCTCTGCGCAGGACGGCGTGTGGGACTGGCGCGTCAGCATCGCCGACGTCTCCAAAGCCGGAGACTTCTCGGCCTTTCCGGGCATGGAGCGCGTGCTGACCGTGATCGACGGCGAGCTCCTGCTGCTGACCGTGGACGGCGGCGAACACCCGCTCGAGAAGTACCGGCCCTTCCGGTTCTCGGGCGAAGCTGCGACCTCAAGTGCCCTGCCCACCGGCGACATCCGCGACCTGAACGTCATCACCCGCACCGGAGCGTTCAAGGGCTACACCTCGATCGTGGAGCTCTCGAAAAAGCGGGCGCATCCCGTATTTGAGGGTCAGCTCGGCATATTGCTCCAGGGCCAGGCCACCGTCGCCGTCGCTGACACCGCAGCCGAACCCGCAGCCGAACCCGCAGCCGAACCCGCCACGGCGCCGGGTGAACCGGAGGCACTCAACCGCTATGACGCCGTCGTCGGTTCAGACACGCAGACGCCCGAAATCTTGGGCCGCGGGTTCCTGGCCGTCGTGTCCATCGATCCGGTGGCAGGCTAGCCTACACTTGCTTACCTGAGCCTTTCCACACTGGCCGCCCGGGACGCCCGAACCTAGACTCGGGCCATGACCAAGTCAAAGTTCAACGATCTCCTGTCCCTCCAGATCGGCAACGAATTCTCGGCCTCCCAGCAGTACGTGGCCGTGGCCGTCTGGTTCGCTAACCAGGACCTCCCCCAGTTGGCCAAGTACTTCTACCGGCAGTCGGTGGAGGAACGCAACCACGCCATGATGATGGTCCAGTACATGCTTGACCGTGACGTTCACGTGGAGATTCCCGGGGTACCCGCAGTCCGCAACGACTTCGCATCCGTCACGGAACCGCTCGCCCTCGCGCTGCAGCAGGAAAAGGAAGTCACGCGCAGCATCGAAGGCCTGTTCCGCGCCGCCCGCGCCGAGGACGATGCCCTGGGTGAACAGTTCATGCTGTGGTTCCTAAAGGAGCAGGTGGAGGAGGTCGCCTCCATGACCACGCTGCTGAACATCGCCGAACGCGCAGACAACCTCTTCGACATCGAGAACTTCATAGCCCGGGAAACCATCGGCGACGGCGGCCGTGATTCGTCCGGCCCGGAGGCCGCCGGCGGCGCCCTCTGACAGCGGGCAGTCCCTGACGGCCGGCGGCCTGCACCGAGCTCCGGTGAGCTTTGCCACCACCAGTGGCCGCCGCCGTCGGGCGTTGCTAGGCTGAGGACCAAGGTCCCGTTCGGCGGACCTCCGGACGACGGTTCAGTACCCGGCACGCGACAAGACTGGCCAAAGGATCTGTCATGTCGTGGTTAATCCTCATTTTCTCGGGCGCGCTCGAGGCCGTCTGGGCCGCAGCGCTGCACCGCGCGTCCCGCTCCTCGGGACGGCGCCGGATCGCGCCGATGGCCCTCTTCCTCGCGTCGGTCGCTGCCAGCACCGCCGGCCTTGCCGTCGCCATGCAGTCCATTCCCACCGGAACCGCGTACGCGGTGTGGGTCGGCGTGGGCGTGGTGCTGACCTCCGTCTATGCGATAGCGGCCAAGGTGGAACGGCCGACGGCGGGGCGCATCCTGCTGCTCGCCGGGATCGCCGCGTGCGTGGTTGGCCTGAAGGCGGTGGCATGATGCTTACGAAGCCTGCCACGGCCTGGATCATCCTGCTCGCCTCGGCCGTCCTGGAGGCCGTCTGGGCCACCGCACTGGGCCAGTCCGACGGCCTGACCCGGCCGCTGCCGACGGTTGTTTTCGCCGTGACCGCCGCGCTCAGCCTGCAAGGCCTGGGCATGGCGGTGAAGACCATCCCCCTCGGCACCGCCTACGCCGTCTGGGTGGGGATCGGCGCGGCCCTGACCGTCGGCTGGGCCATGGCCACCGGCGTCGAGCCCTTCAGCCTCCTCAAGGTGCTGTTCATCGCCGGGATCGTGGCCTGCGCCGCGGGACTCAAGATGCTGCCGGCCGGCCGCCCAAGCACCGGCACTGAACCTCCCCACCTTTGAGCGGCCCGGCGGGTCGCAGGGAAACGCCGAGGAATCCGGTTAGCCGGAAGCGATAACCGGTGAGATCCAGCGGCCGGCCCTGGAATGACTTGCCGGAATACCTGCCCGGCCTTCTTGGTTCTTGGCTGGGACGGTACTTCCCTGGAGATGGAGATTGAGATGACGAACAACTCGGCAGCATCGGTTCACCTGGGCGACGGCCTCCGCGTGAGTCCGCTTGGGTTCGGCGGAATGGCGCTCACCCCCGTGTACGGCGAGGTCGACCCGGCCGAGGCGCTCCGCACGCTGCAGCATGCGGTGGACGCGGGCATCAGCTTCATCGACACCGCGGACATTTACGGCGGCGGGAGCAACGAGGAGCTGATCGCCAAGCTGCTCAAGGACCGCCGCGGCGACGTCCAGCTGGCCACGAAGTTTTCCCTCGTGGGCACGCCGTCCACGGGCTACACCGATATCCGCGGGGACGCCGCGTACGTTAAGGAGGCGGCCGACCGCAGCCTCCGGCGGCTCGGCACCGACGTGATCGACCTCTACTACATGCACCGGCGGGACGTCCGTGTTCCCATCGCTGAGACGGTCGGGGCCATGGCCGAACTGGTGCAGGCGGGCAAGGTCCGCCATCTGGGCCTGTCCGAGGTGACGGCCAGTGAACTGCGCGACGCCGCGGCCATCCACCCCATCGCCGCGGTCCAGAGCGAATGGTCCATCTGGAGCCGTGACGTGGAACGGAACGTGGTTCCGGCCGCCGCGGAACTGGGTGTGGGGTTCGTGCCGTATTCGCCGCTCGGCCGTGGTTTCCTGACCGGAACGGTCGACGCATCCCGGCTGGGCGACAACGACTTCCGGCGCAACATTCCGCGCTTCGCCGAGGGAGCGTTGCACGCCAACGAAGGTGTTGTTGAGGCCGTGCGGTCCGTGGCTGCCGAGCTGGAAGCAACTCCGGCCCAAGTGGCCCTGGCCTGGCTGCTGGCCCACGGCAGGCGGCTCGGCCTGCCGGTGGTCCCGATTCCCGGCACCCGCAAAGCGCACCGCATCGACGAAAACCTGGGCGCCCTGTCGCTCGGGTTCAGTGCCGCTCAACTGGACGTGCTCGACGGCGCCGCGGACGCCGTCGTCGGCTCCCGGTCCGCCAATCCGCAGTGGGTGTCTCAGGGACGCGAGTAGGCCCGACATCCCGGACGTGGCCGGCCGCGCCGGCAACTGAACGCACAAAACCGCCGCTCCTCCGCATTCCGATACTGGAATCCGCGGTGGGCGCGGCGGCACTGTGCTCAGCGCACTGTCTTGGCTCGACGTGCCGTGTTGGCTCAGCTTCGTAGACTGAACCGCATGGACACGCTTATTCACTCACTCCGGGACATCACCATCCGCCGCATTTCGGTCAGCGAGATGGACAACAACGTGTATCTGCTCACCGCCAGGACGTCCGGTGCGCAGCTGCTGATCGACGCCGCTGACGATCTTCCTGCCATTCAGTCGATGCTCGCGAACGCCTCGGCAGACACCTCGGCGACGCCGAAGCTGGAGCTGGTGGCCACCACACACCAGCATTGGGACCATGTCAGGGCACTGCCCGGCCTGGTGGAGGCAACCGGGGCCCGGACTGCCGCGGGAACCGACGACGCGCCGGAACTTCCGGTGACGGTCGACGTACTGCTGGACCACGGGGACGTCGGCAACTTCGCCGGCTTCGACGTGACGGCAGTGCATCTCCGCGGGCACACGCCGGGGTCCATTGCACTGGTTTACCAGGATCCGGAAGGCCCCGCCCACATCTTTTCCGGGGACTCGCTGTTCCCGGGCGGCGTGGGCAATACGCAGAACGATCCTGCGCGGTTCGCCCAGCTGCTCAGCGACGTGACCGAGCGGCTGTTCAACGTGTATCCGGACGACACCGTGGTGCATCCGGGCCACGGCAAGCCCACCACGCTGGGTGCGGAGCGCCCGCACCTGGCCGAGTGGCGGTCCCGCGGCTGGTGAGGGCTGCGCCTTTGCTCGCTGCGCATCGTGACTGGCGCGGCGGATCAGGGCTGGCGCTGCGGAAAATGACGGACGCTACGGGAATCCCCGTAGCGTCCGTCATTTTGACTAGCGGAAAACCGTAACCCTAGCGGCCGCGGCGTTCGTTCGATGCCGGAGCCGATGCGCGGCGGGGGCCGCTGCGTGCCGGACGGCCTTCGCCGGAACGGCCGTTGCCGCCGCCGGCGTAGGAACCGCCCGAGGTGCCGCCGGTGTTGGAGGACCAAACAGCCTTGTTGCCGCCTGCAGCGCGCTGGCCGCCGGTGCTGCCGCCGCTGGTGCGTGCGCCGGTGTTGCCTCCGCCGGTGCGTGCGCCGGTGCCGGCAGGGGCGCCCGCGGCACGCTGGCCCGTTGCCGGACGTCCGCTGCGCTGGCCGCCGGTGGCCGGGCGGCCGGTGCCGCCACGGGGAGCATCGCTGCGGGTGATGCGGGATTCGGAACGTCCGTCCGAACCGCGGCCGGCCGATGAACGGCCGCCAGCCGCCGGAACGTCGTTGCGATGCGTGGACGCCGTGCCACGGCCACGGGCGTTGCGGCGTGCGGCTGCTGCTGCCTGGGCCCGGTCCTCGTTCTGCTCGATGACGCGGTCTGCGGCGTTGCGGGCTGCGGCCTGGCCTTCGTAGGCCACGGCGCGGCGCTCGGCACGGGGCAGGTCGGTGCGGGGAGCCTCGGCCGATACCCGGCCGCGTCCCCCGCGTCCGCCGCGGCCACCCGTGGTGGGTGCAGCCTGGCGGCGTGCGCGCTTGCGTTCTGCGTTGGCACCGGTGGAGGTGCCGCCGCCGTGCTGCGCAGCCTTGGCCGCGAGCAGTGCGGCGCGGGTGCGCGGATCAATCTTGTCGGCCATTTCGCCCACCAGTTCGGCGACCAGCGGCGAGTTGGCGGTGACGCGCTCGAAGTTGACCTCGACGCCGGCAGCCTTCATCAGCTTCTTGACGTCGGACTGCTGCTCGGGCAGGGTCAGCGTGACCACGGTTCCGTCCGAACCGGCACGTGCCGTACGGCCGGAGCGGTGCAGGTACGCCTTGTGCTCCGTGGGCGGGTCAACGTGGATGACCAGTTCGACGTCGTCCACGTGGACGCCGCGGGCGGCGACGTCGGTGGCCACCAGGACGCGGACCTCGCCGGAGGAGAACTCGGCCAGGTTGCGGTCACGGGCGTTCTGCGACAGGTTGCCGTGCAGGTCGACGGCGGGAATGCCAGCGTCGGTGAGGGTCTTGGCCAGCTTGCGGGCGTGGTGCTTGGTGCGCATGAAGAGCACGCGGCGGCCGGCGCCCGAGGCGAGCTCGACGATCAGCTGCTTCTTGATGGTCTGGTCGTTGACCACCAGAACGTGGTGTTCCATGGTGGTCACCGCGGCCTGCGGATCGTCCACCGAGTGGGTCAGCGGGTTGGACAGGTATCGCTGGACGATCTTGTCCACGCCGTTGTCCAGGGTGGCGGAGAACAGCAGGCGCTGGCCCTGGGTGGGGGTCATGTCCATGAGCTTCTTGACCACGGGCAGGAATCCGAGGTCGGCCATGTGGTCGGCCTCGTCCAGCACGGTGACCTCAACGGCTTCGAGGGTCAGGATGCGCTGGCGGATGAGGTCCTCCAGGCGGCCCGGGCAGGCGATGACGATGTCGACGCCGGCGCGCAGGGCCTTCTCCTGGCGCGCCTGGGAGATGCCGCCGTAGATCACGGTGGTGTTCAGGCCCATGGCCTTGGCCATCGGTTCGATGGTGGCGTTGATCTGCGTGGCCAGTTCACGGGTGGGTGCAAGGACCAGGCCCATGGGACGGCCGGGCTTGCGGAAATGCTTGGCTTCGCGCTCGGCGAGGCGGGCAACCAGCGGGATGGCGAAGGCGATGGTCTTGCCGGAGCCGGTGCGGCCACGGCCCAGGACGTCGCGCCCGGCCAGGGTGTCCGGGAGGGTCTTGACCTGGATGGGGAACGGTTCAACAATTCCCTGGGCTGTCAGGGTGTCGGCAAGCGCCTTGGGCGTGCCGAGGGCAGCGAAAGTAGTCATGTGTTTTATCAGGGTCTTTCGGGCGGTATCCAAGCGGATATCGGCCCCCGATGCCGGTTGGCTCAGGGGGTCGCCGAGGAAAAGTCAGGTGATCAACCGGCCGGCATAATGCGGCTGGGACCAAATAGCGTTCATCGACGCAGGATGTGCCTCTCACATGAAAAAAACCCACTCCCCACAAGGACGGGTCCTTTGCGGGATTCCGGTTGATGGACCGGAACAAAGTGGGCATCACTGCACATCAAGTTCCACCAGTCTAGCATCAGCCGCCCCCGCTCCTTTCATCTGCCCAGCCGCCGCCCCGGACTGTGACGAACATTACATCGGACATCGGGCGACATTTGAGGCTGTCATGCTGAACATATGTCGACCACCCGTGCGGCGGCCCGCATCCCGGCGGGCGGCCACGGCCCCGCCTGGGCACAGTCCGCACATCCCGCCTACGCAGGGAGAATGCCCTTTCCCGCGCCGGAGCGCCGGGAACTTCGCGGGCAATGGCGCGGATGGTGCGGACGGCCGGCGCCTCCGGATAACAGTCCGCGGGGCAGTCCGCCCGCCCTAGTCTTAACCCATCCCCAAATTGTTAGTTCCGTCACATTGTTGGCGGATCAACGCGGCCGGCAGTGCGCCTCGTGCAATTGCCGGCACCTGTGACAAGGAAGAAGACTTAATGTCTGAACGCACCACCACCGTTCCCGTTCAATCCCCCACAGAAACTGCCGCAGCCGGCAAGGGCGAGCACCTCGCCCGGGCCCTGAGCAACCGCCACATCCAGCTCCTGGCCATCGGCGGCGCAATCGGCACCGGGCTCTTCATGGGCTCCGGCAAGACCATCTCCCTGGCCGGGCCTTCCGTGATCTTCGTGTACATGATCATCGGCTTCATGCTGTTCTTCGTCATGCGCGCCATGGGCGAGATCCTGCTCTCCAACCTGAACTACAAGTCCTTCAGCGATTTCGCGGGCGACCTCCTGGGTCCCTGGGCCGGATTCTTCACGGGCTGGTCCTACTGGTTCTTCTGGGTGGTGACGGGCGTGGCCGACATCGTGGCGATCGCCGGCTACGTCGACAAGCTGGCCCCCGGCACGCCCCTGTGGATTCCCGCGCTGATTACGCCAGTGGTCCTGATCCTGCTGAACCTTCCCACGGTCAAGGCCTTCGGCGAAGCGGAGTTCTGGTTTGCGATCATCAAGGTGGTGGCGATCATCGCCCTGATCGCCACCGGCGTCATCATGATCGCCACCCACTTCACCTCGCCCAGCGGCGCGGTGGCCAGCCTTGCCAACATCTGGAACGACGGCGGGATGTTCCCGCACGGGATGTTCGGCTTCATCCTCGGCTTCCAGATCGCCATCTTCGCCTTTGCCGGCATCGAACTGGTCGGCACGGCGGCAGCTGAAACCAAGGACCCCGAAAAGAACCTCCCCCGGGCCATCAACTCCATTCCCATCCGCGTCCTGCTCTTCTACGTCGGCGCACTCGTGGTCATCATGGCCGTCAACCCCTGGCGCAGCATCGACCCCGCCAGCAGCCCGTTCATCGGCATGTTCACCCTTGCCGGCCTGGGGATCGCCGCCGTGGTCATCAACCTGGTGGTCCTGACGTCCGCCGCGTCCAGCGCCAACTCCGGCATCTACTCAACCTCGCGCATGGTCTACGGCCTGGCCCAGGACGGCAACGCCCCGAAATCCTTCGGCAAGCTGAGCGTCCGCAAGGTCCCGCAGAACGCCCTCCTGTTCTCCTGCATCTTCCTGCTGGCCGGGCTGGTCCTGCTGTACGCGGGCGACTCCGTGATCGGCGCCTTCACCGTGGTCACCTCAGTGGCGTCCGTCCTCACCATGTTCGTCTGGTCCATGATCCTGGTCAGTTACATCGCGTTCCGCCGCCGGCGCCCGGAACTGCACGCGTCGTCGTCGTTCAAGATGCCCGGCGGTTCCTTCATGCCGTACGTCGTCCTGGCGTTCTTCGTGTTCATGCTCGTGGCCTTGGCCCAGGCTGACGACACGCGGCTCGCCCTGGTGGTTGCCCCGCTGTGGTTCCTGCTGTTGGGCGCGGCCTGGTACTTCAACCGCCAGACACCCCTGCAGCAGGCCCGGATCGCGGAATGGACGGCGGACTCCACCGCCCGCGCCGCGTCGCCCGCGGCCAAGGCCTAGCTTCCAGAAACCCAAACCACAAGCCGCGCGGCGGAACACTCCGGTGTTCCGCGGCGCGGCTTCGTTGTTGTCCGCGTCCGCGTCCGCGTCCACGGTGAGGAAGGTGTTAAACGGAAATTACATGGCCCGCCGGGCGCTGTAACAACCGCGGCGAAGGATGGACACGTGGCCGGCCGACAACCGGTGCAGCATCCCCCGCCGAAAGGATCTGACCGTGACCTTGAAGAACCTCTTCCTCCAGGGCATCTTCCCCTTCGACGGAGCCGGCCTGGAAAAGCCGGTGCCCATCCACAGCCAGCTCTCGCACTACGTTCCCGACGGCGTGATCAACCAGACGCTGTATTTCCGGGGCGGCAACTCCTCCGCCGAGCTGGTCACAGTGGTGCTGATGCGGGACGGTGTGCCCATGCGGTACTTCCCCATCGGGGCCAAGGGCGACGTCCACGTTCCGCTCCGGGTGGTGGAGGACATCGACGGCGGTTCGCTGATCGAGCTCAGGCTCCTGGCGGACAGCGGAGTCAGCGGCGCCGTGGTGATTGACATGGGCATGGTGGAACACTGATGACCGCGCTGGCCGGCCGGGCCTCCCGGACCAAAACCGTTGATTCCCGCCGTCGGCTGGTGGTGATCGGTAACGGCATGGCGGGCGCGCGCGCCGTCGAGGAGATCCTGGCCCGCGGCGGGGCGGTGCAGTACCGGATCACCATGTTCGGTGACGAGCCTTACGGGAACTACAACCGGATCATGCTCAGCCACGTCCTCTCCGGCGAGGAGGACACCGGCAACATCTTTCTCAATTCGCTGGCCTGGTACCAGGCAAACGACATCACGCTGCACGCCGGCGTCCGGGTGGACAGGATCGACCGTTTCGCCAAGCTGGTGTTTTCCGACGACGGCCGGGCCACCCCGTACGACGTCCTGGTCATCGCCACCGGCAGCCGCTCGCACCTGCCGCCCATGGACGGCATGTACACGCCGGGCGGGCGGCTGCTGCCCGGGATCTTCGCGTTCCGCACCATCGACGACACCACGGGCATGGTGTCGTACGCCCAGCAGGACAACAATCACCGCGCCGTGGTGATCGGCGGCGGGCTCCTGGGACTGGAGGCCGCGCGCGGGCTGCAAAGCCACGGCATCGACGTCGAGGTGGTCCACTCCGGCGGGCATCTGATGAACGCGCAGATGGGGCCCGACGGCGGGGCGGTGCTGCGCCGCAGCGTGGAAGCCCTCGGCATCACGGTCCACACGGGCAGCCGGACCACGGCCGTGCTGGGCGCGGACAAGGTCCGCGGCGTCCGGCTGCGGGACAGGCCGGACATCGAATGCGACATGGTGGTGATGGCCGCCGGCATCCGGCCCAACGTGGACGTCGCCGTCACGAGCGGCCTGCCCGTGGAGCGCGCCATCGTGGTGGACGACCAGATGCGCGTGCCCGACGAGGACGAGATCTACGCGGTGGGAGAGTGTGTTCAGCACCGCGGCGAGGTGTACGGCCTGGTGGCGCCGCTGTGGGAGCAGGCCGCCGTGCTGGCCGACCACGTCACCGGCGCCAATCCGAAAGCGGCCTACCTGGGTTCCCGGACCGCCACCAAACTCAAGGTGGCCGGCGTCGATGTCGCCTCCATGGGGCTGCAGGCTCCCGAACGGGACACCGATGAACACGTGGTCTTTTCGGAGCCGAGCCGCGGGGTCTTCAAGTCCATCGTGATCCGGGACAGCAAGATCGTGGGCGCCACGCTGCTCGGGGACAGCCGCAAAGTGGCATATCTGACGCAGGCGTTCGACCGCGGCCTGCCGCTGCCCGATGAACGCGTTGCGCTGCTGTTCGACATCGGCGGCCCGGGCGAAGAAGCGGGAGTGGCCGAACTGGACGGCGACGCGCAGGTCTGCAACTGCAACGGCGTCAGCAAGCAGGCGCTGGTGGATACGGTGGCCGGTGGATGCACCACGCTGGGCGGAGTCATGGAGGCCACTCGGGCGGGCAAGGGCTGCGGTTCGTGCAAGCTGCTGGTCCGGCAGGTAGTGGAGTGGGCCGCCGACGGCGCCGTGGAGGAGGAGCCCGCGGCGGCGTACTACGTTCCGGGCGTGCCGCTGGAGAAGGCCGCGCTGATGGCGGCCATCCGCGAGCGGGGGCTGCGGTCCGTGTCCGCGGTGTTCGCCGCGCTGGCCCCGGGCGGCGCCGAGGACGCGAAATCCAAGATGGGCCTGGCCTCGCTGCTCAAGATGATGTGGGCCGGCGAGTACATTGACGAGCGCGACGCCCGGTTCGTCAACGACCGCGTCCACGCCAATATCCAGCGCGACGGCACGTTCTCCGTGGTGCCGCAGATGAAGGGCGGCGTGACGTCACCGGAGCAGCTCCGCCGGATCGCCGACGTCGCGGACAAGTACAAGATCCCCATGGTGAAGCTGACCGGCGGGCAGCGGATTGACCTGCTGGGTGTTCCCAAGGAAAACCTGCCGAAGGTCTGGGCCGATCTCGACATGCCCTCCGGCTACGCGTACGGCAAGAGCTTCCGCACGGTGAAGACCTGCGTGGGGCAGGAGTACTGCCGCTTCGGCACGGGTGATTCCACCAGGCTGGGCATCGAGATCGAGTCGCGCTTCCAGGGCATCGAGTCGCCGGCGAAGCTGAAGCTGGCCGTGTCCGGCTGCCCGCGGAACTGCGCCGAGTCGCTGGTCAAGGACGTGGGGGTGGTGGCAGTGGACGGCGGCCGCTGGGAGATCTATGTGGGCGGGGCGGCCGGCGCGCACATCCGGAAGGGCGACCTGCTGGCCACGGTGGACGGCCCCGAGACCGTGAAGCTGCTGGCGGGCCGGTTCATGCAGTACTACCGCGAGCGCGCCAACTGGCTGGAACGGACCTACGCGTTCGTGCCGCGGGTGGGGATCGAGCACCTGCGGGCAGTGATTGTGGACGACGCGGAAGGCCTGGCCGCGCAGCTGGACGCCGCCATGCAGGACTCGGTGGACGCCTACGTTGACCCGTGGACTGAACGCGACGACCCCTTCACGCCCGGCCAGTTCCGCACCTCGCTCCCCCTTGAGGTCCTCCCCCAGGTGCCGGTCCGATGAGCACCGACCTGAGCCCCGGACAGGGCGCCGGACAGGGCGCCGGCCAGGGCGCCGGCCTGCACCACCTTGGCCCGCTGGACCAGGTTCCCGTGGGCGAGGGCCGCGCGTTTGGGGTGGCGGGCGAGCAGATCGCGGTGTTCCGCCTCCGGGACGGTTCGCTCCGCGCCGTCTCCGCCATCTGTCCGCACAAGGGCGGCCCGATCGCCGACGGCACCATCGACCAGGCAGTGGTGATGTGCCCGCTGCACCAGCACGCCTTTGAGCTGGATACCGGATGCTCCACCACCGGCGCCGGCCCGCTGCGCAGCTATCCGGTGTTCGCGGACGGGAACCGGAACATCGTCCTGCAGCTGCCCTGATACACCCCCAACTAGGTAGCAGCTCGCGCCGTTCCAGCCCCTGAAAACGACGTGTGCTGCGACCTAGTTGGGCCAGGGATTCTGTGGCAGGGTATCCCCATGGACTACACCGCAGATCCGCGTGTGGACGCCTACATCGATGCGCTGCCCCAGTGGCAGCAGGCCGTGTGCCGGGAGGTCCGCGAGCTGGTCCACGCCGCCGATCCGGAGGTGGCGGAAACCATCAAGCGCACCCGCCAGCCCTACTTCGAGCTCCAGGGAAACATCTGCGCGCTTCTCGCCGCCAAGGACCACGTCAACGTTTTCCTCTACGACGGCGGGCTGACCCCTGACCCGGAGCACCTCATCACCGGAGGGCACGAGAACAAGACGGGCCGCACGGTGGCCTTCTCCGAAGGCGAGTCGATCAACGCCCCGGCGCTGACCGACATGTTCAGGTCCATCATCGCCACCAACCGCGCCGGCGGCTGGCGCAGGATTAAGAAGGACCAATAGCCATGACCGACCACCAGCACTCCCCCGAAGGTCAGGCCGCAGCGGGCCGCGCCAAAGAAGGGCACGACAGCGCCGCGCAGCTTTGGGACGAAATGTACCGGAGCCGGACCCGGGTGTGGAGCGGCCGGCCCAACCCGCAGCTCGTCGCCGAAGCCGCCGGCCTCGCACCCGGAACCGCGCTGGACGTCGGCTGCGGCGAAGGCGCGGACGCCCTCTGGCTCGCGGAGCACGGCTGGACGGTGACCGCGGTGGATGTGTCCGCCGTCGCGCTGGAACGGGCGGCCGCCCACGCGGCAGACTCAAGGTCCGGCCACCGCGTCACGTGGCTGCAGCGGAACCTGGAAACATGGGTACCCGAGGAGCGGTTCGACCTCGTCTCCGCACAATTCCTGCACTCCACGGAAATGCCCTGGCAGCGGTCACACCGGATTGCCGCGGACGCCGTGCGGCCGGGCGGGACGCTGCTTGTGGTGGGGCACCACCCGGACGGCCTGCCGCCGTGGGCCAGGCATGCAGCGGGCAGCCACGACACCGACAGCCACCTGGGAACGCAGAGGTATTTCACCGCTGAGCAGCTGGTGGCCGAACTCGGCATCGCGCCGCCTGAGTGGAGCGTGGAGGTGGCGGAAAGCCGGGAACGGGAAGCCACCGGCCCCGACGGGCAGGTGGCCATCCTCGCCGACGCCGTCCTCCGCGCCACCCGGCTGAAGGCCGCCGACTAAAAGCCGATCTCCCCTAAATGCCGACGCTAGGAGTGTGGATCCATGGCAAGGCTTGTCGCTGAAATGACGATGTCCCTGGACGGCTACATCGCCCTCCCGGACGACTCCGTGAACGGCCTCTTCGACTGGTACAGCAACGGGCCGGTGGCCGTGCCCACCGCCCGGCCGGACATGACCTGGCACGTCACGGAGGCGAGCGCAGAGCACCTGCGCCGCACCATGTCCACCGCGGGCGCCCTGCTGGTGGGCCGCAGGATTTTCGACATCACGCACGGCTGGGACGGGCAGCACCCCATCAGCTGCCCCATCGTGGTGCTCAGCCACTCCGTTCCGGACGGCTGGCCCCGCGAGGGAATCCCGTACACGTTCGTCACCACCGGGTTCGCCGACGCGGTCAAGGCCGCGACGGCGCTCGCCGGCGACAAGGATGTGGGCCTGGCCGGTCCCGACGTCATCCGGCAGGCCATCGACGCCGGGCTCGTGGACGAGATCCGGGTCAACCTGGCGCCCTGGCTGCTGGGCGAGGGGATCCGCTTTTTCGACAACCTCGCCGCGGCGCCGGTGCAACTGGAGCAGACCAGGGTGATCCAGGGCGACGCCGTCACCCACCTCTACTACAGGGTCCTGCCGCGCCTCTGAAACGCCGGCGCCAGCCCGCAAACGCCGGCGCCGGTCCCCGGCCCGAGCCTCAGTCCGCAACCCGCGGCGCGATGGCGACCCCGGCTGCGGCGATCACCGCCGTCAGGGCGAAGACCCCGGCGAAGGAGGCCGCCGTTGTCGTCAGCGCGGTGAACACGATCCCGGTGGTGGCGAGCGCAAGGGCCCCGCCGAGGGAATCGGAGATGGACATCGCCGAGCTGTTGAAGCCTTCCGTGTCCGGCGTGGAGAGGGCGAGGGTCATGACGCTCAGCCGCGGGTACATCAGTCCCATGCCGCCGCCGGCGAGTATCCAGCCGAAGATCGCGACGGCGGCCGGCCAGGCGAAGGCTGTGGTCACCAGGGCCAGGACGATCGCGGCGAACACCAGCAGCGCGCCGATCCGGACCGCGACGGGACTGCCCAGCCGCCCGCCGAGGCGCCCCTGGATCCCGGAGGCCGCGGCCCAGGCGAGCGCGCCGCCGGTCAGGGTGAGGCCGGCGAACGTGGGCGAGAAAGCGTAGCGTTCCACGAGCAGGTAGGGCAGGTAGACCTCGGCCCCGAAGAAGGCGGCGGACGCGAGCCCGCGGGTGAGGATCACGCTGGGCAGCCCGCGGCGGGCGGTCAGGGTCCCCCGCGGCACCAGCGGCCTGACGGCCAGCAGCGCAACCACGACGGCGGCCCCCGCCACGAGCGGGCCGGCCACCGGTATCCCGGAGGACAGGTTCAGGCCCAGCACCGCCAGCGCGGCGAGCGCAGCCCAGGCCAGCCGCCCGATGGCCCACGGTGCCGGCCGGTCCTCGGGGCCGGACCGGACCCTGCGCAGCGCCGGAACCAGCATGGCCAGCGCCGGCAGCACAAGCACCACGACGCCGAGGAACACCCAGTGCCAGCTCGCCAGCTGCGCCACGAGCCCGGCGGCGAACGAGCCCACGAGGGACGGGACGACCCAAGCGGCGGAGAAGGCGGCGAAGATCTTAGCGTGCAGGACGGCAGGATAGGCGCGGGCCACCACCACGTACAGGGCCACGGTCATGGCGCCGCCGCCCAGCCCCTGGACCAGGCGACCCGCCACCAGGACGGCCATGCTTCCGGCCGTGCCCGCCACCAGCAGGCCCAGGGCAAAGACGGCAACCGAGACATACAGCGGCGCCACGGGACCGCGGCGGTCGGACCAGTTCCCGGCGCCCACCATGCCGATCACGCCGGTGGCCAGCGGGCCGGCGAAGGCGAGCGCGTACAGGGCGGCTCCGCCGAGCTCGCGGCTCACCACCGGCATGATGGTGGTCACGGCAAGGGATTCAAAAGCCGCCAGGAACACCAGCGCGCACGCGCCAACGGTCACCAGGAGGTAGGGGCGCTGGAGGATCCCGGCGGTTGGCGGGGCGGGAAGCGGCGGAGCGGATTCGTGCACGGCGGCCTGATCGGTAGTCATGGAAGCAACCGTAAAACCTCAACTAAGGTTGAGGTCAAGGCTGCGCCTCGAGGAGGGGCGGGCGGTCATAGGGCTGGTCACGGGCGGGCGGTCACGGTAGGCGACGGTACCGGCCGGCGCCGTCGCTGGAGCTAGGGGGACAGCATGCCACACGAGGCGGGCGCAACGCACCCGGCCCTGACCATCGGCGAGCTGTCAGCGCGAAGCGGCGTGGCGCCGTCGGCCCTTCATTTCTACGAACGCAACGGGCTCATCACCTCGGAACGTACCCCGGGCAACCAGCGCCGCTACGGCCGGGACGTGCTGCGCCGTGTGGCGTTCATCCGCGTCTCGCAGCGCGTGGGAATTCCGCTCAAGGACATCCGCACGGCATTGGATTCGCTGCCGGAGGGCCGCACTCCCAACAAGCGCGACTGGTCCAGGCTCTCGAGGCTGTGGCGCTCTGAACTGGACGCCCGCATCGAGGCCCTGCACCACCTGCGGCAAGACCTGGACGGGTGCATCGGCTGCGGCTGCCTCAGCCTCAAGGCCTGCCGGCTGCAGAATCCGGCCGATGAACTCGGCACCGGGGGTTCCGGCCCGCGCCGCTGGGAACCCGACCCCGGCACCTGACCCCACGCCCCGGCCGCACGCCCCGGCACCGCCGCGGCCGCCGCACGCCCCACGCCCCCTCCCAAGTAGGTAGCAGCACACGCGGTTCCCAGCGCTGAGAAGCGCGTCAGCTGCTACCCAGCTGGGCGGATCCGGCAGCAACGACGACGGCGCCGCTCGCCGTTGAGTCCGGGTTCAGGATCCAGCCCACCCGCTTGACGGTTGTCAGCATGACGACGCTTTCGACCAGTTCGATGCCGGGGACCTTCTGCTGCAGGGCAAGTTCGGCATCCATCACGTCGGCCAGGGTCTGGAGCCACATGATGATCACGAAGTTCGTGGGCCCCGTGGTTGAGGCGCTCAGCCGCACGTTCCGAATGGTCCGGAGGGCGGCCGCGGCGGCTTCGTGCTGCCCGGCCGGGACGTTGACGAACCACTGGCACGTCACGGGAAAGGCCGAATACCTTTGCGCAATCTCGCACCGCATGGACAGGATCCCGCTGGCCAGCACGCGGTTCAGCTGCCGCTGGACCGTTGCCGGGCTGCGGCCGAGCGCACGAGCGATGTCGGCCGCCGTCGCACGCCCGTCCTTGGCGAGGAACGGCAGCAGGGCCAGGTGGCTCGCGGGCAGCGGCGCCTGCACGGCGTCGGGACGCTCGGGCTCCGCGGGCCCGGGTTTCGCGAGTGCCCTGAAGGATGCCTGCTGCACACGGCTCAGCACGTTCAGCCGCCAGGAATCACCGCCGGTGTGCAGCCTCGTGCACAGTGACGTCTGGTATTTGAGCAGGCCGTCAATGTCCTTCAGCCGGGAGACCACGTTGGTGCTGAACTCCTCCAGCGATCCCGTGATGACGGTCAGCATGAGGTCCCGGTTGCTTGCGGCCTCTTCCACCGTGACGATCTCCGGCATCGCGGCGAGCCGGGCCGTGACGTCCTCCCGGCGGTTCATCTCGCAGTCCACGGCCACGAACGCGAGGCACATCTGTTTCGGGTCACCGATCAGGTGCGCCGTGATCCAGGAGGCGCCGGCCGCCCGCAGCCGCTCCCACCGGGCCGCGAGCGTGGTGGCGTGGACGCCTAGGATCTCGGCGGCGTCGGCCCAGCTCACCCGCGGTGCGATCTGCAGGGCATGGATGAGCGCAAGGTCCTCCTCGCTGAGTTCCACGGCGATCCCTCCGTTCTGCGCGAATCCTGCGTATTCAGCACCCTAAGTGCATTTTTCCAGCACTTTGGCGGCCTGTGAAGTAGGCCACTTCAGAATAGACCCACAACGCCGGAACCACAGACGAGGAGTACACGTGCCGATTGCCGCAGACGCCCGGGAGATGCAGGGCGATATTGCCCGGCTCCGCCACGACCTGCACCGGGGGCCGGAGATCGGCCTCCACTTGCCGCGGACCCAGGAAAAGGTCCTGCAGGCCCTGGACGGCCTGCCGTACGAAATCACGCTGGGCAAGGACACGACGTCGGTCACCGCCGTCCTGCGCGGCGGGGCGACGGGCGGCGCCGCGAACGTGACGCCGGGCAGCGCCCCGGCGGTGCTCCTCCGCGCCGACATGGACGGGCTGCCCGTCCAGGAGAAGACAGGCGTGGACTACACCTCCACGGTCGACGGCGCCATGCACGCGTGCGGCCACGACCTCCACACGTCCATGCTCGCCGGCGCGGCTACGCTTCTCGCGGAACGCCGGCACCGGCTGGCCGGCGACGTGGTGCTGATGTTCCAGCCGGGCGAGGAGGGCTTCGACGGCGCCAGCTACATGATCCGGGAAGGCGTGCTGGATGCCTCCGGCCGGCGCGTGGACGCCGCCTACGGCATGCACGTGTTTTCCTCCCTTGAGCCGCACGGCACGTTCTGCACCAAGCCGGGCGTCATGCTCAGCGCCTCGGACGGCCTGGTTGTCACGGTGCTGGGCGCCGGCGGCCACGGCTCCACCCCGCACGCGGCCAAGGACCCCGTCACCGCGGCCGCGGAAATGGTGACCGCCCTGCAGGTCATGGTCACCCGCCAGTTCAACATGTTTGATCCCGTGGTCCTGTCCGTGGGCGTGCTGCAGGCCGGCACCAAGCGCAACGTCATCCCGGAGACCGCCCGCATCGAGGCCACCATCCGGACCTTCTCCGACGAATCCCGGCAGCGGATGATGGACTCCGTGCCCCGGCTGCTCCAGGGAATCGCGGCCGCGCACGGCCTCGACGTCCACGTGGACTACCAGCAGGAGTATCCGCTCACCATCACGGACGAGGCCGAGACGCACACGGCGGAAACCGTCATCGCCAGGCTCTTCGGCGAATCGAGGCTGTCGCGGTGGGCCACCCCGCTGGGCGGCTCGGAGGACTTCTCCCGCGTTCTCGCCGAGGTGCCGGGCACGTTCATCGGCCTGAGCGCTGTGCCTCCCGGCACAGACCACGCCACCTCGCCTTTCAACCACTCACCGTACGCAACGTTCGACGACGGCGTGCTGGCTGACGGGGCCGCTCTCTATGCGGAACTCGCCATCTCGCGCCTGGCATCACTGGCCGCCCAGGCCCCCGCATCCACTGCAACCGCCGCTTCCTAGCCCACCCACCACAGGGAGAAATCCATGACCGCCATCATCAACCCGCAGCGCGCGGACCGGATGTCCACCGCGAAGACCATCGTCGGCACCGGCATCGGCAACGCCGTCGAGTGGTACGACTGGGCCATCTACGCGACCTTCACGCCCTTCATCGCCAGCCAGCTCTTCAGCAAGTCGGATCCCGCATCAGCCGTGCTGTCCACCCTGGCGATTTTCGCCGTCGGCTTCGTGGCCCGCCCGTTCGGCGGGTTCCTCTTCGGCTGGATCGGCGACAGGGTGGGCCGCAAGGCCTCCATGACGCTCGCCGTCGGGCTCGCCTCGCTGGGAAGCCTGATGATCGGCGTCGCGCCGACGTTCGCCGCGGTCGGCGCGTGGGCGTCGCTCATGCTGCTGGTGGCCCGGCTGGTGCAGGGCCTGGCCCACGGCGGTGAGCTGCCGTCGTCGCAGACCTATCTCTCGGAGATGGCGCCCAAGGAGCACCGCGGATTCTGGGCCACGCTGATCTACACGTCCGGCACCGTGGGCATCCTGTTCGGCACGCTGCTGGGCGCCGTCCTGAACATGGCGCTGAGCACCGAGGTCATGAACGCCTGGGGCTGGCGGATCCCATTCCTGATCGGCGCCGCGATGGGCCTGTACGCGCTGATCATGCGCTCGAAGCTGCACGAGACGGACGTCTTCGAGGGGGAGACCGCCACGGAGAAGCGCGCGCCCATCTGGCCGCAGATTGTCCGATACCGCAAGCAGGCCCTGCAGGTGATCGGCCTGACGGTTGGCCTCACCGTGATCTATTACATCTGGGGCGTGGTGGCCCCCAGCTATGCCACAACCGCGTTGAAGATTGACCGCGGAGAAGCACTGTGGGCCGGCGTCATCGGCAACATCGTGTTCATTGCCGCCTTGCCGTTCTGGGGCAAGCTCTCAGACCGGATCGGCCGCAAGAAGGTGCTGTGGGCCGGGGCCATCGGAGCCGCCGTCATGCACTTCCCCATGACCTGGCTGCTGAAGGACTCTGCCTGGCAGCTGGCGGTGAGCATGTCCGTGATGCTCATCTTCATCGCCGCGAGCGCCGCCATTGTGCCCGCCGTCTACGCGGAGCTGTTCCCCACGAGCATCCGGACCGTGGGCGTGGGCGTGCCGTATTCCATCTGCGTGGCGCTGTTCGGCGGGACCGCTCCGTACCTGCAGCAGTGGCTCGGCACCACACTCCAGCTGCCCAACCTGTTCAACGTGTACGCGGTGGCGCTGCTGGCCGTGAGCGCGGTGTTCATCTTCACCATTCCCGAGACCAAGGGCAAGGACCTGACGCGCTGACCCGTCCCGTCCGGCCCGGCCCGGTTCCGGCCCGGTTCCGGCCCGGTTCCGGCCCGGTTGAGCTATCAGTTGTTGCGGTTCTGGAGGCTCAAAACAGCAACAACTGATAGCTCAACGCGTTGGTGGAGGGGCGCGGCGTGCAGTCAGCCGCCGATGTAGCGGTTCCGGCCCGCGCGGTACCCGAAGACCGCGGCCAGCGCGCCCACCCCCAGGAACAGCACCCCGGCGGCCGCAAACGATCCCGTGGCCTGGTGCAGCTGGCCCACCATGAGCGTTCCGGTGGAGCCCAGCCCGTAGCCCACGCCCTGCATCATGCCGGAGAGGTGGGCGGCGGTGTGGCCGTCGCGGGTGCGGAGCATGATCATGGTCAGGGCTACGGCCGTGAGGCTGCCCTGCCCCAGTCCCAGCAGCCCGGTCCACAGCCAGATCAGCTCCGGCGGGCCGAAGATGCTCAGCGCGAAGCCGCCACCGGTCATAAGCGCCACCACCGTGTTGATCGCCCGCTGGTCCCGGAACCGCGCGGCGAGGGCGGGGGCGAAGAGCGAGCCGAGCATCTGCAGCACGATCGACGCCGACACGATCAGGCCGGCCGTGCCGCCGTCCACGCCGCGCTCGCGCAGGATCGGCGCCAGCCAGGCAAAAACGCTGAAGGACATCATGGCCTGCAGCACCATGAAAATCGTGACCTGCCAGGCAACGGCGGAACGCCACACGTTCACGCCGTCCCGGACGGCCTGGTGCCGCCCGTGCCGCTGCCGCGCGGCAACCGGGAGGAACAGCAACAGCACGACGGCGGCCGGCGCCGCCCAGAACCACAGCGCCGAAACCCAGTGCCCCGTCGCGGTGAAGATGGGGTAGGTGAACCCGGCGCCCAGGGCTGCGGAGGCGCAAATGGCGGTGGTGTACAGGCCGCCCATCAGTCCCAGCCGGTGCGGAAAGTCGCGTTTCACGAGCCCGGGCAGCAGCACGTTGCAGAGCGCGATCGCCGCGCCGCACGCTGCCGTTCCGGCGAGCAGGGCCGGCAGATGGCCGGCGCCGGGGACGTCCGTGGGGCGGAGGAGGAGGCCGGCGGTCAGGACAGCCATCGCGCCGAACAGCACGCGCTCGGCGCCGAACCGGCGCGCCAGGACCGGGGCGAGCGGCGCGAACACTCCCAGCAGTGTCACCGGCACGGTGGTGAGCACCACCACCGCCCAGCCCGGCAGGCCGACGTCGGCCGTCACCTCCGGAAGCACGGCCGAAAAGCTGGAGAACACCGTCCGCAGGTTCAGCCCGATCAGCACCAGGCACAGTCCGAGGTACACCAGCGCTCGGCGGCTGCCGACGCGGGTGGGCCCGGCCGCCGGAACGTCGTCGATCTCGGCGTCTACAAGGGCGGACAGCGACGGGGCCGAGACAGACGGGGCTTCCGTGCGGGGCGTGCTGGCGGACCGCGGATTTTCAGTAGGCGTCACAGTGCCCATTCTGGCAGGACGCCGCGCAGCCCCGGGCCACCGGCCTGCTGCTTTCCCCTCCGCGGCGCGTCACCGTGCCCAGAGCGGCCAGAGCCGTTCGGCCTTGCGCCTGACCTCCGAGTAGGGAACTTCCGCGCTCTTGGCTTGCGCGAAGATGCTCAGGCCCACCATCGACGTCGCGAGGGCACGGACCGTGTGGAAACGGTTTTCAAACAGGCTCCGTTCACTGATCCACGACACCGCGTCCGCTTCCGGTTTCCACACGGCGGTGTATCTTGCCGCCGCGACGGGCAACTGGTCCGGAGTGCTCCCCGCGGCGCTGATGCACTGATCGAGCGTCATGGCCGACTCCATGGCGCCGTTCACGCCCTGTCCGATGGGCGGGTAGGGGGCCGCCGCGTCGCCGATCAGCACGGCTTTGCCGCCGTGGAACTGCGAGCAGTTCAGGCTGCGTCCGATGTGATAGCACGTCCGCTGCGCGAAGGCCTCGACCTGCCCGTCACCGGCGAACTCGAGAACGCGCGGGCAGCGTTCCCGCAGGAAGCGCCGGGCTTCGTCGGCCGAGGAGAATTTGATTTCCTTCTTCGTCCCGACGGCGCAGAACCATCTGGCGGAAGGGGACCCTTCGTCACCCTTGATGGCTCCGGCAACGCAGAAGGGGCGCGTCGACAGACCGTGCAGGTAGTTCTCGTCCAGGCGGTTTCCCACCTTGTCGAGTTCGATCATGGTGCAGTAGTTGGGGAAGGATTTGGCCGTGACGGTGAACCCGGCGATCTGCTCCTGGAGGGCCGCGCGGATTGTGGAACCGGCCCCGTCAGCGCCGACGATGAGGTCAAACGTCCTCGTCGTCGGGAGCTCGGACTTGGCTGCCACCGTCAGGGATCCGGATGACGGGTCCGCGCTTTCCACGCGCGTCTCGAACTCCGTGGTCACCAGGTCACCGTATTTTTCGAGGACGGCCATGAGTGCGCGGAGAATGTCGCCCCGCGATCCGGTCCATCCGGGGAGGGTCCATTCCTCCGTTCCCCTGCCAGGGATCTTGAGGCCCTTGAACCTGATCATTCTGTCGTCGAACTCGCCGCAGGCATCAATGTGCCGCAGTGCCTTCAGCCCGTGCCCGGAGATGTCGATGGTGTAGGAACGGTCCGGGTTGAAGCGCGGGGCGGCGTCGGGATGGACGTCACGCTCGAAAACTGTTGAGCTGAGTCCGCGGCGGGCCAGCGCAATCGCGAGCACCAGCCCGGACGGACCTCCCCCCAGGATCGCGATGGTTCCGGCATTTTCCTTTGTCCCTGGCTCGGGCGTTGATGATTCCATGGCATGTCCTGAAGGCCCGGTGATATGGAATGGTCGGCTGCCTGACGGGACTGCTGGTCTCCGGACACGGACAGCCATAAGCGTGGGCCGGTGAGCGGCCGGCCGCTGGGATAGCAACACTTTACGCTTGCAGGGTTGGGCGGGGAACCGCCATTTGGACGCCGCCCGTCCCGGTATTCTGGAGGGGATGAGTGAATCCCCGGAATCCCCCCAGCCGCCCGAAAACCAGCAGCCCGCAAACCCGAACCAGCCCCGGCCCGTCACCCCCGGCAGCCAGGCATCCTTCGGCACCTACGGCGGGCGGCCGGTCAGCTTTGTGCGCCGCGGAACCCGGCTCCAGGGACGCCGCCAGGCTGCTTGGGAGGCGCACTCGGACCGCTGGGCGGTGGACGTTCCGCGGCACGTTGCGAACACGTCCGTGCACCCGGACTACACGTTCGACGCCGAGGCCGAGTTCGGCCGCACGGCGCCGCTGATCGTCGAGATCGGCTCGGGCCTTGGGGACGCCATCTGCCACGCCGCCGAGCAGAACCCGGAGCAGGATTTCCTGGCCGTTGAGGTCTACACGCCCGGGCTGGCCAACACGATGATCAAGATCAACAGCCGCGGACTCACCAACGTCCGGGTCGTGGAGGCCAACGCCCCTGAGGTCCTGGCCACCATGCTGCCGCCGGGATCCGTCAGCGAACTGTGGATCTTCTTCCCCGATCCCTGGCACAAGTCCCGGCACCACAAGCGCCGGCTCATCCAGCCCGAGTTCGCCGACCTCGCCGCAAGGGCGATCAAGCCGGGCGGCCTCTGGCGGATCGCCACGGACTGGTCCAACTATGCGGTGCACGTCCGCGACGTCCTCGCCGGCTCCGCCGCCTTTGAGAACCTGCACGACGGCGAGCGCCGCGGTCCGGAGAGCCCCCTCACCCACGTCTGGCAGAGCGGCGTCGAATCGCTCGTGGGCGGGGCACCGGTGAAGGAAGGCCGCGCCCCGGTGAGCACGGAGCACACCGGCCCCAACGAGGGCATTGACGAAACCGGCGGGTGGGCGCCGCGGTTCGAGGGCCGCATCCGCACCAGCTTCGAGAGCAAGGCGCACGAGGCCGGACGGTTGATCTTCGACCTCTGCTACCGGCGGCTCTAGCCGGGCCGGCAACCCGGTCAGGAGCCTGCCGCAGTTGCTCGCTCTGACGTCTGTTCCGGAACCCGGTCCCGTGGCACGATAAACGTGTGGCGGGTAGCCGCGGGAGATGCACGGAGCGTGCCGGCGCAAAGGAACGATCATCAAACGAGAACTGAGAAGCGCAGCGGACAAGGCCGAGGATGCCACGAATTCGCCCGCGCTCGAGATGCTGGCCAGGGCAGGATTTGCCGTCAGCGGCGTCCTGCATTTCCTGATCGGAACGATCGCCATCGGACTGGCCACCGGAAAGGGCGGCCGGGCCGATGTCAGCGGCGCAGTCGGGCAGCTGGCCAGCCAGCCTTTCGGGCCTGTGCTTCTCTGGGGCAGCTTCGCGGCGTGCGTGGCCCTGGCCCTGTGGCAGACCAGTGACGCCGTTTTCGACTTCGAGCACCTGCCGGCAAAGGACAAAACGGCCAAGAAACTCAAGGCCGCGCTGCAGGCCGCTGTTTACGCCGGCCTCGCCTTCACTATGGCAGCCTACGCACGCGGCGCAGGCCAGGACAACAGGGAGTCCGCCAGCGACATGACCGTCACCCTGCTGAAAGCGCCGGGCGGCGTCCTGCTCCTGGTGCTGATCGGAGCGGCCGTGGCCATCACAGGGATCATCTACGCGATCCGTGGGTTCAAGAAGTCCTTTGAGAAGCACATCAACATGCCCGGCTCGGCCAACGCACGGACGGCCGTGACCGCGCTGGGCGTCGCCGGGTATGTGGCCAAGGGCGTGGCCCTCTTCGTGACCGGCCTGCTGGTGGTCATCGCCTCCGTCACGGCACATCCGGAGGAATCGACGGGACTCGACGGCGGGCTCAAGGCGCTGCGTGAGCAGCCGTTCGGAATCTATGTCCTGGCCGCCGTCGGCGTCGGACTCATCTGCTACGGCGTGTACATGGTGGTGCGGGCGAAACTGGCACGGATGTAGTCAGGCCCGCTCAGCCACCCGGCACGGCCACGACGGCTATGGTCTGCTGCCGGTCGTTCCGTAGCTCCACGCTGGCGATGCTCGTGTACTGAACAGGCGTGGCACTCGTGACCTTGACCCGGCCGCTGGGTGTCGCCATCCAGGCGCAGGCGCGGTCCTCGGCCCCGGTGCGGTCCTTCACCCAGAGCGACAGCTTTCCGTCCTGCGGCAGCCTCCGTCCGTCCACGTCCAACTCAGTGCCCCACGTCTTCTTCACCATGCCCACGGTGACCTGGATGCCGGTGTCCGCCTGCACGGAATAGCTCGCGTCCAGTTTCTTCGCCGGGTCCAGAAGCGGCGCGGCCGCGAAGCCCAGGGCAAGGCAGGCGGCAGCGACCCCGCCGATCAGGGCCGCGATCCGCCGTCGGGAAGTCCGACGTCGGGCGGCCAGTTCGTCGAAGACGGGCTGCGGAACGCTGGCCGCCGGTTCCCCGGTACCGGGGGTCGAGCCGGGCCCCCGGTACGCAGGGACGGCGAGCGCCACGGCGTCGGGCACCGGCACGGCGGCCAGCAGCCCGGGAAGGCTTTTCAGATCCGCCAGTTCGCGGCGGCACAGGCCGCATTGCTGGAGATGGTCCTCGAAGCGCGTCTTGTCCGCGTTATCCAGTCCTCCCAGCAGGTATGCCCCCAGCAACTCATGGAGTTCCTTGCCGTTCACCGTTCCACACCCATTTCATCAAGAATTGTCCGCAGGGCCTTCACCGCATAGAAGGCCCTCGATTTAACCGTGCCGCTCGGAATGTTGAGCTGGACTGCGGCCTCGCTCACCGTGAAACGCCGGTAGTGCAGCGCCACCAGCACATCGCGGTGCTCCGCACTCAACCGGAGCAGCGCCTCCTCCATCAGCACCCTGTTCAACAGCTCATCGACCCGGCCGGTGACCTCCGCCGGGTCCGCCAGGTCCCGGTCATCCGCCTCCTGCGGCCTGCGCTGGGATCTCCGGTAGTTGTCGATCATGACGTTCCGGGCGGTCCGGAACAGGTAGCTGCGCATGCTGCCCGTGATCTTGGGCGCCTGCTGCCAGACGCGCAGGACCGTTTCCTGCACGATGTCATCAGCCAGGTGCGGATCGCGGGAGGCGCTGAGCACGAATCGGCGCAGGGCTGTTCCGTGCTCACGGTAGATCGCGGCCACCACGTCCTCATCCAGTGGCATGACGACCTCCCTGCAGCGACACGATGAAGCCGGTTCGCGCGAACCGGTGTTCCTGGCAAATACGACGTCGGCGGCCGCTGAAAAGTTCATTTCAGACAGTCGCAAATCCTTTGAACCATTCTTCACCTTTGTGCGTCATTCCAGATAGCGCCGGTTCCCAGTCTGCCGGCCTGAGCCAAGGAGCAGCACATGAACAAGCAACTGAGCGTTGGCCTCGCAGTTCTGGCCCTTGCCGCATCGCTGACCGCCTGTGGCGGCGGATCCGGCACCTCACCCACCACGGCCGCCCCGGCGACCACAACCGCTTCACCCGCCACCAGTGCCAGCGAGTCGGCCACGTCCAGCGATTCGGCCACGGTGGACCTTAAGACGGCATCGTCCAGCGCAGGCAACATTGTGGTTGACGGCAAGGGCATGAGCGTCTACTACTTCACCAAGGACGTAAAGGACTCCGGAAAGAGCAACTGCACCGGTGACTGCCTGGTCAAGTGGCCGCCGGTCATCACCACCAACGACACCCCGAAGGTTGAAGGCGTGACCGGCAAGGTCGGAACCATCACCACGGCCGACGGCAAGAAGCAGGTGACCGTCGATGGCATGCCGGTCTACCTTTGGCAGAAGGACAAGGCCCCCGGTGACGTCACGGGCCAGGGCGTGGGCAACGTCTGGTACCTGGTGGCGCCCGACGGCACCATGATGAAGTAACAGCCAGCAATCCTGGCCGCCGGCGCCTGCCTGCAGGCGCCGGCACTACCAGCGACGCCGAGCTCCGCGCCTGCATGCGCGACGCCGACGAACTCATCGATGGCCAGTATGAGGATCATCCGCACCTGCGGCCCATAGCCAACACCCTCCTGGCATGGGCCGCAGCCCACCGGGGCGTGCAAATCCAGGGTCGTCTCGAGTAGGTCAGGGTACCGCAACGCGGGGTCACTTACGGCCCAATCGGGCGTGCCCATGCGGCCGTAAGTGACCCCGCGTTGCTATGTGGTGCGCGGATCGGGGCCACCTAGCCGGTGACGGTGAGGCTCACCAGGGTGCCGGCGCCGCCCTCTGCCAGCAGTCCGACGGCCGTGCTTGAATCGCCGGGGAACACCTGGTCCGTGATGGTGGCCAGGCCGTCCTGGGCGAAGACCTCCACCGAACAGCGGTCCAGGAACACCCGGAGCCGAAGCCGGCCGTCAAGCAGGGGAACGGCCACCCGGTCCACTGACGGGAAGGACTCGTGGAAGCCGACATTGCCCGACGCCGTCCGGTCCAGGCTGAGTTCGCCCGACGCCGCATCATAGGCCAGCACGGTCCGTTCGGACGCGCCGGCAGAGCCGCTGGCAAACCCGCCTACAGCATCCCGGTCCGCGCGGAGCACGAGGCCCACCCTGCCGGCAGCGCCGGGCCGGAATTCGGCGTCGATCCGCAGCACGTCCCCGGCGGCGGCAGCCGGAAGCCAGGTGACGCCGTCGGCCAGTTCCTGCCCGTCCACGGCGAGCAGCTCCGTGCCGGCGTCCGCCAGCGGATCCAGGGCCTCCTGCACAAGCACCGGACGCCCGCCGCGGGTTTCCAGCCGTACCTCCCGGACCAGTGACATCGCGCTGCGCCAGCCGTCCGACGGCGTGGCGGCGGCGTACTGCCAGTTGTTCATCCAGCCGATCATGAGGCGGCGGCCGCCGGGGACGTTGCTGAAGGACACGGCCGCGTAGTAGTCCCGGCCCCAGTCCAGCCAGCCGTAGTCGGCCATCCGGCTGTCGCCGGCCTGCGGGCCTTCGGTGACGGTGGTTTCGGAACGGAACGCCACGCCGTCGAACGTTCCGATGAAGTACTGGCCGCCTGAACCGCCGGCGATTCCGCCGGGGCTCAGGTTGACCACCAGCACCCACCGGGTGTTCTGCGCGTCGCCGTCCACGGGCAGTTCGAACAGATCCGGGCACTCCCAGACGCCGTCGGTGGCGTTTGCCGGGCCGAAGGTGCTGAGGTACTCCCAGGACTTCAGGTCCGGGGACTTGTAGAGGACCACTTCATGCTTGAGTGCCTCGACGGCGACCATCACCCAGTAGCCACCGGCCGCGCCGTCGTACCAGAAGACCTTCGGGTCCCGGAAGTCCGCGGACTCCCGGTCCAGCACCGGGTTGCCCGCGAACTTCGTCCAGGTGGCGCCGTCGTCCGTGCTGTAGGCGAGGGACTGCGCCTGCCGGCCCGCGAGCGGGGAGGCTGGCGAATAGGCGCTGGTGTAGATGGCCACGAGCGGCGGCACTCCCTCCACACCGAACCCGCTGGTGTTGCGGACATCCACCACGGCGGAGCCGGAGAAGATGGCCTCCTGCTCGTCGCAGGGGATGGCGACGGGCTGTTCGTCCCAGTGCAGCAGATCGGCCGAGGTCGCGTGGCCCCAGGACATGTTGCCCCAGACGTCGGCATGCGGGTTGTGCTGGTAGAAGAGGTGGTACACGCCGTTGGAGTACACGAGGCCGTTGGGATCGTTCAGCCAGTTGCGTTCCGCGGCGTAGTGCCATTTGGGCCGGTACCGGCAGTCGATCTCGGCGGTGGTGTTCAGGGAAGTCATGGTTCGCTTTCGAACTAGAAACGGAATCAGCCTTTGACACCGCTGGAGGCGATGCTGTTGATGAAGGAGCGCTGGAACGCGATGAACAGGATCACCACGGGCACCGTAATCAGGGACGCGTAGGCCATCACTTCGCCCCAGGAGACGTTGAGCTGGAAGAAGTACTGGATGCCGATCATCACCGGGCGCAGTTCCTCGGACTGGACCACCATGAGCGGCCAGAGGTAGGAGTTCCAGGCAGGCAGGAACGTCAGGATGGCCACGGTGGCGGTGGCGGGGCCGGCGAGCGGCATGACCACCTGGCGGTAGATCTTGAACCAGCCGGCGCCGTCGATCCTGGCGGCCTCGTCGAGTTCCTTCGGGATGGACTCGAAGTACTGGTGGTAGAGGTAGATGGAGAACGCGTTCGCAATGAACGGGATGATCTGGACCTGGTAGGTGTCCAGCCAGCCCTTCGAAACCTCCAGGCTGAACCCGTTGAGCTCGAAGTACGGCAGCTGGTTCACCCACCAGACCAAGGGGAGGGCCAGCGTCTGGAACGGCACAATCAGCGTGGCCAGGATGGCCGTGAACACGACGCGCTTGCCGCGGACCTCCATGCGGGACAGGCCGAAGGCGCACAGGCTGTTGATGAAGATTCCGAGCACCACGGTGACGGCAGAGACGCCGATGGAGTTGATCAGGAAGCGGGCTGCCGGGACGCGGTCGAACACCGCGGTGTAGTTGTCCAGCGAGATGTTGCCGATCGGCAGGAACGCCGAGACGGAGGACATGTCACCGAAGATCTGCTGGTCCGGCTTGAGCGAGGACACCAGCATGAAGACGATGGGGAACGCGGCGACGGCGGCGAACACGATGCGCACCAGCATGGTGCCGAACGAGCTGAGTCGAAGTGCGTTTTTCACGTCAGTCCTTCTCTCGGGTCAGGTAGCGCTGCACCGCGGAGATCAGCAGCACGAGGACAAAGAAAACAAGGGAAATGGCCGAGGCGTACGAGGTCTCCTGCTGCTTGAAGCCGGAGCGCACCGCCTCGTAGATGATGGTGGTGGTGGAGTCGAGCGGTCCGCCCTGGGTCATCACGCTGACCTGGTCGAAGAGTCCGAGCGCCTGGATGGTGATGGTCACCAGGACCAGGCTCCGGGTGTGCTTGAGGCCAGGCCAGGTCACGTAGCGGAACTGGTGCCAGCGGCTGGCGCCGTCCAGCTGGGCGGCCTCGTACAGTTCACCGGAGATGCTCTGCAGCCCGGCGAGCCAGATGATCATGTGGAACCCGGCGGCCTGCCAGATGGACAGCGCGATGATGGCCGGCATGGCGGTGGCGGGATCGTTGAGCCAGTCAGCGCCCGGGATCAGTCCGAAGCTGAAGGTGGACAGCAGCTCGTTGATCAGCCCGTCCTTGCGGTACATGAACAGCCACAGCAGCGACACCACCACCATGGACGTGACCACGGGCAGGAAGTAGACGGTGCGGAAGAAGTTCACGCCGCGGAACTTCTTGTTGATGAGCAGCGCCATGGCCAGCGCGAGGGCAGACTGGACGGGCACCACCACGACGGCGAAGTAGCTGACGTTCAGGAGCGCGCGCCAGAACGTGGGATCGGCGAAGAGCCGGGCGAAGTTGTCCGTGCCGACGAACTCCACGGGCCGCGGGGAAATGAGGCGGGCATTGGTGAACGCCAGGCCGAAGCCGAGGATGGCGGGGAGAAACACGAAGGCGAGGAGCAGGACGGCGGCCGGCGCGATCATGCCCCAGCCGCTGAGCTGTTCGCGCAGATAGCCATGGCGCCGGTGGCGCGGGGCGGCGGGGGATGCGGACGTCGCCGGAACAGCGGGGCGTCGGGAGGGAAGCTGGGTGGTTGTCATGGGAGTCTCCGTTGACAGTCAGTGCCGGGGCACGACGACGGCGGCAGTTGCCGTCCGCCGTCGTCGTGCCGTTGGGGCGGCTGGCTAGCTCTTGTAGCCGCCGTTGGACTTGATGTTGGCGTCAATCGCCTTGACCGCCTTGTCCAGCACGGTCTTGGGGTCGGCACCGGCCAGGATGTCCTGGACCGCCTTGCCGTACTCGGTGGCGATGAACGGATAGGCGGGCGTTTCCGGCCGCATGACCGCGTAGTTGCGGGAGAATTCCATGAAGATCCGGTTGGCGCCGCCTTCGGCGAACGCCGGGAGCAGCGCCGCGGCTGCGTCGGTGGCCGGGATGGTTCCGGTGGCCTTTGCCACGGCGGCCAGGTTTTCCGGCTTCAGGGAGTAGGAAAGGTAGTCCATGGCGGCGTCGGCGTTCTTGCAGCCGCTGGTCACGCCCCACTGCCAGGAGGCGCCGCCGATCTTCGGGCCGTTGCCGAGGTCCACGGTGGGCATGACCACGAGGTCCTTGCCGAGGGCCTTCCTTGCCTTGTCAGCCGCCCACGAGCCGGTGTACAGGAGGCCGCTCTTGTTGTTCAGGAAGTCCTGGGTGGAGTCCTTGCCGCTCTTCTTGGCCATGAAGCCCTGGTCCGCCAGGCCGCGGAACCATTCGGCCCACGCGACGGCTTTATCGCCGTTAAGCGTTCCGTCCGCCGACTGGAAGCCGTCGCGGTTGATCAGGTCCGCGCCGAAGGACTGCAGGAACGGCGAGTAACCGTACGGCAGCCACTCCCCCGAGCCGGCGGTGCCCATGTCCAGCGGGTACTGCCACTTGCCCAGCGCCTTGAGCTTGGTCAGCGCATCCTGGAACTCCTCCTTGGTCCACGGCTTCTCGACCGTTGCCACGCGCACGCCGGCCGCCTTCAGGTCCGAGGCCCGGGCCATCATGGCGAGGGCGACGTCGTAGTAGCCCACGGCGTACGTTTCGCCTTCCCACTTGGCCACGGTGCTGGGCAGGTTCTTGGACAGGTCGGCCGAGAGCTTCAGCGGGGTCAGGTACTTGGCCCAGGCCCAGTTCGGCACGTTCGGTCCGTCGATGTCCACGATGCACGGAAGCTTGCCGGCCGCCGCCGCGGAGACCACGGAGTCGTTGTAGGACTCCTGCGGGAACGCCTGAACCTTGATCTGCGCTTTGGCGGCGCCGCTCTTGTTGTAGGAATCCACCACGGCTTTGATGGCCGCGAGTTCCTCCGGGTTGCCCGCGTTGTGGGTCCACATGGTGATCTCGCTGGCGTCGGACGTGGCGGAGGCGCTGCCCTTGCCGCAGGCGCCGAGGCTGCCCACGAGTGCCGCCGCGGCTATGCTGGTGGCCAGGATCCGTGTGAATCGCTTGTTCATGATGGTCCAGTCTTTCTGCTGATTTTGCGCGTGGATGATTGGCCCGGGGGTCCGGAAGGGACGCGGCCGGTGCAACGGCTGCGTCTCTTTTTTGTGCGGACGCCGGGTGGTGTAACGGTTGGCGGTTGGTACTGCCGGGCTAGGTCCCGGACCGGGGCGGCCCCACTGAACCCCGTTCAATGAGGGGGCAGGTGAGCCGTTCCTGTTCGGCCGGTGCGCCCGGAATCTCGATGTCATCGAGGATCCGGTTGACTGCCCAGCGGCCCATCTCGTAGTGCGGGAGGGCCACGGTGGTCAGCCCCGGCCACAGGGAGCCGGCGATGAGCTCAAGGTTGTCGATGCCCACGATGGAGACGTCCTCCGGGATGCGGAGCCCCAGCGCCGTTGCTGCCTGGTACGCGCCCATGGCAACCCGGTCGCTGAAGCAGAACAGCGCGGTGGGACGTCCCGGCTGGCTGAGAAGTTCCAGCGCGGCTTCACGGCCGCCGGCGGTCTCGGGCACGCCGATGACCAGGTGCCTCGGATCGTGCTCGATTCCGTGGCGCCGGAGCGCGTTGCGGAATCCGTCGAGGCGGCCGTGCGTCGCAGGGATGTCGTCCACGTTGTTGATCATGCCGATCCGCGTGTGGCCGGCCCGGATGAGGGCTTCAACCGCGGTTTCAGCGGCGTTGACCTCGTCGGGGACAACGGAGGAGACGGCAGGGTCTTCGGTGACGGCGTCCAGGAGCACGGTGGGCATGCCGGCCAGCTCCTCCGGGAGCTGCACACTCTGGTGGTACAGCCTGGCGTACACCACGCCGTCCACCTGGTGCTGTTGAAGCATGCTGATTTCGCGGTGTTCGAGCTCGCTGTCCAGGCCGGAGTTGACCACCATCATCACGTAGCCGCGCTCGTAGGCGGCGTCCTGCGCTCCGCGGATCATGGCACCGGCGAACGGAGTGGTGGTGATCTCGTCACTGACCAGGCCCAGGATCTGGGAGCGCTGGTTGCGCAGTCCGCTGGCCAACCGGTTAGGGGCGTAGCCAAGGTTCCTGGCGACGTCCCGTACGTGCTGCTGGGTTTCGGCTTTGACCCGCGAGCTGGTGGCCTCGTTCAGGGCGTGCGACACAGTGGTCACTGAGACCCCGGCAGCTTTGGCCACCTCGCGTATCCCTACTCGCGTCGTCATCGACATCCTTTGCAAAACGTTTTGGGCTTGATGTGAAATACCATACACAAAACGTTTTGCATGTGTCAAGCGTCACCTTGGGAAGGTGTGGTCCGCGGGGTTTCGACAGGCGCAACCAGCGGGGACATTGGCAGCTCCACGGCGCGGGCATGGGTCCGGCCCGGCGCTGCCTCTCGGGCGGCGCCGGGCCGGATGTCTCGATGTACTACCGTCCTGTGGTGAAGCTCCAGGACTGTCCGCTGAGAGGGTTGCCTCCCGCATCCTTGATGCTCGCGGAAACCGTGGCCGTGTACCTCGTGTTGGCCGCCAATGTCACGTTCGGGTTCAGCGTTGCCACCCGGGTGGTGGCGTTGTAGCTGACGGCGTAGCTCACAAGCGCCCCCGTTGCGGCGTTGCGGAGGGCGAAGGTGCCGTTGGCTACACCCGTGACCCTTTCACTGATTGTCACCGTGACGTTGGCCGTGCGGCTGACCCCCGTCGCGTTGGCTGCCGGCGACTTCGCGGTCACCACCGGGCGCGGGCCCGTGGTGAAGGCAAAGGAGGTCGGGACCAGCGTGTTCCCGGCGAGATCCCTGATTCCGGCTGTGAGGCCCGCCGTGTACCTGGCATCGGCGGCAAAATTCGCAGCCGGGTTCAGGGTGGCGACCCGGGTGGCCGCGTTCCAGCTGACGGCGGCCGCGAGGGTCGCCCCGCCCGAGTTCTTCACCGTGTACGACGACGTGCTCAGGCCGGCGATCGGTTCGTTGAAGGTTGCCAGGATGTTGGTGGACTGGCTGGCTCCCAGGAAGCCGGCAGCCGGGACCTTCGACGTGAGGACCGGCGCCACCGTGTCGACCGTGACCGTGAGGCCCGCCGCGGACATGGTCTCGGTTCCACCGCCCGCAACTTCACCGGCGGTGACGGTGTGGCGCCCGTTGGCCAAGGCCCTGCTGGACGTGACCGAGTAGCTGCCGTTTGCGGCTACTGCTGCGCTTCCGCTGGCGATGCCGTCTATGTAGAGGTTCACGGTAGTGGCATCAGGCAGCGCGGCGGCTCCGGTGAAGGTGGGCGTGGTGCTGCGCGTGACGTTGTCCGTGGTGGAACTGCCCGTGTCGGAGACGGCGGTCAGGTCAGGAACGGACGGACCCTTGGCAAGCGGCGCGGTGCAGGGCGCGGACGGACCGGCGATCTCGCCGTCTTCGTAGATGGTGATCTCGGTGCCGACCGCGGGATTGGCGCCGAGCCACAGGCTGCGGCTTTGCGAGCTTGTCGGGTTCGATGCCCTGTCCGCGTCGGAAATGCCGTCAGCGCCGACGCCGGTCAGCCCGTTCCACGTTGCCGTCCAGGTGGTGAGGCCCGGACCGTCATAGGCGAAGGTGCCGTCGTCGCCGACGGCGGAGCTGGCACGGAGCGTCCGCTTCCCGTTGAGGGCGAACGACTGGTTGCCCGCAACGATCCTGGCCTCCAGCTGATCGACGGGAATCTGCCCGCCGCCGGGGGCGACTGCGGTCCCCTTCATCACCACGGTCCCGGCAGCGGTCTTCGTGGCCGGCTGCGTGACGGTGACGTTGGCCGTTGAAGTCTGGTCCCCGACGTCGGGCGCCGTGAGAACGCGCACGACGTCACCCGGGCGGATGTCCGGGGTGACCCCTTCCCAGCATCCTCCGCCGGGGTGGTTCACTTCCACGAGCCCGTCAAAGCCCGGTGTGCCGGGGTCGTCCTGCGGGGTGAGGTTGGATGCCGTGCCGATGACGGCGTTGGCGCGCAGCACCTGGATGGTGGGCCGGTCAGTGGCCGCGTAGCCGTCTGCTGAGACAAAGTCCCGGACCGGGAAAACAATAATTGAGTGCGGCGCGACAGGCACCGGGTTGACGACGGCGAACGCCGGAACAGCCACGGTCGGTACGGCCAGTGCGGCCAGCGCACCGGCCGTGATGGCGACCGCCAAGCGCTGACGATTTTTTGCAGATTTCATGGAAAAGCTCCCCTCCAAAGGCCCCAGACTTCACCTGGCTGAACCCCAGCCCGTCGGTGATGCACATCAGGTCCATGGCCCGATGTGGATGCCAGTATCGGGAGGCGACCCTGCGGAAACCTTTAACCCCCGCGCGGCGGCCCCCCTCAGGGGGGCCGCCGCAGCCCGCCGCCGGGCTGAACCGCCCGACGCCGGCCTGCCGCCCGGCGCTAGGCGTCCACCAGGTCCTCGTCCAGCTCCTCGAACTCCACGGCTGCCACGATTTCCTTGGTCACGGGGTTCAGCATGAACGCCTCGTCGTCCTCCTCGAGCATGACGAAGTCGCCGTGGTCGGTGTTGAAGTGCCAGGCCAGGACCGTCTCGCCGTTGTGCTCGTAGTTGGGGTCGCCCATGGTGATTTTCTGCAGCTCATAGCCGGCGATGTCGCAGAGTTCACGGATGATGACCTCGAATTCCGGGGCGTTCTCCAGTGCCTCCTCCTCGGCTTCGGCGCGCCGTTCTTCGAGGTCCGGGATCCGGGCGACGCGCTTGGCGATGTGGGCGGTCAGTTCGTCCTCGTTCAGGATCAGCAGGCCCTCCTGCGCCCGGAGCCAGGCCGCGTTGAGCGCGATGATGTCCTCGGTTTCGAGCAGCGACTCGAATTCGGCGTCGAGGTCTTCCATCGCCTGCACTGCCTCCGGGAGCTCGGCGTCGTCGTCGGACTCGCCGTCCAGGTAGATCCCCTCTTCCTCCTCCGACAGGGACTCAAAGGCCTCCACGGTGCGGTCGAAGAGCTCCAGGTGGGCGGCGGCGCCCATCCCTTCGAGGCCTTCGCGGATGTAGGCGTCCACTTCCTCGCGCTCCGGTGCGGTGAACACGTACTGCGCAAACCCGCCGCCGAGCGACTGGGCGAGGTAGAAGTCGACAAAGAAGCTGCGCAGGGCGTTGGGGGCGATTTCCTCGGAGTTGAGCAGCTCCTGGTACATGGTGTTCACCACGGTCACGTTGGCGTCAACAACCTCCCCGTTGCCGGCGTTGGCGCCGTCGACGGTCAGGACGACTGGGTATTCGCTGGAAGTCATGGGAATTCCTTACTGCTGAAAAGCCGGTGGTGCTCAGGACCCTTTCAACGTACGCGCCGCCTCCGCCCGCGGGTTGAGAGGCAGGTGAACGTCAGGCGAAGTTTCAGGGCCCCTGCCGGCTGACTAAGATGGGTCAGATAACCTGCAGATTTTTGACCTGCTGAAAGTAGCGCGCACCATGCCATCCCAACCGGACGAGAGTGCGGCACTGGCAATCCAGACCCCCGCGATCAACGACCGCTCCCTCGCGGCCGGGCTCGCGTATGCCATGGGCAGCCGCGTCTCCGGGATTTCCTTCGACGCCGCCACCGGCCTGATGCTGGGCAAGGTGCGCGGCGGATCAGACGTGCCGTATTCGACCACCGCCAAGCTGGTCCGGAAGGCCGGCGGCTGGAGCTGCACGGTGGGCGTGTGCAGCTGCCCTGTCCGCAAGGACTGCAAACATGTGGCGGCGCTGCTGTTCGCCGCCGAGGACAACCCGGCGATCCGGGTAAAACTGCTGGCCCCGTCCGAGGTGTCACGGTTATCCCGCGAGCCGCTGCAGCCCGAGCTCGCGGACTGGGAACAGGCCCTGAGCCCGCTGATTTCGCAGCCCGGCATCACCCCGTCCACCGGCGGCATCCCGCTGGCCCTGCAGTTCGAGGTGGAGGAACCCGCCCCGCACTTCTCCTACACGGGGCGCAGGGACCCCCTCCGCAGCGTCCGCCAGCTCAAGGCCAGGCCCGTGATCATGGGCGCCAAAGGCAAGTGGATCCGCGGCGACGTCTCCTGGAACACCCTGAGCTACCTGAATTTCCGCCGTGAGTGCAACGAGGCCCATGTGGAATGGATGCAGGCCTTCCTCGCCGCGCACACCGCCGCCGCGAACAGGGCACACTTGTCCTCCGCGCTCTGGCTGGGCATGAACACGTTCGCCGGCAAGAACCTGTGGAGTCTGCTGGCCGAGGCCAGGAAAATCGGCGTCGCCTTGGTCCACAGCCGCGGGCAGGAGCCGGTCCGGGTCGCGGACGATCCCGCCGCCGTGGGCCTGAGCCTGGGCCGTTTCGGCAGCACCGCGCCCGACGGCGGCGGGCTGGAGCTCGCGCCCACCATCAGCGTTGGAGGGGCCGAGGTGGACCCGGCGTCGGTGGGTACCATCGGACGCCCGGCGCACGGCATCTTCCTCACCTCCGGCGGGGATGCGCTGCCGGGGGTCGCCGCCGACACCGTGATCACGCTCGCCCCGCTGGAAAGCGGGCTCAGCGAGGAGCTCCTGACGTTCGTGACGGCGGGCAGCACGCTGCATATCCCGGCGCGGGACGAAGGCCGCTTCCTCACCGGCTTCTACCCCAAGCTCAAGCAGACCGCCCGGGTCACTGCTGCCGACGAATCGGTGGAGCTGCCCACCCTGGCCGTGCCCAAGCTGTCGCTGCTGGCCAACTACGGAGCGGACCACCGCGTCCGGCTGCACTGGGAGTGGCATTACACATCCGGAAACCTCGTCACCGCGCAGCCGCTGTGGCGCCACCCCGGCGATCACGGCTACCGCGACGATCCCGCCGAGGCGCGGATCCTGGAAGCGGTGGGCCAGCCGTGGGACGTGGTGCCGAAGCTCGGCGAATCGGCCAGCGGCGGCTGGGGCACGCCGCGGCTCGCGGCCACGTCCGAACTCAGCGGGTTGGACACCCTTGCGTTCACCGAGGAGGTCCTCCCCCGGCTCCGGGACACCCCCGGCGTCGACGTGGACACCTCCGGCGACATCGCGGACTACCGCGAGGCCGACGAGGCTCCGGTGGTGGCGATTTCGACGAAGGCGACCGACCAGCGGGACTGGTTCGACCTCGGCATCGTGATCACCCTCGAGGGCCAGCCGGTGTCCTTCGCGGCGCTGTTCTCCGCCCTGGCAGCGGGCCAGACTCGCATGCTGCTTCCCAGCGGCGCGTACTTCTCGCTGGACCTGCCGGAACTGCACCAGCTGCGCGCCCTGATCGACGAGGCCCGCGAGCTTCAGGACAACAAGGACGCCCCGCTGCAGATCAGCCGCTTCCAGGCGGGCCTGTGGGACGAGCTGGCGCAGCTGGGGATCGTGGACGAGCAGGCCGCAGCGTGGCGCGAGGCGGTGGGCGGGCTGCTGGAAGGCGGCGTGAACGGCCTGCCCCTGCCGGCCACCCTGAACGCGGAACTGCGGCCGTACCAGCTGGAGGGCTACAACTGGCTGAGCTTCCTGTACCGGCACGGGCTCGGCGGCGTGCTCGCGGACGACATGGGCCTGGGCAAGACCGTGCAGGCGCTGGCCCTGATGTGCGCCGCAAAGGAGCACCCTCCGGTTGGCGCGACTCCGCCGGCTGAGGGGGCGCCGTCCGTCGTCGGTACGGGTACAGCGCCCGACGGCGGCACTCCCTTCCTGGTGGTCGCCCCCACGAGCGTCGTGGGCAACTGGGAGGCCGAAGCCGCCCGCTTCGCGCCCGGACTGACGGTGCGTGCGATCGGCGAGACGTTTGCGAAAAGCGGGACCGACGCCGCCGAGGCGATGGCGGGCGCGGACGTGGTCATCACGTCGTACGCGCTGTTCCGGATCGACTACGACGCCTACGCCTCACGGCACTGGGCCGGACTGGTCCTGGACGAGGCCCAGTTCGTGAAGAACCACCAGTCCAAGGCTTACCAGTGCGCCCGGAAGCTGCCGGCCGGCTTCAAGCTGGCCATCACAGGAACGCCGCTGGAAAACAACCTCATGGAATTCTGGGCGCTGACCTCGATTGTGGCACCGGGACTGTTCGCGAGCCCCAAGCGGTTCGCCGAGTATTACCAAAAGCCGGTGGAGAAGAACGGTGACAAGGGGCAGCTGGACAAGCTCCGCCGTCGGGTCCGTCCCCTCATGATGCGCCGCACCAAAGAGCAGGTCATCCATGACCTGCCGCCCAAGCAGGAGCAGATCCTGGAAGTGGTGCTGAACCCGCGGCACCAGAAGGTGTACCAGACCCACCTGCAGCGCGAGCGCCAGAAGATCCTGGGCCTGATCGAGGACGTCAACAAGAACCGCTTCACCATCTTCCAGTCGCTGACCCTGCTCCGGCAGCTGAGCCTGGACGCCTCGCTGGTGGACGAGTCCCTGAGCGGGGTCAGGTCCAGCAAGCTGGACGTACTGTTCGAGCAGCTCGAAGACCTGGTGGCCGAGGGCCACCGCGCGCTGATCTTCAGCCAGTTCACGGGTTTCCTGGGCAAGGTCCGCGAGCGCCTCGTGGAGGAGAACATCGAGTTCTGCTACCTCGACGGCAGCACCCGGAACCGCACCGATGTGGTGAACGAGTTCAAGAACGGTGCGGCGCCGGTGTTCCTGATCAGCCTCAAGGCCGGCGGCTTCGGCCTGAACCTGACCGAGGCCGACTACGTGTTCCTGCTCGATCCGTGGTGGAACCCGGCGTCCGAGGCGCAGGCGGTGGACCGCACGCACAGGATCGGCCAGGCCCGGAACGTCATGGTCTACCGGCTGGTCGCCAAGGACACCATCGAAGAAAAAGTCATGGCCCTGAAGGCCAAGAAGTCCCAGCTCTTCGCGGACGTCATGGAGGGCGATGCGCTCTCCGGCGGTTCACTGACGGCCGAGGACCTGGCGGGGCTCTTCAACGACTGACGGCGGCGAGTACGCCGCGGCCGGCGACGCCACGGGCGGGAGCGCGGCCCGCGTCCGGATCCACCGGCCCAGCGCCTTGCCCTTGCCCTTCCACCAGTTGTCCTCGTCGTTGTCGGTGCGCCAGCGGTAGGTCACGACCACCAGCACGAACATCCCGGCAGTGACGTCGGGCCAGGCGCCGCGCGCTGCGGCGATCAGCACGTTGATGGCCGTGAACAGGATCGACGGCGGCGCGAGGGTCCTGAACACCGTGTTAGCCAGGTACCGGCGGTGAGAACGAGGCACCGAGAGCAGCCGGACCATGTCGAAGCAGGCGCACACGACCACGAGCGCTTGGCCCAGGGTCAGCAGTATAGAACCCGGCAGCGAGCCCGCGAATTGCACGGCCGATGCCAGCCCGGCGTTCATGGCCCGTTCCCGAACGGTGCAGGACCGGACGCTTCAGGAACTGGCGCCGCAGGACCGGCCGCTTCAGGACCGGCCGCCGTGAACCGCTGGCCGGGCGCAGCCGGATCTCTTGAACCGGTCATGGTGTTGCCCCCCGCCGCCGATCTGGATCGTTGCCTGCCAGGACCATTCAACGGCCGGCCGCGTGCTCAAGTCACGCGAGGCAGCTACCCGTCTTTCCGGGCCGGAACTACCCGAAAATTTCCCGGAGTACGCAGCCCGCCGCCCCGGCCAAGATACCGCGGGCCGTCCGCCGCGCGACGGCGGCCAACGCCCTAGCTGTACTGAGTCAGGACGTTGGTTACATCGTGAATAGGTGAAGACCTCTTAGGTTGGTGGTTACCACACACAGCCAACGACTAAGAGGTCTTCATGATCCACCGTAATGCCC
>NZ_JBDLAK010000020.1:0-88528 GCF_039748055.1 Burkholderia sp. RS01
CCCCCGGGGGGGTCCCTGGGGGGGCGGCCCCCCCGCGCGGGGGGGGGGGGGCCGCCCCCGGCCGCCCCCCGGGGCCCGCCGGGCGGGGCCCCCGCGCCGGGGCTCCGCCGCTTACTGGGCCGTTCCGGACCAGCCGCCCCGTCCCCAATGCTCGTTTTCCAGCAGTCGTTCGGCAACGTCAATGGCCGAGTTCACGGAGGCCTCCACGCCGGTCTTGCCGTTCTTGGCGCCCTGACCGGCCGCGAAACCGACCAGGAAAGCACTGACCGGACCGGCCGACGGGTTGACCGCCTCAGCCGATTTCGCCGCCAGGTCCAGGATCGCCTGATCTTCGACTTCCAGGTCCAGGATCTGCAGCGCCTGGGCCAGGCTCCTGCTCCAATGACTCAACTCCCGCTGGTCATCATTCGACTCGGTCATGGCTACTCCTCCATCAGTTGAAGTGCCTTCCGCCGGCAAAGAGGCCCGCGAAAGCAGTGTCGGTCTCCACCCTTGCACCGGGAGCGGCTGAGCACAACGCAAAGCAGTGCGGGCTACCCGGTGAGGGAACCAGCCGTGTGGATTTATTCGGCCGGGCCTGCCTGCGCGGCGTAGGCGATGGCCTGGTCGCGCACGTGGCTCACGTAGGAATCAGACTGGTTGTAGGAGTAGATGGCGTCGGTCCAGCCCTGCGCGGTGGTGAGGTCGCGGCTGCCGGCGCAGAGGTACGAGGCGGCACTCAGGGCGGCATCGTCGATGCTAAGGGGGTCGGCTTCGCCGTCCCCGTTTCCGTCCCGCCCGGCCAGCTGCCAGGTGGTGGGAATGAACTGCATTGGTCCCACGGCGTGGTCCCAGCGGGCGTCGCCGTCCAGGGCGCCGTCGTCCGTGTCCGGGATGGCGGCGAAGCCGTCGCCGTCGAGGCTTGGGCCGACGATGGGCCGGCTCGCCTGCCCGGCGGCATTCAGGCTTCCGCCGCCGTGAGTTCCGTGGGCGGATTCGATGAAGCCGATGGCCGCCACCGTGTTCCAGCCGATCCTGCACGCCGGTGCCTCGGCGTTCGCCACCCCGGCCGCAGCCGCGTAGGCACGAAGGGCGCGGACCGGTATCTCGGTCCGCGCCGCCGTCCGGACGAGCCATTGGGCGTCAAACTTGCCGTGGGTGACGTTGACGGCGCTGTTGGCTGAGAGCACCCCAAGTTTCGCCTCCGATTGGGGCGGCGGATTGGCCCCGCTGGCCTCCGTACCGGAGACGTGGAGCGCCCAGAACGTGAGACCGGTGATGACGCAGAACGCGAAAAGGGCGAGGACCGCAAGGCGTTTCAGGCGGAGCATCTAGCCGAACCAACCCGCGGGCATCCCGGTCCGGGCGTCGTCGTAATCGGTTGCCACGTGGGTGATTCTCTTTCCGGGGGTTGTTGTCTGACCGGAATGCAACCTACACCATTGCACGGAGTTTCCCTGCCGGGAGGCCCATCGGGCACTACGGAAGCGCGCCGTCCCGGACCTGGATAACTCATTTCCCAACTGTCGCAGTCGCTGGCCGGCAAAGTGGTGATCGACCCGTCCAACCCAATAGGCCCCGACGGGCACGGCGGCTATACCAACACGCTGCCGGCCGACCGATCAGCTGCCTCGGTCCTGGCGGCCCTGCTCCCCGCCGGAGCGCACTTCGTGAAGGCCTTCGGCACGCTGGGAGCAGAGGCCCTGGGTTCGGCGGCCAACCGGCCATCCGGGCGCGCGGTTCTGTTCTATGCGACCGACGACGACGACGCGGCCGAGACGGTGGAACGGCTCATCATCGCCTCCGGTTTTGATCCGGTCGAAGACGGCGGAATCGACGCGGCCGGCCGGCTCGAGCTGATGCGCGGCGACCTTCACCAGAACGGCGGGCTGGGCGGGAAACTTCTGAACGCCGACGAAGCCCGGGCCGCTCTCTAGGTAGTCCTACCGGTGGCGACGCCGGCCTAGCCGACGGCAATGAAAGGACGTGGCGTAAACTGCGCGGCGGCGAGAGAATCCTTATAGGAGACTGAACAGGACCCAAAGGAGTGTGCAGTCATGATGACTGCTGCGCATGCGCGGGCGGTGGTTAGCCGGGACGGGTATCTCCCGATCGAGGACCACGGGCTTATCGGCGACGGATCCACCTGCGCGCTGGTGGGGCGTGACGGGGCCATCACGTGGCTCTGCCTGCCAGAATTCGACAGCCCTCCCTTCCTGGCCGGGATTCTCGATATGGAGTACGGCGGCCGCTTTGAAATCGCCCCGGTTCGAACGCTGGCATCCTTCCAGCGCTACACCGAGGATTCGTGCGTGCTGGTCACGTCACTCATGTCCGACCGCGGCACGCTCCAACTGACTGACGCCCTGACCCTGCGCTCCGGTGCCGACCTGTCGGAGCCGGTCCCGGCCGGCCGCTCCGAACTGCTACGGCACGCGAGGGCAGTGGGCGGGGACGTCCCGATCCGCATCCGCCTGATCCCCAAGGCCGGTGTCACGTTCAACGCGCTGGCCACTGGCTGGAGATTCGACTGGCGCCAGGACGGAATGCAGGAAGTCTATCTGTGGTCTTCCGTCGAACTCCTTCCTGACGGGCACGGACTGTCCGCGGCCTTCACGCTTCGCGCGGGAGAATCCCTGACCATGGTCCTGCACTGGGCAGGCCGGTTCCGGCTGCGTCAGCATCCGGAATCCAAGAAGCTGATCGACCAGACCGTGTATGCCTGGCGCCGCTGGGCCTCCGGCCTGGACTGCGAAGGTTCCCAGGCGGAGCTAATGAAGCGCTCCGCCCTCACGCTCAAAATGCTGGACCATGCCGAGACCGGCGCCATTCTGGCAGCCGCGACGTCGTCCCTGCCGGAATGGCCCGGCACGCCGCGCAACTGGGACTACCGGTACACCTGGGTCCGTGACGCCTCATTCTCCAACTATGTTCTCAGGCGCATTGGCGACCCGAGCGATGCGGACGTGTTCCTCGCCTGGGTTCTGACCAACGTTGAACGCGACGGTGTGCCGCACGTGATGTATGCCCTGGACGGATCCCAGCCACCCGACGAAGTACAGGACCCGCAGTTGCGGGGATACCGCGGATCGGCGCCGGTCCGGTGGGGAAACGGCGCCCGCTACCAGCTCCAGCACGATGTGTATGGCGAGATCATCGACATCGCCTACCAGTGGTCGGGGAGCGGCAAGCGTGTGGACAACCGGCTCTGGGCTGCGCTGACGCCGATTGTTGAAATGGCTATCAGGAAGTGGCGCGTCCCGGACTCCGGTCCGTGGGAAATCCGTGGCACGGGCCGCCCCTTCACCTACTCGGCGGCGCTGTGCTACGTCGCCATCGACCGCGCCATCCAGATCGCGCGCAGGGACGGGCTTCCGTACCCAAAGCGCCGCTGGGAGGCAACCGCCCGGGAAATCCGGCAGGCTGCCCTGAACCAGTCCTGGGATGCCAAGAGGCGCACGCTTACTGAGCACCTGGGCGGGAGCGGCGGGCTGGACGCGTCCTTGCTCTCGCTTCCCGTTCGAAATGTGATTGATTTCGATGATCCGCGGATGGTGTCCACTACCAAAGCCATCGCCGCCGAACTCGATGCCGGAAACGGCCTCCTGTTCCGCTATCTGCCTGAGGTTTCTCCGGACGGGCTTCCCGGCAATGAGGGCGCGTTCCTGCTCTGCAGCTTCTGGTTGGTGGACAATCTGGCCGGCCAGGGCCAGGTTGAGAAGGCACACGAGCTCTACGAATCCCTCTGCAGCCGTGCAAACCCGCTGGGATTGCTGCCGGAACAGATCCATCCGGATACCGGCGAATTCCTCGGAAATTTCCCCCAGGCTTTCAGCCACGTCGGCGTGCTGGCCAGCGGGCTGCGGCTTCTGAAGGCCGAGCGTCGAGCCGCCAATAGTCGGCCCCAGTCCTAGGAATCGGGTCCGGCAATTGGTATCCGCTGACGCGCTCGAGTTCTATACTCATTGCACCGGCGGATCACTGCAGTCGCAGCGACGGTAGCGTGGAAAGGTCGCGGTCACCGTGGTCAGGAATCCATTCAAGCACCCCATGCCTGGACATGACGATAAGTCGAAGACCGGCATTCACCATTCTTCCTGGCTTCAGCGCGAGAACGACGCCATCAGCCACGGCAAGAGCAGCCTCTTCTTCATCGCCCACGAAGGTCCGCCGCCGCCGTCGACGACCTGCATTCAGGGACACGAAATCCCGCCCGGGGAAACCACTTGCAGTAAAGGGCATCCAATCGGCTAAGAAGCGGACGCTGATCTGCATACCGTCGCTCCCCCACCGGGGAAAGCCGTTGGGTCTGCGTGCTCATGCTTCCAAAACACGGCCCAGTGCCGTGAACCGGCCGGCGCTGATCTGCCAGTCAGCGCCGGAATGCATGGCCCTGCCCGAACGTTACTTCCATGGACGTAATTTGGGTACCTGCCCCTCCGGAAGCGCGGGCAGGCCAAGGAACAGGAAGGAATGAGTAACTCCATAGAATCCGTGGAGGACGACGGCGGGAATGTCGCCACGTACCGACGCCATGCCAACGGCGGCGGTCTCATCGGCCGGGGCGTGAAGGTGGGCGAGGCGTCAGTCATCGGGGCCGGCACGTATGTGGAAGCGGGCGCCCAGGTCGGTTCCGGATGCCGCATCGGCGCCGGCAGCTGGATCAACCGGAGGGCGCACATCGGTGACCGCGCCGTCATCGGGGACGCCGTCTACGTGGGCGCGGGTGCAGTCCTCGGCAACAGCGTCCGCATCGGAAGCCACTCGCGCATCGGGGCCCGCGCTCAAATAGGGGACGGCGTCCGACTGCACGCCGACAGCACCGTGCCCGAAGGCGCCGTCATCTCAGTCGTCAACAGGCCGTCTCCACAGCCTTCGGCAGCCGCCTTGCCCGGCCACAAACGGCCGAAGCGGAGCGCGGCGTAGGGATGCGCCGTTCCGGTCAGCCGGCAGCCCGGGCCGCAACCCGGCAGAAGTGCGGGCCACCTGGATCACTGGTATGACTCCGGGAGCCATGCGCCCAACACGGCCAGCGCACTGACCCAGGTTGTTCTCTGCCGTTTCCGGCCCGCACCGTCGGGATGACCCCTGCCGCTCCCTTTATTATGGCGCGGCCCTACCCTGATTCCGCGGGCCGCCCGGAATCCCGGGTGACGGCAGCCGTGCTGCTCCGGACCACGAGTTGAGGGGGAAGCACTTCAAAGCTTTGGGGCCGGAGGGGGTCGGCCATGCGCTGCAGGAGCAGATCCGCGGAATGTATGCCGACGTCGCGGCTGACGGGGTCCACGGTGGTCAGCGAAAGGTGCCGGATCTGACCCAGGTAGGTGTTGTCGTACCCGACGAGTGAGAGCTGCGCGGGAATGCTGACGGAGCGCTCGGCGGCGGCAGAGAGCCCTCCGACGGCGAGGACATCGTTGGCGGCAAAGACGGCGGTGGGCTGCCGCCCGCCGTCGAGAAGCCGGCTCATGGCCTCAAAGCCGGACCTTTCAGTCATGTCCGTCTGCTCCACCCGGACGTAGTCTTGGAGGCCGTTGCGGGACATGGTGTCCCGATACGAGCCGGCCCGCAGGGCACCGGACCTGGTGGGTGCGGCAAGATGGGCGATATCGCGGTGGCCGAGGTCTATCAGGTGTTCGACGGCGATGCGCGCGCCGGCGACGTCGTCGTTGGCGACAAGGTCTGCCGCTGGCAGGTCGAAGCCGCGGATGCCGGCTACGACCGTCGGTGTGTGCATGGATGCCCGTGTCAGGTCGTCGTCGGGCGCGATGTCTCCGGCGATGACGAGTCCGTCCACACGCAGATCCATGAACGGGGACACCGGGCTTTCTCCCGGGCGGGCGAGGTAGCGGGGGTCGCCGAGGACCATCCGCAGGTCTTTCTCCAGGAACACGCTCCTGAGCCCATCGAGCAACTCCACGAACCAGGGATTCGCCAGGTCATCGAGCAGCACTCCCACAATGCCCGTGCGTCCGCTGGCCAGCGAGCGCGCTGCGTTGCTCGGCCTGTAGTCCAGGGCGGCCATTGCCTCGGCGACGGCTGTTCGCTTTTGCTCGCTGACCTTGGGCGAACCCCGCAGCACCAGGGAAACGAGTGCGCGCGAGACGCCGGCTTCCTGCGCAACGTCCTCAATGGTGGCGCGCTTGCCCGTTCCCCTTTGCATCACTTCATTCCCCGACAATTGCCCGCCTCTTTCCGGCCAGCGTACCGCGCGGGGGCGGCGGGCACCCGCCGCCCCCGGCAGCCTCGACTGGAAGAGCCGCTTACGGCCGGTGCAGGGCAACTGCACCGACGCCGGACGTCACCGCCGCGTCGCCGCGGACTCGCCGGCCGCCGTCGCCGTCGCCGTCGCCGTCGGGGGAACGATGATGGGCAAAGCGCCGGTGCGGAAATGCACCTCCAGTTCTTCCAGGGACTGCCCGCTCGTCTCCGGCACGAACTTGGCAACGAAGACCAGGGACAGAACATTGACCAGCACAAACACGGCGAAGGTTCCCGTCGATCCCAAGGCGACCACGAGGATCGGGAACAGGAAGGAGATCGCCGCGTTGACGGTCCACAGGGCAAAGACCGCGATCCCCATGGCGAATCCCCGGATGGCCATCGGGAAGATCTCCGAAAGCAGCAGCCAGACGCAGGTCCCGATGAAGCACTGCACGAAGGCCACGAAGAGCATCATGGCGGCCAGGATCGTGTAACTGACGGCGTTGGACTGCGGAAGCATGAAGACGACGGCGAGAAGCGCCTGGGATCCGACAACACCGGAGAATCCGATGATGAGCATGCGGCGGCGCCCGACGAAGCCCAGGAGCCAGATGCCCACGATGGTCATGACCACCGATGTCACGCCCACGGCAATGGTTGCCACCAGCGACGCGCTCACACCGAGCCCGCTGCGTTCAAGGATGCTGGGCGCGTAGTAGTTCACCGTGTTGATCCCGGTCGCCTGCTGGACGACCGCGAGTCCGATGCCGATCCACAGCAGCCGGCGCATCCACGGGTTGTTCTTCAGGTCGCGCCAGGCATGCGAGCGCTCGTTGCGGGCCGTCGTGGCGGACTCGACGATCTCCTTGTACTCAGCCTCTGCTTCGTCCCGGTCCCGGCTCAGGTCCAGGATCCGCCGGCTATCCGCGAATCGGTCCCGGAGCGCGAACCAGCGCGGCGATTCCGGCAGCATCAGCATGCCGATCAGAAGCGCAATCGCGGGGATCGACGCCACGCCGAGCATCAGGCGCCACACGGACGTGTCATGGATGAGGGTGTCGAGAAGAGCGTTGATGGCGAAGGCGAGCATCTGACCGGTGACGATCATCAGCTCGTTGATGGTGACCATGCGGCCCCGCAGGTTTGCCGGCGCCATTTCCGCCAGATACAGGGGGCAGGTTACCGCCGCCGCGCCCACACCGAGGCCGAGGATCACGCGGGAGGACACCATGAAGGCGACATTGGGGGCGATGGCGCAGCCCAGGGCGCCCAGGAGGAACAGCAGTGCGCAGACAAGGAGCGTGCCGCGGCGGCCGAGTGCGTCAGCGAGCCGGCCTCCGGTCAGTGCACCCGCGGCGGCGCCGGGGAACAGCAGGGCACTGACCACCGTCGCCTGCTCGACGGCGTTCACGTTCAACGAGTCCTGCATGTACAGCAGCGCACCGGAGATGACTCCGGTGTCGTAGCCGAACAGGAGTCCGCCAAGCGTGGAGATGATGGTCAGGCGGGTGAGATACCCGCCGTGTTTGGAGCCCGATGCGGGCCGGTGTGCTGCGTGCAACGACATTGTTGACATCCTTGGATCGTTCGGCCGGACTGCCACGGCCTTCGGGCGGGGAATGCTACGAGTGGTGCAGTTCAGTTCCCACCAGATTAGAGCGCTCTAATCGCTGGGTCAACAGTTTGTTCTGACATACGCTCAAAGTATGCGCACCACCGGAAGGAGACATCATGCGCGGCAACCACACGCAGTCCCCCGGCACACTGACCTCCCGCCTCAGCGAGGCTGGTCACCGCCCGTACTGCGCGGCCCATGAAGCTCGCCGCCACGAGGCGCTCCCAGCCCCGCACGCGGACGCTTCGCGCGTGCGGTGCAGGCTGCCTAAACTCCGGCGCCGTACCCCATACGGCGGCGCCGGGCCCCCCTCCGCCCAAACCCCGGGCCCTGCAGCTGCCGGCCTTCACGTGCGCCTGGCCTTCCTCCACCAGTGCGGCCCACCGGAGCGTGACACCATCCGCCGTGGCGAACTCCCCGATGCTCCACTGACATCCCGAGCCCGTTGCTTGTGTCATGCGTGCGACGCCAATTCCTGACGTCGCGTGAGGTACAACAGCGAGACGCAGTGGCCGCTGCTGAGCCAATACTGAGAGTTGTTGTGGACAGGCTGAGAAACCTGGGCCCGGACTTTGTATATGGCCGGTGACGGTTGCATCCTTGGAGCATGGATGCTGTCCGGACGCTTGCCGGCCGTGGCCTGCCCCGGAAGCTCTGGGGTGTGCGAAAACGCGCAACGGCCACGGCTGTCTTCGTCGTGGCCGTGGCGCTCCTCATCGGCGGCCTGACGCTGCTGATACTGCTCCGGACGTCGCTCGTCTCCGCCGCGGAGGTCGCCGCCCGGGCCGAAGCCGCGGAGGTCGCCGCCCAAATCTCCGGCCAGGGCCTGCATGAAGGACGCCACTTCATTGAGTCTGGCGCGGACACCGGGCAGTATGTCCAGATCCTGGATCCGAAGGGGGCGGTTCTCGCCTCCTCGGTGCCTGCCGCGGCAGCAACTCCCCTGACCGCTTCGCGCCCAAGTGCCGGGCAAATGCTCATCCAGGGCGTGCCGGAACTGCCCAGCCTCGGAAACGACGACGAGTTCCTGGTTGTGGCGACCGGCGTCCGTGACAAGGGCGCCCTCTATACGGTGGTGGTGGCAGCCACAGTCCAGGTCGAGGCCAACACCGTCGCCACTGTGTCGTGGTTCGTGCTCGGCGCCATTCCGCTGCTGTTGGCGCTGGTAGGGATCGCCGTCTGGATGCTGGTAGGCAGGTCCCTGCGCCAGGTGGAGAGAATCCGCGGCCAAGTCGCCATGATCAGCGCCCGCCGCCTGGACGGACGGGTGGAGGTGCCGCCCACGGCCGACGAGATACAGGCCCTGGCGCAGACGATGAACTCGATGCTGGACCGGATTGAGGCAGCCGATCTGGAACAGCGGCGCTTCGTCTCGGACGCCAGCCATGAACTGCGCAGCCCCCTCGCCACCCTCAGCGCCGGGGTGGAAATTGCCGCCGCCGACCCCTCCGGACGCACGTGGGAGGAGATGAAGTCGGTCCTTGCCGGCGAGACCGCACGGATGCGGTACCTCGTTGAAGATCTGCTCACGCTTGCCAAGGCCAACGACGGAGGACTGCGCCTGGAGAAGTCCGACGTGGATTTGGACGACATCCTCAACGACGAGGTGGTCCGCCTGCGTTCCACAAGCCGGCACCGGATTGTGGCGCACCTCGAACCGGCCCGGATTACCGGCGATGCGCGCAGGCTGGCCCAGGTGGTCCGTAACGTCCTTGACAATGCCGACCGGCATGCCAAGTCCGTGGTGACCATCGAGATTCGCAACGGCGAGAGCCAAGCCATCATGACCATCGATGACGACGGGCCGTCTGTGCCGGCCCCGGACCGGGAGCGGATCTTCGAGAGGTTTGTCCGGCTTGATGAGAGCCGGTCCCGTGAACAGGGCGGCAGTGGTCTGGGCCTTGCCATCGCCGCCGCCGTGATGGCAGCCCACGACGGGTCGATCAGGACAACGGAAGCGCCAGGAGGGGGCTGCCGCTTTGAAATGGTCTTCCCGCACGCCGCGCCTGCCGACGAGGCCGGGGCAGGAACCGGGGCCGGGGCCGGGGCCGGGATGAAAATCGCCGGGACGAGAATCCCGGGGAAGAAAGTCCCGCGCTAGCTAGCGCCGCGCTATCCCACCGGGGCCTTGTCGGCGGTGAGCAGGTAGCCCATCCCCCGCACCGTCATCAGGCTCTGCACGCCGAACGGGACGTCGATTTTCCGGCGGAGATATCCAACGTAGACCTCGACGACGTTATCTCCGCCGTCAAAGGCGGCATCCCACACGTTGTCCAGGATCTCGCCCTTTGAAATCACCTGGCCAGGCCGCCGCATCAGGAAGTGCAGCAGAGCGTACTCCTTGGCGGTCAAGGCAATCGCGGCCTCCCCCCGGCGCACCTGGCGGCTTGCCGTGTCAAGGCTCAAAGATCCCAGCTCCAGGACGACGGGCCGCTCCGGCGCTCCGCGGCGCACCAGCGCCCTTATCCTGGCGACCAGGACGAGGAAGCTGAACGGCTTCGTCAGGTAGTCATCGGCTCCGAGGTCGAAGGCATCCGTCTGGTCGTACTCGCCGTCCTTGGCCGTCAGCACCAGAACGGGCGTCCAGATTTTGCGGCCCCGGATTTCTTTCAGTACGTCATAGCCATTCTGCAGCGGCAGCATCAGATCGAGCAGAATCACGTCGTAGGGCTTCTCCGTCGCAGCCCAGACCCCGCTGATGCCGTCATGAACGACGTCCACCACGAATCCTTCGTTGGCCAGCCCGCGGCGGACCGTATCGGCCAGCTGCTTTTCATCCTCGACAACCAGAATTCTCACGCCTGCCCCCGCCCATTCATTCTCGAAGTATCCCTGACGGAGGGCCGGTCTGTCCCTACGGCACGGGCTTCTCAGCTTGCTCTCATGACCGGTGCACCATCCTGTGCATGAGACCTTCGTGATCCGCTACAGGAAAGAATGCCACCATGTACGCCACCTCCAGACCCGCGGCCGTAATTTATCGCGCGCTGGGCTTCCGGCGGTGGATGAGCACGAACAGGCCGCCCTAACCCTTTCTCGCCTCAAGACAAGCGGAAGAACCGACCGAGGAAGTGAAAGTCAGTGGCAAACATACGATGGGATCTTGTTCCCAACCCGGAGTGGGTACGGATGTATCGGCGCGGCCTCAGCCGCGGCCAAATCTCGGATCAGACCGGGGCGCCCATATCGACCGTGGGTTACCACCTGACGGCGGCACGGACCGCCGATCCGGCGCTTCGTGAGGAGCACTTTGCCGCCGCCAACGGAGACGCCGCCAGGGCAACCCGGCGAAGCGTCGAACGTATGAACGAGCTCGTCGGAATGGTGCGGCAAACGGGCCGGTACCCCGCAACCAACGCGCCCGACGCCTCGGAACGCAACCTCGCAGCATGGCTGCGCCGCCGCCGCCGGGACGCTGCAGCGGGATCGCTTACCCGCATCATCGATGACGGCCTGAGCGTTCTGCCGGACTGGAAGACCCCCAAGCGCGCCGGTCGGAGTGACGCCGGCCTGACGGCAGCGCGCCGGCGCTAGCGGGAGTGTTCCGCCTGTCGGAACCTCGATCTCGACAGGCTCGATCTCGACAGGCTCGATCAGCGGGCGGGCTCCATCAGCGGACGGGCGGCGGTCAGTCGTCCTCGGCGCCCTGGTTCAGGACCTGGAAGTCCGGGCCGAGGTTCACTTCGACTTCCGGGCCGCTGTTCAGCCGGATCTCAACTTCGTAGGCAGAGCCCGGGTCCCCGCCGTCCTCAACATCGGTCACCGTCCCCGGCCCCACCTTGGCAAGCGCGGCCTCGACAGCTTTGTCGCGATCGGCCTGGCTCAGGGTGCTCTGGGAACCTCCGTTGGAGGTCAAGTCGTCAACCACCAGGCTTCCGGCCGCCGCCGCAACCGTTGCGCCTCCCAGGGCTGCCGCAGCCACTGCTGCTCCGATGATCCATGCTGTTCTCTTGCGCACAACAGTCTCCTTTCACATCGTCTTCCCCAGTGTCCTACCGATTTTGGACCGGCACAACGCCCCACAGGAAACGCCCGCCCGGGCTACCCCCGGGCGGGCGAATCTGGTTTCTTGCGGCGGGTGGGCTGTCCCGCTACAGGAGGCTTGTTCCGATGTCTTTGCCGATCCGTTGGAGCAGAGCGGCGGAGAGTTCGGGGTCCTTGGACGAGTCCTGGTCGGTGTATTCGGCCAGGGTGTACACCCTCGTCAGCGACATTTCGGACCACCGCTCCCGGGGCAACAGGGAACGGCCGGCGACGGCGATGATCGGGCGGGAGCCAGACCGGCGGGCGACGGCGGCCGGCAGCTTGCCGGACAGCGTCTGTTCGTCGATGCTGCCTTCGCCGGTGATGACCACGTCGCAGCTGTCCTTGCGGGCGTTGAAGCCGAGCAGGTCCAGGAAGTAGTCCGCGCCGGAGACCTGTTTGGCGCCGAGGAGCAGGCAGGCGTAGCCGATTCCCCCGGCGCTTCCGGCGCCGTCGTGCCCCGCCAGCGCCGTTGCGTCGGCGAACCCTGCCTCCGCCATCTTGGCGACGAGGTGCTCCAGGCCCTGGTCGAGGGCTGCGATGTCCTTCGGCTCGGCGCCTTTTTGCGGGCCGAAGACCGCCGGTGCCCCCTGGCCGCCGAGCAGCGGGTTGTGGACGTCGCTGGCGACGATGAGTTCCGTGTCCGCCAGTTCGGGGAGTCCGGTCCGGTGGACGGAGTGGATCTGCGCGAGGGCCCTGCCGCTGCCGTAGAGCTGCCGGCCGTCGGCGTCGCGGAAGCTGTAGCCCAGGGCTGCGAGCATTCCCATGCCGCCGTCGGTGCTGGCGCTGCCGCCCAGGGCCATGACGATCCTGGCCGGCTTCAGGCTGAGGGCGAACAGGATGGCTTCGCCGAAGCCGCGGCTGGATGCGCTGAGCGGTTCCAGCTTTCCGTCCGGGAGGAGCCCGAGGCCGCAGGTGTTGGCGACCTCGACGACGGCGGTCTCGCCGTCGAACGCGATGTCCGCCTGGACGTGCTGGCTCGTGGGGCCGGCGACCGTGTAGCTTCGCCGGGTGAAGCCGGAGGCGACGGCGGCATCGACGCTGCCGTCACCTCCGTCCGCCAGCGGAAGCAGTTCGCAATGGACCGCTCCGGCTGTGCCGGCGGCACCGGCTGCGGAGCGGAGCCCCGCGGCCAGGGCGGCCGCAACTTCGCCGGCGGTGAGGCTGCCTTTGAACTTGTCGGGTGCGATGAGGGTCCGCACGGTTTTCGGGGCGGTGGTGCTGTGCATGTCAGACGGTTTCCGAGTAGGCCGGAGCGCGGCGGCGGGAGTGTCCGGCTTCATCGGCGCCCCCGTCGTGTTTTGGGCTGATTTCCTTGGGGGCGTGGTGGCCGTATTCGGCCAGGTCGTCGTCGATGTCCGTGACCTCGTCGAGGTGGATCGGGTCCTCGCTGGGCATCGGCTCAACCGTCTCGCCGGCGAAGACGCGGCGGGCGCGGTCCGCGTCCAGGGTCCGGTCCCACCAGGCGATGAACAGCGTGGCGACGGCGTTGCCCGTGAAGTTCACCAGGGCCCGGCACTCGGACATGAACTTGTCGATGCCGAAGATGAGCATGATGCCGGCGGCCGGGATGGTCCCGATGGTGGTGAGCGTGGCGGTCAGGGCGATGAAGCCGCCGCCGGCGACGCCCGCTGCGCCCTTGGAGGTGAGCAGCATGACCGCGAGCAGGCCCAGCTGCTGGCCGATGGTCAGGTCCGTGTTGGTGGCCTGGGCGATGTAGAGGGCGGCAAGGGAGAGGTAGATGGCGGCGCCGTCGAGGTTGAAGCTGTAGCCGGTGGGGACGACGAGTCCGACGGTTTCCTTCTTCACGCCGGCATGTTCGAGCTTCCGCATCAGGCCCGGCAGGGCAGGTTCGGCAGTGGACGTGCCCAGGATGAGCATGTATTCCTCTTTGAGGTGCCGGATCATCGTGAAGATGTTCAGCTTCAGGAACGCCATGACGGAGCCGAGGACCACGACGACGAAGAGGATCGAGGTGGCGTAGAAGAGTGCGATCAGCCCGCCCATGCTGGTGAGTGAGGAGACGCCGTACTTGCCGACGGCGAACGCCATCGCGCCAAAGGCGCCGATGGGGGCGGCCTTCATGATGAAGCTCAGGATCTTGAACATGACTCCGGTGAGGCGCTGCACGCCGTCCAGGACGGGCGCGCCGACCTTGCCCATGGCATTCAGGGCGATGCCAAAGACGACGGCGATGAAGATGATCTGGAGGATGTCGCCTTCGACGAAGGGGCCAACGATGCTGTTGGGAATGATGTGGGTCAGGAACTGCCACCATTCCTGGTGGGCACCGGCGTCGATAAGCTTCGCGGCAGACTCTGAGGTCTTGATCGAACCCGCGTCCGCGTTGACGCCGTCGCCGAGGCGGAAGATGTTAATGGCGACCAGGCCGAAGATCATGGCGAAGATGGTGCCGACCTGGAAGTAGGTCAGGGCCTTCAGGCCGGTCATGCCAACTTTTTTGAGGTCCGCGACGCTGGCGATGCCGCCGACGATGGTCAGGAACACGATCGGGCCGATGAGCATCTTCATCGAGCTGACGAAGGTGGTGCCGATGGGTTCCATGGCGATGCCGACTGTCGGTGCGAGCCAGCCGACCAGGATGCCGATGAGAATGGCGGTCAGTACCCAGAAGTACAGCTGCTTGTACCAGCGTGTCTTGGGTGCCGGCGTTGCCGTGCCGGCGGTGGTGATGTGATCCATGATTCCTACCTCGTTGTGGAATGTCGCTGGAGGGTGCTTTGAAGAATGAAAGTGGCGGAAAGGGCGGCGGCGGTTTGCGGCACCGCCGCCCACTCCGGGCTTGTACTGACCGCCGGTTTGTCGGCTGGTCCGGTGTTCTGGTTAGACGGCGGCCAGGGTGTGGCTCAGGGCGTTGATGATGGCGTCGGTGACGTCGTCGGTGTTGGCTTCGCCGCCGACGTCGCGGGTCACATACCCGGCTGCGGTGGTCTGCTCGATCGCGGCCTCGACCAGGCGGGCTTCCTTGTGCAAGCCGAAGTGGTCCAGCATCAGTGCGGTGCTGGCGATCGCACCGATCGGGTTGCTGATGCCCTTGCCGGCGATGTCCGGAGCGGAGCCGTGGACCGGTTCGAACATGGACGGGAAGCGGCGCTCCGGGTTTAGGTTCGCGCTGGCTGCCAGGCCGAGGCTTCCGGCCAGGGCCGAGCCGAGGTCCGAAAGGATGTCTGCGTTCAGGTTCGATGCCACGACGACGGACAGGTCCTCCGGCTTGAGGATGAACTTCGCGCTCATCGCGTCGACCAGGACGCTTTCGGTTGCCACGTCCGGGTAGTCCAGGGCCACGCGCTGGAAGGTTTCGTCCCAGAGGACCATGCCGTACTGCTGGGCGTTGGACTTGGTCACGGAGGAGACCTTCTTCACCGTGCGGGTCCGGGCGAGGTCGAAGGCGAAGCGCATGATGCGTTCGCAGCCCTTCTCGGTGAACAACGCGGTCTGCAGGGCGACCTCGTTGCCCGGGCCGCGGCCGCTGAGGTTCCGTCCGCCGAGGCCGGCGTATTCGCCTTCGCTGTTTTCGCGGACAACCACCCAGTCGAGCTCGGTGTGGTCGGCCTTGCGGAGCGGCGACTGGATGCCGGGGAGGAACTTCACCGGGCGGATGTTGGCCCACTGGTCGAAGTTCTGGGTGATGTTCAGGCGCAGGCCCCAGAGGCTGATGTGGTCCGGGACGTTTTCCCAGCCGACGGCGCCGAAGTAGATGGCGTCGAAGTCCTTCAGGGTCTCCAGGCCCTTGGGGTCCATCATCTGGCCGGTCTTTTCGAAGTACCCGCAGCCCCAGGGGAACTCGGTCCACTCGAAGGAAAACTTGCCGCTGGAGTTCTCGGCGAGGGCGTCCAGGACCCGGCGGCCTGCGGAGACGACCTCTTTGCCGACGCCGTCTGCGGGGATTGAAGCGATGGTGAATATCTGGGTGGCGCTCATGTGCCTACCTCCTCGTTGAGTCTGTTAGCAGCGTCACACTGCCCTTCCTCTTCAAGTAGAGGGCATGACCCCGAACGGCGTCCAAGACCAAGATTCGATACGGTAAATAGGTTGAGCCTATTGGTTCGCGGCGTGCGTCTCGTCCTGGACGGCGTGGAGCTCCGCGATTGCCAGGAATGCCCGGGCCGCAGGCGTCAGGTCTTCCTTCCTGCTCAGGATGGCCACATCGAGGTGCGATACCGGTTCAATCAGCAGTGTGTGCAGCCCTGCCTTGTGGGCAGTCGGGGCCCAGGAGGACGGCATCACCGCGTGGCCCACACCGGCAAGCACCAGCGGCAGGATGGAGGTCCGGTGGGCCACCTCGACCACGATCTCAGTGTCAACGCCGTGGGCCAGGGCGTCATCCACCAGCCAACGCATCAGCGAGCCGCGCTGGCTGGCGATCAGCCGGTGCCCGCCAAGGTCCTCGCGCTGGATTGCCGCCCCGGGGCCGAAGGTGTCCGCGTGGGGATTGACGATGAGGATCAGCGGCTGCCGCTCGAGGTTGATCACCTGGACGCCGGGAACCTTGATGGCGCTGGACGAGCCGGCCAGGCCGATCTCGGTGCTTCCGCTGCGGACCGATTCGATCACCTCTTCCGGGGTGAACGCGGCGCTGACATTGAGCCGGACCGACGGGTGGGCCCGGATGAAGCCGGCGATCATGGACGTCAACGGCTCAATGCCCGGGGACGGCATGGTGATGATGTCCAGCCTGCCGCTGCGGACGCCCCGAAGAGCCTGGACCGCCGACTGTGCCGCATCGAGATCGCGCATCACCAGCCGCGCGGGTCCGACGAGTTCCTTGCCGGCTTCGCTGAGCACCACGCGGCGGCCGATGCGGTGGAAGAGCGGCACGCCCAGCTCGTTCTCCAGGCCGGCGATGGTCTGGGACAGTGAGGGCTGGGCGATCAGCAGGTGTTCCGCGGCACGGTTGAAGCCGCCATGGTCAACCACCGCCAGGAAATACTTCAGCTTCCGTGTGTCCATGCCAGCTTCGTCACCGCTTCCGATCCCGGGCTCCCGTCGCCGCGGAAGCATAGATAGCCTACGCCTATCGAATGCCCGGCGGTGGTTGGGCCTGCTGAAATCTCGATCTCGACAAGCTCGATAAGCGGAGTGGAATCGATCAGCGGCTTAGCGGCTGTAGATTCCCGTCAGCGTGGCCGTGCCCAGCAGGTGCTTGGCGAGCTCGGTTCCGAGACCCGCGGGCTTGGTCCCGGTCTTCAGTTCCCCGACGTCCAGGGCATAGACGGTGACGACGTACCGGTGCCGGCCGTGCCCGGGCGGCGGGGCGGCGCCCAGATATCCGTGGAAGCCGGCGTCGTTCTTCAGCTGTACGGCGCTGGGCGGGAGCTGCGGGCCTGCCTCGGCTCCGGCTCCCTCCGGCAGCGACGTGACATCGGCCGGGATGTTGAGCACAGCCCAGTGCCAGAACCCCCCGGCGCCGGGGGCGTCGGGATCAAAGACCGTGACGGCGAAGCTTGCGGTGCCCGCCGGCGCGCCGCTCCAGCTCAGCTGCGGGGACTCGTCCGCGCCGCCGGCGTGCATCCTGCCGCTGCGCTGCGCGGGATGCAGGGTCTCACCGTCCTGGAACGAGCGGCTGGTGAGCTCGAACGACGGTACGTCCGGGAGGTTGGGAAAGGGACTGGCGGATGTCATGGCGGCCTTTCAGATGGTGGTGACTTCGGCTTCCTCTGCTGCTGCTTCGACGCGGTTGAGTTCGGCACGCGTGGGCGGATTGGCACCGGCGCGGGACACTGTCACGGCGGCGGCGCGGGAGGCGTGCGCCAGGAGGGCGGCGAGGCCCTCGGCGGGCAGCGCGCGAAGGTCGGCCCGGTTCTGGGCTCCGGCCAGCCCGCGGTCCACCACGCCGGACAGCAGCGCGGCCATGAAGGAGTCGCCGGCACCCACGGTGTCCGCCACTTCCACCCGGGGCGCGGCGAATTCGGTCTCCCCCGCCGCCGTGATGCCCCACGGGCCGGCCGCTCCGCGGGTCACCACCACCATGGCTGGGCCTTCGGCGCCGCCCAGCGACAGCCAGCGCCGCGCCGAGTCCAGCACGTCGACGCCCGGGTAGAGCCAGGCGAGGTCCTCGTCGGACGCCTTGACGACGTCCGAAAGAGTCACGAACTTCTCCGCCTGGCGCCGGGCATAGTCCGCATCCGTGATGATGCTGGGGCGGCAGTTGGGGTCAAAGCTGATGGTCGCGGAGGGGTGGGAATGTTCGACGGCGGCCAGGACGTCAGCGGCGCCCGGCGCCAGCATCGTGGCAATAGAGCCGGTGTGAAGCAGGGTGGTGCCCTGCAGCATGAACGGCAGCCGTTCGGCGAGGCCGGGAAGCTCCCAGGCGAGGTCGAACGTGTAGGTGGCGGCGCCGTCGTCGTCCACCAGTGCGGTGGCCACGCTGGTGGGCAGGCCGTCCGGGGCCTGCGGGAGCATGACCGAACTGGCCTTCAGGTGGGCGGCCACCGACTCGCCGTAGGCGTCGCGGCCATAGCGGCCGATGAATTGCACGGGGTGGCCGAGGCGGGCGAGGCCCACCGCGACATTGAGCGGGCTGCCGCCGACGTGGGCTTCGATTCCGGAGCTGCGCTGGACGACGTCAACGAGGCCCTCGCCAATAACTGTGAGCATGGACATACTCTGCCAGAGAACGCGGCCCGGCGCTCAGTGGATCCGGGCAGGCAACAGTGCAGCGGACCTTCCGGCCCGCTGCACGCTCCCGCTGCGGTAATTCGCTAGGACTTCTTTCCCGGCAGCGCGAGCTTGAAGACCTTGGCCCAGGACGATCCGACCTGCTTGAGCAGCGGACCCGTGGTGTACGGCAGGCCGTAGCGCTTGCAGATTTCCTGCACCTTCGGGGCAACCTCGCCGTACCGGTTGGACGGCAGGTCGGGGAAGAGGTGGTGCTCGATCTGGTGGGACAGGTTTCCGGTCATGAGGTGCATGAACTTGGAGCCGGAGATGTTGGCAGAGCCGATCATCTGCCGGACGTACCAGTCGCCGCGGGTCTCGCCTTCCACCATTTCCTCGGTGAACGTGTCTGCCCCTTCGGGGAAGTGGCCACAGAAGATCACCGCATGGGCCCAGACGTTGCGGACGGCATTGGCGGTCAACGTGCCGTAGAGCGCCTGCTTGCCCGAGCCGGTCAGCATGGCGACGGCCGGAGTCGCGGCGTAGTCCTTGGTGAACTGGGTGACTACCTTGCGGCCCAGGGCCTTGAGGTCACGCTTCATGGCCTCCTTGGACTTCTTGCCCTCCTGGTAGTCCACTAGCTCGAGGTCGTAGATGGCGATGCCCCACTCGAAGATGGGCGCCAGGATGGCGTTGTACAGCGGGTTGCCCAGGTTGTGCGGCTTCCACGGCTGGTCGGCATCCATGCGCAGGAGGTTGTATCCAACGTCGTTGTCCCGGCCCACCACGTTGGTCCAGCGGTGGTGCAGGTCGTTGTGCGTGTGCTGCCAGGAACGTGCCGGCGTGACGAAGTCCCATTCCCAGGTGGTGGAGTGGATGTCCGGGTCCCGCATCCAGTCCCACTGGCCGTGCAGGATGTTGTGCCCGATTTCCATGTTTTCGAGAATCTTGGCGAGGCTCAGCAGAGTGGTGCCCGTGACCCAGGCGGCCTTGTTGCGGCCCATCAGCAGCGCGGCGCGGCCGGAAATCTCGAGGCCGCGCTGGACCTTGATGACGCGCCGGATGTACGCGGCGTCGGACGCCCCGCGCTTGGCCAGGATGTCGTCCCGGATGGCGTCCAGTTCACGGCCCATCTCGGCAACCTGCTCATCGGTAAGGTGCGCCGCAGCCGGAGGACGCACCAGAGGGCTGCCGGAGGAGGCCAGCGCACCGGGGCGGTGCTTTGCCGCCGTCCCGTTGATCGACGTCGATTTCGCGGCTGTGCGGTCAGATATTGCAGTCATACGGTGTAGCTCCTCAGATGTCGAGGTTAACGGGCCCGGCGGCTGCCGAAACACACGTCTGGATTAGTTGGCCCGGTTCGCCGTGGACTTCGCCGGTGCGCAGGTCGCGCACCTGGCCGGCCCGCAGCGGTAACAGGCAGCTGTGGCAGATACCCATGCGGCAGCCGCTGGGCATCAGGACTCCCGCGTCTTCGCCGACGTCGAGCAGCGGCGTGCCGCCGTCGGCCTCAACCTCGCGGTCGGACGCCTCAAAGGTGACCAGGCCGCCGTCGTGCCCCGCCCCGCCCACCAGGCTGGTGTTGAAGCGTTCGATGATCAGGCTGATGGGGTCCGCGGCGAACGGGCCCGGCGCTGCTTTCTCGTGGGCGGCGGCTTCGCTGGACCAAAGCGCCTCGGCGTCGTCGAGGAATTCCTCGGGGCCGCAGGCGTAGGCGGCGCGCTGGCGCCAGTCCGGGCACAGCTCCTCCAGCTGGGCGTTGGATCCGAAGTCCAGCCGGCCGCGTTCGCCGGTGTACCAGTGGGTGACGCGGAAGTTGGGGAACTGGTCCGCGAGCTCGGACAGTTCCTCGTGGAAGATGCTGTCCTGCGGCGTGCGGGCGGAGTGGATGAGCACGACGTCGGCGTCCGGGCGGTGCGGCACCAGGGTGCGGACCATGGACATGACCGGCGTGATGCCGCTGCCCGCAGTGAGCATCAGCAGCGGGCGGGGGTGTTCCGGCAGGACGAAGTCGCCCTGCGGCGGCGCCAGGAACAGGATGTCCCCGGGCTTGGTCTGCCGGACCAGGACGCCGGAAACCGCGCCGACGTCACTCACCGTGATGGCGGGATCCTGCCCGGCAGGGGCACTGAGCGAGTACGAGCGCCAGTGGCGCACGCCGTCCAGCTCCACGCCGATCCGCGCCCACTGGCCGGCCTTGTGGGCCTTCCAGCCGCGGCCGGGGTGGAAGTAAATGGTGGCCGAATCCGCAGTTTCCGGAACAACCTTGGTGACCACGCCGCGCAGCTGGCGGGCGGAGAACACAGGGTTAAAAAGCGCAAGAACATCCTCCGGCGCCAACGGAGTGGTCAGAACGGACGCGGCGCGCGCCAATTTGCGAAGCCGAATCATGTTGTCCACCACCTGTTGGATTCACCCATATATTTCTCCTAGTGAAGCCGGTGATCGTAATATACAAAACTACCCCAACCCCCAGCTACTACATTCCCCCATGCAGGTGCCGCTAGCAACCGGGAACAACTGTGACAGTAAGTGTACTTATCATTTATGGTCACGGCGAGCGGGTAGCTCCGAGGGCAAGGCTGGTGCGCCCCCGCCCGGACTCAGCCGGCAGCGGCCTTACTACCTACCCCATGACTGTGCAACGAACAGAGGTCGGTGGAGTTCCCATTCTTGCGTACGCGAGCATCAACCCCTCTACGACCAGGCCTCACCGGTGGCGGGGCCTGGTCGTTGCCTGCAGGACCTCGTGGTGCCTGCTCGGCGACTAACGCCCCCATTTCGGGTGGGATAGCAGTCCATACCGGCAAGCTTCCAAGGTTTTCAGAAGTTGTCCAGCGAACACTGGTGTTGTTGTACCTCAGGTTTCTGCACCTCAGGGGGGATTGGCAGGCCGGCGGCCATCGGCTGCGGGCCTGCTTCATTTAACACCACCTGATCGCACAATCTGGAGGAATCATGTCTTCTCGCAGGGCAGTTCTGAGGCTCGGTTTGGCGGGCACGGCAGCGTTGACCGGGGTGGCGGTGAGTGTTGGTGGGGCGGCGCCGGCCTCTTCGCTCATTACCGGGAGCCTGCTCGCACCGAAGAACACGCCAATCCCTTTCCAGGCGCTATTCCGCCGGCCCCCGGAGCTGGTGCCCTTCCAGACGGGCTTCGATGGCGGCGACCGGAAGCGGCCGTTTGCACGCTACGCACTCACCCAGAAACTCGGCCAGGCCCGGTTCCTGCCCGGTCTGTCGACCACGGTGGCCGGGTACAATGGCATCTTCCCAGGCCCCACGATCCGGGCCCGACAGGGCACCCGGATCGAAGTGCGGATTCGCAACGCCTTCCCGCCGCTCGGCATTCTCCAGCCAGGCGCCTTCAGCACCTCCACACACCTGCACGGCTCGGCGTCCCTGCCCCAGTACGACGGCTATGCCAACGACATCACCGTTCCCGGCAACGTCAAGAATTACCACTATCCCAACAGACAGACCGCGCGGACGCTTTGGTACCACGACCACAAGCACCACATCACCGCCCAGAATGTGTACTCGGGGCTGGCGGGGTTCTACCCGCTATCGGAGCGGTTCGACCTGGCGCAGCTGCCGCAGGGGGAGTTCGACGTGCCGCTGATGCTGTCGGACGCATTGTTCAACGCCGATGGCTCTCTGGCGTACAACGACAACGGCCAAAAGGGGCTGTGGGGTGACGTGATCATGGTCAACGGCGTGCCGTGGCCGACGATGAAGGTCAAGCCCCGCATCTATCGTTTCCGGGTGCTGGACGCCTCGATTGCACGCTCCTACCGCCCCACCCTGTCCAACGGAGAGCCCGTGTACATTGTCGGCACCGACGGGGGTATGACGCCGGTGGTGCAGGCCGTGTCGTCCTGGCGGCAGGGCACCGCGGAGCGCTACGAAATCCTGATTGACTTCCGCAAGTACAGGCCAGGCCAGAGCGTGGAACTGCGGAACCTCAGCAACAAGAACAACCTCGACTTCGCCAACACCAACAAGATCATGCGGTTCCAGGTGGTGGCCGACTCCGGTTCCGGCAAGGGGTCCATCGACGCGATCCCCGCGCGACTGGACGACGGCGGATCGCCCACCGCGTCCCGGGGCGGTATCCCCACGATGAAACTGACCCCGGAGATGGCCGTGGTGAAGCGGCAGCTCAAGTTCATGCGCCAGCACGGCCAGTGGACTATCAACGGGGTCATTTGGGACGACATAGAAAGGTCCGGGTTCACCAAGCTCTTCGGCAACCCCCAACCAATGGCTGTCGAGCAGTGGACCATCATCAACGAGTCCGGGGGCTGGTTCCACCCGGTGCACGTCCACCTGACCGACGCCAAAATCATCGCCCGCAACACCAACGGCGGCAAACCGTTCGCTTGGGAGGGCGGGCCCAAGGATGTCTTCTACGCCGGTGAGAACGAGTCCATCACCACGCTGATGCAGTTCGACGTCGGACCGCGGGAGGGAGGGCGGTACATGATCCACTGCCACAACCTGGTGCACGAGGACCACGACATGATGGTGCAGTATTCAGTGGGCGACCTGCGGACCAACAACCCCATCACCTCTGACCCGCCAATCCGCGACTCCTTGCCCGTGAACGCTTTCCCACCGGTTTACCGGCCGGCGTTTCCGGCCGGAACGTGAGCAGCGGGACTGCCCCACTCCCGTCTCCCACGTGAGAGGGAACCTTGGAGCGCGTCAGGGGTGCGGGGGCGGCCGGCAGGCGTTTCACGCCAGCCGCCCTCCCCTAGAGCCCCAGCAGCTCCTGCACCAGCTCGCGGCATTTCCGGTAGGACGAGGCCTTCGGGTCGATCAGCGCGAAGTGGTCACCCGGAACCTTGACCACCTGCACCGGCGCCCCTGCGGCCCGGGCGGCCGCCACATAGGCTTCCGACTGGCTCATGGGTACGGTGTTGTCCTCAAGGCCGTGGACCGCATAGACGGGAACGTCGAGCGGGACGGCGCTCATGGGATCGGCGTACTTGTGCCGCTTGGGGTACTTGCCGGACGAGCCGCCCATGAGGTTGCTCACCGCGCCGTTGCTGAGATCGAGCCAGTCGGCCTGGGCCAGGTTAAGAAGCCCGGACTGGCTGACCACGCCCGTCAGGTGCACCGCTTCGCCGTTGAGGTTGCGCAGGACCTGCCGGTCCGCGTCCGGCGCCCCGAGCCCTGCGAGCCGGTCCCGGCCGGCTGCCCAGACGGCGAGGTGGCCGCCGGCGGAGTGTCCCAGCGCCACCACACGGGAAATATCCAGGCCGTGTTCTTCGGCTATTTCGCGGAGCTTGTCGATCCCGGCGAGGACGTCTTCGAAGGTGTGCGGCCAGCCGCCGCCGTTGCCTGCCCGCCGGTATTCAAGGTTCCAGGCGGCCATCCCGTGCGCGGCGAGGTCCTTGGCCAGCGGCTCTCCCAGTTCCGCGCCGTACTGCGAGCGCCAGTAGCCGCCGTGGATGACCACCACCACGCCTCGGGTCACCGTGTGCTTGCTCCGGGACTGGGATGCTGGCGGCGGTTCCGGCAGAAAGAGCTCCCCCCATTGGCTGGGGTGGTCACCGTACTGGTACTTCTGCCGCTTCACTGCATCCTCCTTGGGTCCCGGTGAACAGGACGGCGTCCAGCGCCGCCAGGTTCACCACTGCCGCAGCGCCCGGCAGTCCATTGGACAGCAGGGCACGACGGCGCACATCAGCCATGTGCCGAGCCTACAGGGGAGCCGGTCCCGCCGGGCGGAAGCCACCGCCGCGACGGGGCAGGCGGCCAGGTTTCAGGAATGACGACGGCGGCTGGCGGCGGGGGTGTCACCCCCGCCGGCGTCGCACCCCCTTGATAGTTTGGAACCATGGCAAGCAACTGGGATCGCCTGGACGTCAGTCAGCGCGACTCCGTGCAGGAAAACGTAGAGCTCTACGAGCGAGTCCGGCCTGCCCTGAAGCTGGTCACCCGCGAGGTCCTGCAGACCCTCCGGACAATGCTCAAGGACACCGAAGTCACGCCGCTGTTCGTCACCGGCCGCACCAAGTCCGTGGAGTCCTTCCGGGAGAAAATCTCCCGCACCGAAGAGCCGCTGGAACCGGGCGACCCACGGGCGCTGAAGTTCCCCGATCCGTTCCGCACCCTCAACGACATGGTGGGCGTCCGCGTCATCACCAAGCTGCCGGCCGAAAACGCCGCCGTGGCCAACCTCATCAAGCGCCAGCGGCAACTCTTCGACTGCCGCGGCGACCGTGAGAAGGACATCGGCTCCATCGAGTCCGGGACGTACGGCTACTCCAGCCGCCACCTCATCCTGCGGACCATCCAGAACGAGGCCGTCAAGGACTACCAGCAGGTCTTCAACCCGGAGGCGCAGCCCAACGGCAGCTACTTCTTCGAATGCCAGATCCGCACCGTGTTTGCGCATGCGTGGAGCGAAATAGAGCATGACATCCGGTTCAAGGCCGAGGACCCGCGGGCCTGGACCCCGCACTTCGACCGCCAGTTCACCGCCACCGCCGCCATGCTCGAAACGGTGGAGACCGCATTCGCCGACCTTCATGAACGCTACGAGGAGGTCCGCGGCTACTGGGACATGGACGGCGAGGGCTCGGCGCAGCTCACGCCCAACCGCATCCGCGACGTCTGGCGCACGCTGCTTCCGCACGTGGACCGTAAAGTAGATGACGACTGGGGATGGGCCGCCGAGCTCATGGCAGCCCACGGCCTCAACCAGACCGTGCAGCTCGCCGGCCTGCTCAGCGCCAACCGGATCACCGAGGTCCGCAAGGCCCTGGACCACCGCTACTCCCCCGGCCCGGACCGGCTGCTGGACGACCTCCTCCTCTGGCAGTACGGCACCAAGCACATTGACCTCACAGCCGAGGCGCCCGACGCCGTTCCGCACCCCCGGCGCGACAGCCTCCAGCGGCGGCTGAAGCAGATCGAGCGCTACCGCCAGACCAAGAAATAGGGATCCATGAAGCCCGAACAGCTCCAGTCCGTCCGGGCAACACTGCGCTCCCCGCGCCGGCTCAAAACCGAGGCCCTGGCCGGCCTGGTGGTGGCCCTCGCGCTCATCCCGGAGGCCATCGCGTTCTCCGTGATCGCAGGCGTGGACCCCCGGATCGGCCTGTTTGCGTCCTTCACCATGGCCGTGACCATCTCCTTCGTCGGCGGCCGTCCCGCCATGATTTCCGCGGCCACCGGCGCCGTGGCCCTGGTGATCGCCCCGCTGATGCGCAGCCACGGGCTGGACTACCTGATTTCCGCGGTGATCCTGGCTGGCGTCTTCCAGATCCTCCTGGCGGTCCTCGGCGTCACCCGGCTGATGCGCTTCATCCCCCGTTCGGTGATGGTGGGCTTCGTCAACGCCCTGGCCATCCTGGTAGTCATGGCCCAGCTTCCTGAGCTCATCGGCGTCCCGTGGCCGGTGTATCCGCTGGTGGCCGCGGGCCTGCTGATCGTCGTCGGCGTTCCCCGGATTACGACGGCGGTACCGTCGCCGCTGGTGGCGATCGTGCTGCTGACCCTGTTGGCCGTCCTGGCGGGAATCAATGTCCCCGCCGTCCGGGACAAGGGACAGCTGCCCGAAAGCCTGCCCTCGCTGTTCGTGCCCCACGTGCCGCTGACCCTGGAGACGTTCCAGACCATCGCCCCGTTTGCACTGTCCATGGCGCTCGTGGGGCTGCTGGAATCACTCATGACGGCCAAGCTCGTGGACGACATCACGGACACCCGCTCCAACAAGACCCGCGAGTCCTGGGGCCAGGGCGTGGCCAACATTGTGACGGGGTTCCTGGGCGGCATGGGCGGCTGCGCGGTGATCGGCCAGACCATGATCAACGTCAAGGGCTCCGGCGCGCGGAGCCGGGTTTCCACGTTCCTCGCCGGCGCGTTCCTGCTGGTGCTGGTGGTGACGCTGGGCGACGTCGTGGGCCTCATCCCGATGGCCGCGCTGGTGGCCGTGATGATCTTCGTCTCGGCCATCACCTTCGACTGGCACTCGGTTGCCCCGAAAACCCTGAAGCGGATGCCGCGCTCCGAAACGGCCGTCATGCTGATCACCGTCGCCACCGTGGTGGTGACACACAACCTGGCGATCGGCGTCGGCGCCGGGGTGCTCGCCGCGATGGCGATGTTCGCCCGGCGGGTTGCCCACTTTGCCACAGTGGAACGGACCGAGGTGGAGCTGAACGGCCGGACCGTGGCCACGTACACCGTGGACGGCGAGCTGTTCTTTGCGTCGTCGAATGACCTCTACACCCAGTTCGATTACGCCCGGGACTCGGAGCCGCACGTCGCCGGAGTGGTGATCGACCTGCACGCCTCGCACCTTTGGGACGCCTCCACCATCGCTGTGCTGGACGCCGTGACAGAGAAGTACCGCAGGCACGGCCGGGACGTCGAACTGATCGGACTGAATGCGGCCAGCATCCAGATGCGCGAACGCCTCGCGGGCAAGCTCAACGCCGGCCACTAAGGGACCGCAGGGTGCCGTTACCTTAATGTGACATTCGGAAGAGCCTCCCGTACCGTGGAAAAGGTGCCCTTTTCACCGAAGAGGGCATTCCCGCGCTGATTGCCTAACTCTGCCGCAGCCCGGGATCCGTTCGCAGACCATGTCCGGCAGAGACGGGGAAACCAATTTTCGGCCCGCTTGAACGGGCCTTGGGGTGAAGCCGCGCAGCTCCTGCTTCTGTTCAGGACGTGCGGCCGGGTGTCTCCCATCCGAATCCGACAGCTCACCTCGCAGGCATCGGGAGAGGCTCCTTCATGTCGTCACGCAGTATCCTTGGCCGCCGCCGCGCAGCCGCCACCCGCTCGAATCCGCTCGTTTCGGCCTCCCGCGCCGTCACGGCCGGAGGACTGGGACGCCAGACCGCCGTCATCCTCGCGGCGTCGGGGCTTGCCTTCACCGGAAGCATCGCCGCGAATGCCGCCAACGGACCCGCACAGCAGGACGCGGCCCCGGCCGCCGCACCCGAGGCTGTCAGCCAGGCGCAGGCTCCGCTGAGTGCGGACTCCAGCGTCCGGATTGACTACGAGCGCCCCATCGTAAAATCCACCCCGGCTCCCGTCGTGGAAGCCCCGGTCGTGGAGGCGCCGCCCTTGGCAGAGACTCCGGCGCCCGTGGCCGCACCCGTCGCTGCTCCGGCTCCGGCGAAAATCACCGTCCAGGCCGCGGCGGCTCCGGCCAAGGCCCCTGCGGCTGCCGCCGGCAGCGTCAACGCCTCCATGGTCTCGTCCGCCTACGCCCAGCTGGGCATCACCCAAGACTGCACCGCCATGGTTGAAAAGGCACTGGGCGCCTCCGGGATCCCGGTGGGCGACCTCGCCCCGATGCAGTTCATGAACTACGGAAGCGTCGTCTCCACCCCCCAGCCCGGCGACATGGTGGTCCAGTCCGGCCACGTGGGAATCTTCGTCGGCAACGGCAATGTTCTCAGCGGTGGCATGAACGGCTCCAACCAGACCGTGGTTCACCCGCTGTCCTGGCTGACCGCCACGGGCCCGGTCACGTTCGTGCGGGCCGCGGCTTAACAGCGCCACAACATGCATTCAGCGGGGCTCTTAGGGCACCGCGTGGAGGGCCGGTGTTCCGCTGCCTTGGGGGCAGCGGAGCGCCGGCCCTTTCACTGTCCCGCCGCAGCATCCGGGGATGCGCACCAAATCCCCCTGCACCAGCCGCGGACTAATCAGTATGCTGACAGAACAGCCATTACGACGGCCCGCCACCGGGAGGAAAAGACCGTGAATGAGAGCAACATCGACGGCGGAACCATCGATGACAATTCGTTGTCCGCGTACTTGCACAGCCATCTGATAGCGGCAGCCGCCGGAGAGCGCCTCTTCGAACAGGCGGCCAAAACCTGGGACGGCACGCCGCACGGCACCACCCTCAGCCACCTTGCCGCGGAAGTGAGCGCGGACAAGGCAGCGCTCCACGAGTTCTCCGACCTGATGCATCTGCACATGCCGGCCTACAAGAAGCCGTTGTCGTGGATCAGCGCCCAGATCGGCAAACTGGATCCGCTGAATCCGCTGCACTCCCCCGACGGAGCCACAGGTCAGCTCGCCCTCGAAGGACTCATCAGCGCGGTCACCGGAAAGTCCCTGCTCTGGAAGTCGCTGATCATCCTCTCCCGCACGGACGGGCGCATCGACCCCGACACGGTCAACCGCTTCCTGGACCGCGCAAACGAGCAAATCCGGGAACTGGAGGCCCTTCTGCTCGACACGACGCCGGAGCGCCTCTCCACGTCTGACGGATAGGGGCTTCCTGGGCCGTGGCCCAGTCACCCTTGGACGGTTCGGTTCCGCCCCTGCGATTTTGCCTCGTACAGGGCGACGTCGGCGGCGGCGATCAGCTCGTCCAGGTCTTCCGTCCCTGCCGTGAATTTGGAGAGGCCGTAGCTGACGGTGGGCATCCGGAGCACCTCCGGTATGGCATATCTGGCAAGCCGCCGGCTGATCTCCGTGGTGATGGTCTCGGCCTGGCGCGGACCAACGCCCGGGATCATGAGGATGAACTCCTCTCCGCCGTATCGCCCCACAAGGTCCGTGGAGCGGACCGTCTCCTTGCAGGCATCGGCGAACGCCTGCAAGGCAAGGTCGCCGGCCGCGTGGCCGAAGGTGTCATTGACTGTCTTGAAGTGGTCCAGATCGGCAAGGATCAGCGTTCCGGACGTGTCGAGCTGCCTGCAGCGGTCCATCTCAGCCGCCGCCAGCTCAATGAACGCGCTGCGGTTGAGGAGGCCGGTCAGGCCGTCCTCCCTGGCCACGGTCTGGAGTGCCCGCGTCTGCTGCTCCGTGCTGAGTTCGGCCATGCTGAAGGAGCCGACCACCAGGAACACCATGGTGACTAGCGTGGTCACGGAGGATCCGAAGTAGGTGACAAACGTCGGACCGGCCGGACCTTCCGCGATGAAGATCGCCAGACGGCCCACGTAGAAGACGGCGACGCCTCCGGCAGCTATGGCCGTTGGTATCCGCACCCGGGAGTAGCCGGGCTCCAGCTGCCACAGCTCGCGGGAAGCCAGGCCAATGAAGAGGCACATGGAGCCCAGGAATACAGCACCCCCGGCCCATGTATTGGATCCCGGATTGTCCAGGGCTGCGGCAATGCCCGCGATGCCCGGGACGGCGACGGAGAGCCAGACGTTGCATTTAAGCATCCGGAGCGAACGCGCAGCGGCCCAGACACTCGCCACCCCGGCAATGAGCAGGACGTTTCCCAGCGGGTTGGCCCACACCTGGTGGGGTGTTCCGTCCAGGAGGAAGCTTGCCGCGCCCGCGAGAAACAGCAGCAGGGCCACGCACCACCAGCCACTGTATGCGGAACGGGTGGTGCGGAACGCGGAGAAGTAGAACAGGATGCCCATGACTAAAGCCATCACGCTGAAGGCAACGCGGAGTGTTGCCGTGTCTAGGATCATTTCCGCCCCCTGCATCGCGATCCAGTGCAACCCAGTATCGCACCCGCACTGCGCCAGCGATGAGTCTGCCGCCGACTGATTCTGCGCGGCCGACACATTTGTCTGACATCAGTCACGAATTGGTTTGGGGCGGCTGTTCAGTGCCAGCATTATTGAATGCTTGAGGCAACAAAGACCCCCGAAACTGCTCCGTTGGCCACGGCGGCCGGCGTCGAGCCACTGAATCCGGCCCTCGCGGCAGAGGCCAAGATCGCCCGTGTTGCCGTGACCGTGTTCCCGCTGCTGGTGCTGGCTGCCGGCGTGGCCGGATTCCTGCTCCCCGGCGCCTTCCAGCCCCTCGGCCCCGCCGTCCCGTACCTGCTGGGCATCATCATGTTCTGCATGGGCCTAACGCTGACGCCCCCCGACTTCGCTGCCGTGGCCCGCAGGCCGTGGGCTGTGGTCCTGGGCATCGTTGCCCACTACGTGATCATGCCCGGGGCGGGGTGGCTGATCGCCACCGTTCTTCAGCTTGAGCCGCCCCTGGCCGTCGGCCTGATCCTCGTTGGCTGCGCGCCGTCCGGCACTGCCTCCAACGTCATGGCCTTCCTGGCCAAGGGCGATGTTGCCCTGTCCGTGGCCGTGGCGAGCGTGTCAACGCTGATCGCCCCGATCGTCACGCCCGTACTGGTGCTCTTCCTCGCCGGATCGTTCCTGAGCATCGACGCCGGCGCCATGGTCCTGGACATCGTCAAGACCGTCCTCCTGCCCGTCATTGCCGGCCTGATGGCACGGCTGTTCCTCAAGAACCTCGTCGCAAAGGCGCTTCCGGCTCTGCCCTGGGCATCCGCCGTCGTCATCTCCCTCATCGTGGCCGTAGTGGTGGCGGGCAGTGCCGGCAAGATCGTGGCAGCAGGCGGCATCGTGTTCCTGGCCGTCGTGCTCCACAACGGCTTCGGCCTCGGACTCGGATACCTGGCCGGCAAGCTGGGCCGCCTGGACGACAAGGCTCGCAGGGCACTGGCATTTGAGGTGGGCATGCAAAATTCAGGCCTGGCGGCCACACTCGCCACCGCCCACTTCACGCCGCTGACCGCGCTTCCGTCCGCCGTTTTCTCGCTGTGGCACAACATTTCCGGCGCCATCGTGGCCGCCTTGCTGGCCCGGAGGCCCCTCCAGGACTCCACGCCCGGCGGTTCCTGAGGCTCAGCGGTTCCTGACCTCAGGCGGAAGCCGCCAGGTGGCCGCGGTCTTGCTCGTTCTTCCCGGCCGGCGGCCGTAGCGCCTTGAGGGCGCCCGCCCAGGCAATGACCTGATCGAACACCGTGGCCAGGTTCTTCTCCGCCGCGGCGGAGGGCGTGAAGGTCCTGTAGTGCTCGAATTCCGTGGCCAGGGGCAGCGCCACCTGGGCGCGGACGTCGGCCATCTGCAGCTCTGCCGCCACGCCGCGCAGGTGCTCCACGGCGCGGATGCCGCCCGCGCTGCCGTAGCTCACGAAGGCCGCCGCCTTGTTGTTCCATTCCGCGTAGAGGTAATCCAGCGCGTTCTTCAGCGCTCCCGGAATCGAGTGGTTGTACTCGCCCGTCACGAAGATGAAGCCGTCAAAGCCGGCCACCGCTTCCGCCCAGGCCCTGGTGTGACCCTGCTCGTGCTTGCCGAGCGACGGCGGCAGCGGTTCATCCAGCAGCGGGAGGTCAAAGTCGGCGACGTCGAGGAGCTCGAACCGGGCGTCGGCGCGTTCGGCGGCCCGCAGCAGCACCCAGTCGGCCACCGCCTTTCCCAGCCGGCCTGGCCGGGTGCTTCCCAGTACGATCGCAATCCGTGTCATGGCAGGCCTCCCCTCGGCGCGACCTTGCTTGCCACTAGGTATTAACAACCGGGCACGGCCCGTTCTTCCCCGGAAGGCTGCGGGATGCGGGCGGTTCAGCTAAGCGTAACTGGGCACCGCCAGGCTCCGGAATTCGGACCCCTGGAAGATGAGCGGATCGCTGCTGCTGTCCGTAACCGAGTATCCGTGCACCCTGAGCAGGACCACGGCGTGGTCGCCGGCGGGGACTTCAGTCTCCACCGAGCAGTCCAGCCAGAGCCCGGCGTCGTTGAGGAAGAGCGCGCCCTGTTCGGTGGCAGTGAGCCCGATGCCGGCGAAGCGGTCCGCCGATTTCGAGGCGATCTGCCGGCAGGCGTCCGTCTGCCCCGCGGCCAGGACCGAGACACCGATCCTGCCGCCTGCCCGGATAAGCGGCCACGTCTGCGAGCTGTTCTGCACCGCGAACATGACCAGCGGTGGGTCCAGCGAAACCCCGACGGTGAAGGTCGATGCCACGATTCCCTGCGGTGCTCCGTCCACGAGCGTGCACAGCGCCGCGACGCCGGAGGGGCAGTGCCCGAAGGTTTCGCGGAGGGAGGCCGGGTCTAAATCACGGTTCAGAAACAACGAATTCTCTTTTCGTCGGTGCGGCGGGTTCGGTGGTCGCGGTTGGTTCGGGGGCGCCGTCGGGGACGGCAGGGCCGGCTTGCGCAACAGGCGCGGCGGGACCGCCGTCGGCAAAAACGCTGGCGGGACGGGGCAGCCCGTAGTGCTCCCGCAGGGTGCTGCCCGTGTATTCGCGCCGGAACAGTCCCCGGGCCCGCAGGATCGGGATGACATGGTCCACGAACGCGTCAAGGCCCGACGGGAGCACGGGCGGCATGATGTTGAACCCGTCCGCCGCGCCCTTCTCGAACCAGCCCTGGATCGCATCCGCCACCTGCTCGGGCGTGCCGGAGAAGGTGCGGTGGCCGCGGCCGCCACCCAGCCTGCCGATGAGCTGGCGGACGGTCAGCCGCTCCCGCCGGGCGAGCTCCACGATCAGCGTGTACCTGCTCTTGGCGCCCTCGATCTCGTCCTCCGACGGAAGGTCCTCCGGCAGCTGCGCGTCCAGCGGCAGCGACTCGGGCGAAACCCGCAGGATGCCTGCCAGCTGCTTCCGCGCGTGTTCGGGGTGGATCAGTTCGTCGAGTTCGCGTTCCAGGCGGCGCGCTTCCTTCTCGGTGGAGCCGATGATCGGAACAATGCCGGGCAGGATCTTGACGTGGTCCGGGTTCCGTCCGACGGCGGCGGTCTTCCGCTTCAGGTCGGCGTAGAACCGCTGGGCTTCCGCAAGGGTCTGCTGCGCGGTGAACACGGCTTCGGCGTAACGGGCGGCGAAGTCCTTGCCGTCCTCGGAAGAGCCGGCCTGCACAATCACCGGATGGCCCTGCGGCGGGCGCGGCACGTCCAGCGGGCCCTGGATCCGGAAGTACCGGCCTGTGTGGTTGACGGCGTGGACCCGGGAACTGTCCGCCCAGACGCCGGCGGCCTTGTCCCCCACCGGGGCGTCGTCCTCCCAGCTGTCCCAGAGCTTCCGGGACGCGTCAAGGAACTCGGCGGCCCGCTCGTAGCGGCGCCAATGTGCGGGCTGGTCATCCAGCGAGAAGTTCCGCGCCGCGGCCTCTCCGGCCGTGGTCACCACGTTCCAGCCTGCCCGGCCGCCGCTGATGTGATCCAGCGAGGCGAAGCGCCGGGCCAGGTTGTAGGGATCGTTGTACGTGGTGGACGCCGTGGCGATCAGCCCGATCCGTTTGGTCACGGCGGCGATGGCGCTCAGCAGGAGCGTGGGTTCCAGCGTGCCGTAGGGTCGCTGGCGCACGTCCCCGTGCAGCACCGGTGAGTCCGCGAAGAAAATCGAATCGAAGGTTCCGCGCTCCGCCGTGCGGGCGAGCCGCTGGAAATGGGCCACCTGGGTGCCCGCTAAGCTGTCGCTTTCGGGCAGCCGCCACGAGGCCTCATGGTGTCCGGTGCTCATGAGGAAGGCGTTCAGATGCAGCTGGCGTTCGCCGCCGGCTTCGCTGTTGCTGGGTGTACGTTCTGGCATGACGTTCCTTGGTGTTCGGGGGGCGTGTATGGGCGCGCCGCTTACGCGGCCTGGGATCCGACGGCAGTCCGCCAGCGGGAGAAATGGCGTTCGACGGCGACCAGCAGGTAGTTGACCAGCAGGCCCAGCAGCGAAACAGTCAGGATCCCCGCGTACATGTCCGGGATCAGGAAGCTCATCTGGGAATTCACGATCAGGTAGCCCAGGCCGGCTTTGGCCCCCACCATTTCCGCGGCAATCAGGACCAGGATGGAGGTTGTCCCCGCCATCCGGACGCCCGTGAAGATGGTGGGCACGGCGGAGGGGAGGATGACCTTCTGGAACAGCTGGAAGTTCGACAGCCCCAGCGAGCGGGCGGCCCGGATCAGCAGCGGATCGACGGTCCGGACGCCGGCGATGGTGTTCAGCAGGACCGGGAAGAACGCGGCGTAGGCCACGATGCTGATCTTGGATGTTTCCCCGATGCCTAGGAGCAGGGTGAAGACCGGGAGCAGCGCGAGCGCCGCCGTGTTGCGGAACACTTCCAGCAGCGGATTCAGGAAGCGGTCCAGGGACCGGTACCACGCCACCAGCAGGCCGAGGGCGACGGCGGCCACCACGGCGATGCCGAAGCCGCTGGCCGAACGGGTCAGGCTGGCCGCGAGGTGGTTCTGCAGCTGGCCGTTCTCGATGAGGGTTCCCAGTGCCTGAAGCACCACGTGCAGGGGCGGAAGGAAAACGCGCGTGGAGGGCGGCGCGAGATAGGTGGGGCCCAGCTCCCACAGCAGCAGGAACAGCAGGATCGCTCCGGCGCCCCAGGCCGCGCGCCCCGCCGTCAGGGCCGCCAGGCGGAACCGTGAGGGTCCGGTGCGGCCGGCATGGGGCGCCTGGCCCGGGGCCTTGGTCGCGTCGGGCGTCGCGGCGTCCGTTGCTGAGCCGTCCACCGCAGGAGTGCCCGTTGCGGGAGCGTCCTGGGTTGTCGTGTCTTTGGCGAGTGTTGGCGTGCTCATCAGGCTGCCTTTCCTGTGGGGATGTTTCTTGCTTCATCGGGTGCCGAACCGTCCGGCTGGATCTTGGCGTGCCCGGCTTCCTGGGCACGCCGCACCTCGTCGTGAAGGAGGGACCAGACCTTGTGCCGGTGTTCCACGAATGCGGCGTTCGAGCGCACGTCCTCGTCCCCGGACCGGTCGCCCAGGTCGATGTCCACGATCTCTTTGAGCCGGCCTGGCCGGGAACTGAGCACCGCCACCCGCTGGCCCAGGTACACGGCTTCGTCGATGCCGTGCGTGATGAAGATGATGGTCTTGCCCGTAGCGGCCCAGATGCGCAGCAGTTCGTCCTGGAGCTGCTCGCGGGTCTGGGCGTCCAGTGCCGCGAACGGTTCGTCCATCAGCAGGACGTCCGGTTCGTAGGCCAGGCTGCGGGCTATGGCGACGCGCTGCTTCATCCCGCCGGACAGCTCATGCGGGTACCGGTCCTCGAAGCCGCCGAGGCCCACGAGCTCGAGGTACTCCCGCGCCTTTTCGGCGCGCTCCTTGCGGTTGAAGCGTTTCCCGTCGCTGCCGGCTCCTTCGAGGCCGAAGGAGACGTTCGCCGCCGCCGTCCGCCACGGGAACAGCGCATACTGCTGGAAGACGACGGCACGGTCCCGGCCCGGTCCGGTGACTTCCCTGCCGTCCACCAGGACTTTGCCGGCGTCCGGCTTCGTCAGCCCGGCCAGCAGGTCGAGGAGCGTGGTTTTGCCGGAGCCGCTCGGCCCCACGAGAGTGATGAACTCGCCGGCGGAGACGTCCAGGGAGATGCCGTCGAGGGCTGTCAGGACCGTGCCTTCGGGGTTCTCCCTGGTGGGCCGGACGGTGAACCTCTTCGTGATGTTCTGGAGGCTGATTTTCGGGGTGGGGGCGGTGCCGGAAGTCATGGTGAGCTTCCCTTCAGCAGGTGGTTGAATGCGTTCGTGTCCACCATGAGAGCAGAGATGGATCACCGCCTGAAGGGCGCGGTCACGAGGGGCAACGCGGCGTAATCTGCCGGCGCCGGCCGGGTAAGCCGGCTCCACGACGCGACGGGACGCGTGAAGAAACACTGAGTAACAGCGGGCGTCTTCCGGCGCCATCGGATGACGCATTCCGCCCGATTCGGGGCGCGCAGGCACGCTGATGTTTCGGACCGCTACGGCCAGTGACGGGCAGCGGCAGCCGGCGGCGCCTGCCCTTCAGCGGGCAGCCGGGCAGCGAGCGGGTCCGATTGTTACGCTGCGGCCGGCGGCCGGTTCCTAGAGACCGGGGAGTTGCTGCGCGAAGGCGTCGACGGCGGACAGCACCTCGTGGAGCACGTGCAGCGCACCGCCGCCAAACAGGACGCTACCGCTGAGCCGCTTCAAAGGAACCGGGCCCACGGAGTCGTGCTGCGCCCTTGCCTCCATCTGGTCCATCAGCAGTGCGACGGCCTGTTCGGCTTGCATGGTTTCCGCGATGACCACCTGCGCCACTCCACGCCTGGCGAGTTCAGTGATGGTGCCGTCCTCGGCGGCTGCCTGCGGGGACACGCCCACAATGACGCCGTCCGCACCGCCGGAGAGCATGAACTGCCGCCAGGTCTGGCCCAGCAGGATGACGGGCTGGTAGCCGTGGCGCGGCAGGATGGAAGCAGCCGCCGTGGCAAGCGCCCGGTCCGGCGGCCACTCAAGATCGCCGATGGCGATGGCCACCAGGTCCGTCCGTCCGCGGCGCATTCCGCGGGCGGCCTGGTTGGGGACGTAGCCGAGATCCCCGACGGCGGCCAGGACGCGTTCCTGGGTGGGCTGGCTGATCCGGGTCGTGCCGCCGCTCCTGCCGGACAGCACGTACGACACTGTGGTCAAGGAGACTCCCGCCCTCTCGGCAACATCGCGGATGGTGGGGTTGGATAAGCTCCTCACTGCCTACTCCTGTCACTCTCGCCGCTACGCGGCGCCGGCAGCTGTGTGCCGGATCGATGGAACTTGTCGGATGGCCTCAGCCGTCCGTGTGGGGGTGGTCATCTTGGCTTACAAGCAGTTCAGGGTCCCAGGGCGGTTCGGTGGCCATGTCCACGCCGGTTCCGGAGGTGGACTTCGGTCCCACGGCAATGGTGGATGACGCAACGTGCGCCTGGCGGGCGATGCCTCCGCGGACGGTCTCCACCAGCTCATCACCGAGCAGCGGTCCCGTGTAGCTGATGCTGAGCTCCCCGCCCTTGACCGACGTGTCGTAGTTCCCCAGCGCATCGGAGAGGATTCCCTCCCGGTCCACGGCAGCCGACAGCGCGGCGGGGTTGGCCGCCTTCACGCTGAACCGGAGATCGTGCACCAGCACGGGGATGACGTAGAAGTTGTTCACGCCCAGTTTCGCGGTGCCCTCTTCAGTGGCCTTGGTGACGATGGCGCGGCCGTCATCAACGCTGGCCGTGGCCGGAAGGGCCACAATCACTTCGGGAACCACCTGCTGGAGCACGGCGGGCTCGAGCACATCGGGGGAAATGTTGGACAGGACGGTGTTCCGGGCCGCCGCAGCGGAGTCCAGCTTCTTGCGGATGCCCTCAACGTTGGCCTCCAGCGTTGAGTGAACGGCGATCACCACCCGGCGCCGGACCATGAGGCCGTCGAAGCTGACGCTGGGCCGGCCGTTGCCGAGGTCCTGCCCTTCCTCGGACTGGGCACCCACCTTCGTGGCCGTGGCGGACTCGCTCGCCGCGGCGACGGGCGTGGGGTTGGCCGTCGGGTTTGCCTGGGCACCGCCGGTGCAGCCGCTCAGTGAGAGTGACAACAGCAGCACCGCCGGCGCGATCAGGATAAGGCGCTTCATCTCAGGTTCCTGCCGGGTAGGCGGCCCTGTACGTGGACGCGAAACGTCCGGGCGGCATCGTTTCCGTCACCGGCTGGTCGGCGTAGATGGGGTCGTTGTTCCTCAGGTCCCCCACGGCGAACTGGACCATCATGTCGTGGTCCTCGTGCACCAGGTTGTGGCAGTGGACCATGTAGCGGCCGCCCTCGTGCTTGCCGGTATCGAACTGCATGAGGACAGTGACGGACTCGTTCTCCCCGGCGTAGAAGACGTCCTTCGGGCCGCCCTCCCAGGCGTAGGGCTTGCCGCCGTTGGTGTTCCGGCCGATGATCTTGCCGTCGATCAGGTGGATGTGCACCGGGTGGAACCAGCCGCCGGACTCGTTCACGATGGTCCACTGTTCCACCTGATTCTTCTGCGGGTTCGCGAAACACCGGGTGAAGTTGGACTTTTCCACCGTGTCCCAGGTTTCGCCGTTGATGGTCCATTCCCCGCCCTTGCGTTGGACCCGCAGGATCCTCTTGGCCACGGCCATGTCCGGGGTCAGCGACATGGTCTCGAGGCCTCCGGTGGCCCGGCTCGGGTGCGGTCCGATGTCGAGGGTGGACGGGATGGAACTGATCGAGCGGGAGTTCGACCCTGCCGGGGACGGGGAATCCGCCACGACCTGGAACTTCATGACCTTGCCGGTGTTGGCGTAGTTCACGTTGTTCTTGTTGCTCAGGTTCCGCAGCTCCACTGACTGGCCCGGCCGGTACTTCCGGAAATCGATCAAAACCTCGTACCGCTCCGCGGTGCCCTGCCGCCAGGACGAAACAGCCTGGACCTTCGGGGTCATGCCGGCGTCGGTGCCCACCACGTAGAAGGGGTCCCCGTTGGACAGCGCGAACCGGTAGGAGCGGGTGATGGAGCCGACCAGGAACCGGAACCGGTAGATCCGGGGCTTGACCTTCATGGTGGGCCAGGGCACGCCGTTGACCATCACGATGTCGCCCCACAGGCCGGAGTGCCCGTTGTCGTTGTAGCCGAGCGAGCCGTCCGCGTTCAGCATCACGTCGGTGACCAGGATCGGCACGTCGAACTCGCCTTGAGGCAGCTGCGCCTGCTCGTGCGCATCGGACAACGTGTAGATAGCGGCGAGTCCAGAGTAGACGCCCTGCGCGGTGAGCATGTGGTTGTGGTCGTGGTACCAGAGCGTCCGGGCCGCCTGCCAGTTGGGGTAGTGGTAGTTCTTCACCTTGCCCGGGGCGGTGCGGTCGTTCGCGTAGCCGTCGTACTGCGGCAGCGACGCCGAGCCGTGAAGGTGGGTGACCGTGTTGGACGGCTCCGTGTAGAGCAGTCCTCTCCCCGGAAGGGCATTGCTGATCCGGACCTCCGTGCGTGTGCCTTGCGGAACGCGGATGGTGGGGCCGGGGAAGATCCCGTTGTAGCCGGCCAAGGTGGTGGACAGCCCGGGCGCGATCTGGGCCTGCCCCAGCTTCTGGGTCAGCGAATACTTCGCGAATCGCTGGCCGTCAGGGTCGCGACCTGTCGAGAACGGGACAAGTTCCGGCGGACGGCGGAAGGCGGCGGTATACGGGACCGGAGTGTTCTTCGCGGCCAGCTTGCTCGGAGTGGTGACCGGCGTGGATGTGGTGGCTTCATTGTCATCGGCACCGCGCCTCGCTGCCACACCGTCAAGGACCGGGCCCTCCTTCATCCCGGTAAGGGCTACCGCGCCGCCCAGCATGCTCAGCTTCAGCATGTCCCTTCGTGTTGCCATGACTTCTCCTCCAAGTTCCTGGTAGTTCGTATGGGCTGCGGGCACGTTTGCTTCAATGTGGTGGCCGTGGCTATCGCCAGCCTTGCTCTGCCGCGGAGAAGACTGACTACGAAATTGATGCACAACTACCGATCCGGGAGTGGAACAAGGCCATCGTGCGCCGATCGACTTCTGAAAACCTTGGGGAACAGGCCGATCCACGGGGGCACCCACCTGAATGGGTGGTTTACTACAGGGGGTATCCGTTACCGCTGGCCAGACTGCGCGGCACTGCGGCGCGATTTATTTGGGGGATAAATTGAGGCTTTTTTCGTGGCACCGTCCGTCCGGATTGCGGCCCCTGGTGGTTTCAGCCCTGGTCATGCTTTTGACCCTGGGGACTGTTCCTCCGGTCGGCGCCGCCGCCCAGGTCTACAACGCCTGCGCGCGGCTCTCCGCAGGGCAAGTGCAGTTCAACACCTACGGAGCCACGCGGGTCACCTTCGCCACGGCCACGGACCGGAACCAGACGCGGGTGGTCATCACGGGCTGCGTGAAATCAGGGGCCGGCTACAGTACCGAATGGCAGACCACCGGATTCGCGGGTAGCCGGGGGTTCTCGGCACCGGGACAAGCCTGGGAGGACACCTACCGCTCCCCTACCGGATCGTTCACCGTCACCGAGGCCCTGGGCCGGCGGAATCCCGGCACGGCGCTCAGGTACCGCGCCATCAACGCGTCCTCCCGGTGGGGAGGCGAGCGAGGAGCCACCTACAACCAGTACTTTGAGGGCCGCGGCGGTCCTGCGGACGAGAACCTCTGGACGTACATGAACCAGGGCTACTACGAGCAGGCCGCCGTCATTAATTACAACCGCCTTCCGGATGCCTCCACGGTCCAGGGCGCCTCGTACGCCATCTTCCTCCACGCCGGAAACGTCCCGTCGGCAGGGTGCATCTCTACCACGCTCACCACCGTGACCAGGTTCCTGCGCACCGGCAGGCCGGGGGACCGCATCGTGATGGGCGCCGTGGGCGACGTGTTCCGATCAGCTTCACGGACGGGCCCCGCGGACACCGCAGGAAAATCCCTTGCCGCGATCCACAGCAGTTCTGATGCCCTGGGCGTGGCCACAGACGGCACCCTGTGGAACTACCCGGCCCTCGGCAACGGCGGGCTTGGCCAGCGCGCCGCGATCGGCAACGGATGGGGAACCGCCAGCTCGGTGTCCAAAGTGGACTGGAACCGCGACGGCACGCTGGACCTGCTCGCTCAATGGCCCAACGGCACGCTGACCGTCTACCCCGGCCGGTCCACAGGAGGATTCGGTGCCGCCTTCACCGCCGGAACCGGCGGCTGGCAGCAGATGGCCATCACGGCCGGCACGTGGGACACCTCGCGGCGGTACCCGGGCGTCCTGGCCCGCGACGCCGCGGGGAAGCTCTGGCTCTACGACAACCCTGCCGGCCGGGGGCTGGCGGGCCGCCGGCTCGTGGGCAGCGGGTGGGGCACCCAGGCAAACTTCACCATCGCGGACTGGGACAACAACGGCATTCCGGACCTGCTGGCACCGGGCCGGGACGGAGTCCTTCGCCTGTACCGCCAGGACGGCAGGGGCAACTTCCGCAGCGAAGCCCGCCCGCAGATCGGCACCGGCTGGAGTGCCCGCACCATCTCGGCAAGCTCGAGCTTCCAGGGGGCAGGCACCCGGGGGCTGACTGTCCTGTTCCATGACGGCGCCGTGCGATACTACCCGCTGGGCCAGGGCGGGTGGGGCACCCCCTCCACCATCGGCAAGGGCTGGGGCGGATTCCGCACGTTCGCCCGCTGACGGGGAGCTACTCGATCCGCCCCACTACGGAGCCGGCGCTGACCACTCCGCCCGGCGCGGTCACGAGTTCCGAGAGCGTTCCCGAGCGGTGCGCTGCCACCTGCGTTTCCATCTTCATGGCCTCCAGCACCAGCAGCGGATCCCCGGCAGTCACTTGTGCGCCCTCTTCGACGAGCCATTTCACCACGGTGCCGGCCATCTGCGAACGCAGCTCCGCCGGGTGCACGCCGCTGCCGTCCATCCCGGCGCCGCTGCCGGTGGTGCCGCCGGCGGCGGAAGCTCCGCCGTCGTACCCGTCCGGGAGTCCCTGACCGGAGCGGGCCCAGCCGTCCAGCAACGCGGCCGGCAGCCCGACGGCCAGCCGCTTGCCGTCCACGTCGACCGTGATGGTGCGGCGTTCGCCGCCGGGGGCAGCCGTGCTGAACTGATCATCGGCCGGAATCTGTCCTGCGAAGTCCGTCTCGATCCACCGGGTGTGGACGCCGAGGCGGTCCGCGGCCGTGAAGTCCGGGGCCTGGACGACGGCGCGGTGGAACGGCAGGACGGTGGGAACGCCGGTGATACGCATCTCGGCTAGCGCACGGCGGGACCGGCGCAGGGCCTGCTGGCGGTCCGCGCCGGTAACGATCAGCTTGGCGAGCAGGGAGTCGAACTGCGGCGGTACCAGCGAGCCGGAGCCGAATCCCGCGTCGAGCCGGACGCCGGGGCCCGTGGGACCGGTGAACTCGGCCACCGTGCCGGGGGACGGCAGGAAGCCGCGCCCCACGTCCTCGGCGTTGATCCGGAACTCGAAGGAGTGGCCCCGCGGGGCCGGGTCCTCGGTGAACCGCAGCTGCTCCCCCGCGGCGATCCGGAACTGCTCCTGCACCAGGTCGATTCCGGTCGTCTCCTCCGTGACGGGGTGCTCCACCTGCAGGCGCGTGTTCACCTCCAGGAACGCCACGGTGCCGTCCGCCGCCACGAGGAATTCGACCGTTCCGGCACCGGAATAGCCGGCCTCGCGGCACACCGCCTTGGCGGCGTCGTAGATTTCCCGGGTCTGCTGTTCGCTCAGGAACGGCGCCGGGGCCTCCTCCACGAGCTTCTGGTGGCGGCGCTGAAGGGAGCAGTCGCGCGTTCCTACCACTACTACGTTGCCGTGCACATCCGCCAGGACCTGGGCCTCGACGTGCCGGGGCCGGTCAAGGTAGCGCTCCACGAAGCATTCGCCCCGGCCGAACGCGGCCACGGCTTCCCGGACGGCCGAATCGAACGACTCCTCGATCTGGTCCATCTCGCGGACCACCTTCAGCCCGCGCCCGCCTCCGCCGAAGGCCGCCTTGATGGCGATGGGCAGGCCGTGCTCTTCGGCGAAGGCCCGGGCCTCAGCGGCCGTGGCCACGGGGCCGTCGCTGCCGGCCACGAGCGGGGCACCGGCGCGCACGGCGATCTCCCGTGCGGTGATCTTGTTGCCCAGCATCCGGATCGCCTCGGGCGTCGGGCCGATCCATATCAGTCCGGCGTCCAGGACGGCCTGCGCGAAGTCCGCGTTCTCGGACAGGAAGCCGTACCCGGGGTGGACCGCGTCCGCGCCGGAATCGGCCGCGACGCGGAGCAGCTTCGCGATGTCCAGATAGGTTTCCGACGGAGCGTTGCCGGCGAGGCTGTACGCCTCGTCTGCGGCAGAAACGTGCAGTGCGTCGGCGTCGACGTCGGCGTACACGGCTACCGAGCCGAGTCCCGCGTCATCACAGGCACGGGCAATGCGGACGGCGATTTCACCGCGGTTGGCGATCAGGACCTTGCGCATCAGTTACTCACTTCTTGTGTTGTGGTTTGCGTTGGGGCATGCGGGGCGATCCGGAAGCGGATGCTTCCGCCGACCGGCACCTGGGCTGCCCGGTCCAGGTGCTCGTCGGTCACGACGCCGATCACCGGGTAGCCGCCGGTGATGGGGTGGTCGGCCAGGAACAGGACGGGAAGCCCCTCCGGTGGAATCTGGATGGCGCCGGCCACCGTCCCTTCGCTGGGAAGCTCGCCGTCCCGGCTGCGCCGCAGGGGCTCGCCGTTCAGGCGCATGCCCACGCGGTTGGACTGCGGGGTGACCTGCCAGGACTGGCTGCAGAGCGAGGCAAGGGCCGCATCGTCGAACCAGTCATCCCGCGGGCCGGGGACAATATCCAGTTCGGTGACGCCCGCCCCCGGAAACTCCGGCTGGAGCTCGGGGCTTCCCACCACTCCGGAATCGGTGACGTGGCCGGCCGGGAGCAGCTGGCCGGCGGCCAGCGGCGCGGGGCCGATGCCGGACATAGTGTCGGTGGACCTGCTGCCGAGCACCGGGGCAACGTCGGCCCCGCCGCGGATGGCCAGGTAGCTGCGGAATCCGCCCTCCGCCGCACCCAGGCTCAGGACTTCGCCGTCGAGCAGGGCAAACGCCGTGGCGGCGGGCACCGTACGCTGCCGGCCGGGTTCTCCGGCGTCCGACGGCGAGTCAATGGTCAGCGGGGCGGGCGCGCCGGTGACGGCGAGGACCTGGTCCCCCACGGCTTCGACGCGGAGCCCGCCGGCGACAGTTTCGACGGCGGCCGCGGAAGACCCGTTGCCCACAAGGCGGTTGGCGCGGCGCAGGGAGGCACGGTCGAGTGCGCCGGCGGCGGAGACGCCCAGGGCGGCGTGACCGTTCCGGCCCAGGTCCTGGATGAGGCTCTGGAGCCCCGGGGAGAGGATGCGGAGACCGGCCACGAGCGGCACCGCCTGCTGTGCTGCTTCCTGTTCTGTTCCTTCGGATACGGTTTCCGGCGCTGCTTCCGGCAACGCGGGCGGCGTTACGGCGACCACCTCACGGACCGGGCGGAACTGCACGCGGTCGCCGGGCCTGGCCAGCGCTGGCTGGGGGCGGCTGAGGTCCCACATGCTCGCGCCGGTGCGGCCGATCAGCTGCCAGCCGCCGGGCGAACTGCGCGGATACACGGCCGAGTAGTTGCCGGCGAGAGCCACCGAACCGGCGGGAACGGCGGTGCGCGGGGAGTTCCTGCGGGGGACTTCCAGAACCTGGTTTTCGCCCACCATGTAGCCGAACCCGGGGGCGAACCCGGCGAAGGCCACGGTCCAGACCTGACCGGAGTGGGCCGCGATCACGCCGTCCGTGCCCAGGCCGGTCAGCGCCGCCACTTCGGCGAGGTCGTCGCCGTCGTAAACGGTGTCAATGACCACTAGGCTGCCGTTCGAATGCGCCGGCGCCGTGAGGTCCATGTCCAGCAGGAGGGCCGCCATGCGGCGCGCGGCCGACGGCGACTCCGCCTTGATCATCACGGTTTCCGCCGCCGCCAGGACGTCGAGCTGCCCGGGCAGCGGGGACTCCAGCAGAAGGGCCTGCAGCGCGAGCACGTCCTGCAGCCCGTCCAGCTCGGCGAGCACGGCACGAGTGCCCACGGGCCGCACGGTTTTCACCCGATGCGCGGTCTCACTTGTTACGGTCATTTGATACTCCGGATTGGGGGTTGGAGTGGTGGAGGGGTTGCGGTGTCCTGCGGGGACGGACTCGGGCGGCGTGACTGCGGCAGGCCGGCTGCGGCCGGCAGCTGCGGGCGGCTGCGGGCGCGGGACCCGGGCTGGGACGTTCAGGCAAACGCGGCAAGGGTGACGCCGGCCCCGCTGAGGGCCGACTTCACCGCGGTAGCCATGGCAACGGCCCCGGGAGAATCCCCATGGACACAGATGCTCTCGGCCCGGATTTTGAGGATGGAGCCGTCCACGGCACGGACGGCAGATTCGGTGGCCATCCGGAGGACATGCTCGGCAACCTGTGCCGGATCCTCCAGGACGGACCCCGGCAGTGAGCGGGAGACGAGCGTGCCCTCCGGGGTGTAGGCCCGGTCCGCGAAGGCCTCCGGTACGGCCCGCAGGCCGGCGGCCTCGGCCAGGCGCAGCACTTCGGAGCCCGGGAGGCCCATGATGGGCAGTCCGGGATCCACGGACTTGACGGCGTCGACGACGGCCCGTGCCTGCGCAGTGTGGTGGACGATGGCGTTGTAGAGGCCGCCGTGCGGCTTGACGTATTTGACGCGCGCGCCCTCCGCTGCGGCAAGTGCCTGCAGCGCGCCGATCTGGTAGACCACGTCATCCGCCAGCTCGTTGGGGTCGATGTCCAGGAAGCGGCGGCCAAAGCCCGCGAGATCGCGGTAGCCCACGTGCGCTCCGATGACGACGCCGGCCGCCGCGGCTTTCCGGCAGGTGCTGCGGATGACGCTGGGGTCACCTGCGTGGAAGCCGCACGCGACGTTGGCGCTGGTGACCGAGCGGAACATTGCCTGGTCATCGCCCAGGGTCCATCGCCCGAAGGATTCCCCGACGTCACTGTTCAGGTCCATGGTTGGCATTGTGACCCCTGTCTCATTGATGTGCCTGCTTCAAGGATGCAACACTTTTCCGAATTGTTCAACAATCCAGCAATTCAACGATCCGTGTGCGGGGCCCAACCAGCCCCGGCGTACCTAGCGCTTGCCCTTTTTCCGGGACCCCTTGCCGCGGCCCTTGTCCGGGTTGGGCGCATAGCGCTGGGCCACTTTGGGCTTCTTGGCCCCGGTGCCGCGGCGGTCCGGCTTGGGCTCTTTCTTCGGCTTCTCCTGCTGGGCCGAGGGCTGCCGCGAACTCTGCGCGGTCCTGCCGCGGACAATGCCGATGAACTCCTCGATCACTTCGTCCGTGGCATCGCTGGGCCACGCCAGGGCGATCTCCGTGCCGGGCGCTCCGGTGAGGCGCCGCGCCACGGTGTCCTTGACGTTGAAATGCCGGGCCACGGACATGGGCAGGATCAGCAGCCCCGCCCCGGACGCCACCACCTGCAGCGCGGCTTCGGGGCCGCCGAGCTCGCCGGCGTCGAGGAAGGTCTCTGCCGACAGGTCCTCAAGCGCCACGTCCTCGAACACGGAGATCTCGTGCCCCTTGGGCGCCACCACCACAGGCTGTTCCTCATATAGGGGAATGACGTTCAGGCCCTCGCGGTCCACGGGCAGCCGGACGAAACTGAGATCCGCCAAACCGTCGCGCAGCACGGAAAGCTGCGCGCCGCCGTCGGACATGAACGAGCGCAACGGGACATGCGGCATCCGCTCTTCCCAGCGCCTGATCCACTTGCCCGGGGTCACCCCGGCTACGTACGCAAAGCGGAGCTCCCGCGGCTGGGGTTCCGGAGGGGCAGGGGCAAGCGTGGGTTCATCTTCAGCGGGCACACCTTCACAGTACCGCCAGCACCGCCCGCTGCTCCCTGCTGCCTGCTGCCCGAACGGCCGGTGTTGGTGCGCCGTACGCGGCTGGCCAGATACCCTTGAAGCATGACCTCTGCTAACTCCCAGTCCATGAAGCCGGCCACCGTTGCCAAGAAGCTTGGCATCTACCTGCCCGCAACACCCCGGGAGTTCCAGGAATCAACCATCACCCGCGCCGACTTCGCCGAGCTCCAGGCCAACCCGCCGGAGTGGCTGGCCGAACTGCGCCGCAACGGCCCGCATCCCCGCCCCGTGGTGGCGCAGAAGCTTAACGTCTCCATCAGCGGCCTGGCCCGCGGCGGCGTCGAAGAGGCACTGACGACGGCGGAAATCACCGCCCTGCTGCAGGCTCCCCCCGCCTGGCTTGTCGCCGAGCGCTCCACGCATGCAGCCGTGCGCGCCGAGGCGCAGCGCGTCAAGGACGAGGCTGCCAAGAAGGACGCCAAGAAAGCCCGCCAGGCCTAGGTTTGTTCGGCCAAGCCGGCCAAAGCGCGGCGCAAAACGTTTCCTGCCCTTGGAGAAACCCGGATTCCTGATCCCCCAGCCTGAGGGGACGGTCATCCCCCAAGGGGGTTCAGCCCCCGCACGGGGTTGCTTTCTTGGAGAGTACGACGACGGCCTCCCATCCCCGCCATTGCGGCGAACAGGCGGCCACGCCGGGCCGCCGACCCACCCTCTATGTGGGGGGACCAGGGGTGCCGCCAAAATGGCGGCCGGAGGCGCTTGGACTCTCCAGGACGTACAGCGTTTCCCCAAGGGGGCCTCTTGATTCTGTGATTGTGCGTGAAGGTATCGCGCACCTCGGATCGATGAGGTCATCATGAAATCAGCACAGTACGAGCCGGGAGCGCACACTTCTCGCCCTCCTGGTGCCCGCAGGGCCGGAATCATTGCCACCGTTTCGGCCGTCATCTGCTCAACGTCCATGTTCGCCATTCCAGCCGCCGATGCGGCCGTCCCCACCTTCCCGGACAACATCGTGGTCTTTCCCGACCGGGACTTTGTGACGATCGAGGGCTACCAGGACCACATTGGCGAGACCGGCACCGTGGAGGTGCGCCGCGCCGGCAAGGTGGTCGGCTCAGCCCAGGGCGTGGTGGCGGCCGGCGATGTCGCCTTCGAAATCAACCATCCCGGCGGCTACTGCTGGGGCGCAGGAACCGGCCTGAACATCACGCCGGACATTCTTCCCGGTGACGTCGTCTCAGTTAGGTTCGGCGCCACAGCAGGCGGCGAAACCACCGTCCAGGACGCCTACGTGACTGGTGACTCCACCCTCAGCGGCACCACCCTCACGGTAAACGGCCACATCGGGGCCGGAGTCAACCCCGCGCAGCTGGAACAGCGCATCATTGAACCGGCGCTGCGGGACACCACAGTCGCCCGCCGCGACATCCGGGCAATCCCCGGTCCTTCGACTCCTGCCCCCAAGGGTGGTTACTCCTCAGGCCTGGTCGTCACGGGCGATACCTTCACGGCCACCTACACCTTCGACGATGCCGTCACCGCTCAAATTGCTGCCAACGCGGGCCTCGGCGAGCGTGCCATGTCGTGGGAATTTGAGGATGCTGACGCCAACCGCCAGGGCCTGACCATCGCCGAATACGGTGAACCGGGCGGCCCCGGCATGGGCGGCTGCCCCAACGGCCCCCTGCAGTCCGGTCCTCCCGCACCTTCCGGCATCACGGCCGCCAAGGTCTCCGGAGGGCTCAAGCTGAACTGGACCCCGGCCGAAGCCATCCCCGGAACACCCGCGATCACCGGATACCGGGCCGTCGCAGTCAACAAGACTGTGACCAACGGCGAGCAGGTGGAGATCGGCAAGCGGATTTCCGGCCAGGCCGCCACCGGCACCACCATCACCGGCCTGTCTGCCACGGATGACTACGACGTATACGTCGTGGGTGTGAGCAGCGTCGGCGAGACCTACCCCGCCGCCCACGCGGTTCCGGTGACTGACAGCACTCCGCCAACAGTGAGTGCTACGCCCAACGGCGGCACTTCCCCCGTCGCGCAGCGGGTAGCGTTGGCCGCCAACGAGACGGGCAGCGACATCTACTACACCACCGATGGTTCTGACCCCGTTCTCTCGGGCGGCGTCCTCGGAGCCAGCGCCATCCGCTACACCGGCCCGATGGACATCGCAACCAACACCACGCTGAGGTTTGCGGCGTTCGACCCGTCCGGGAACGTCTCCACCATCAGCGAGGCCGTTTTCAAGGTCACCAACGATCCGGTTCCTTCGGTTCCAGCCTTCGCTGGGGCACCCGTTGCGGGCCAGGGCACGGCAACCCTGACCTGGACCGCACCGGATCCGGGCGCGGCCGGACTGACCATCACCGGCTACACGATCCAGGCCTACACCGCTGACGGCGCCGCGTTCGGCGCACCGAAGACGGTGGCCGGCGACGTCACCACCCTGGTCTATGACGGCCTCAGTGGTGACACCGCCTACACGTTCACGGTCAGGGCCAGCAACATCAACGGCACCGGGCCCGAATCGGCCAAGACGGCTTCCGTGACAGTCCAGGGTGCATTGGTAGCGGTAGCCGGTCCGGATCAGACAGTAGTCCGGCGCACCACCGCCACTCCGGTCACCTTGGACGGCACCGGTTCCACAACAACCGGCGCCACCTACCAGTGGGAGCAGGTCCTGGCCTCGCCCACCGATCCCAACAAGGTCACGCTGACCGGCACCACCACACTGAAGCCCACGTTCAGCCTTCCGGTCTTCCAGTACCCGATGACCAACAGCCCGCTCACCTTCAGGCTGACGGTCACCGCAGGCACCGACGTCCGGACCGACGAGGTCAAGGTGACGCCAGTGCCGGACCGTGTGACCATCAGCTCGGCGCAGTGGAAGACCGGCGATCTCCGGATCATCGGCACCAGCAGCGTGGTTGGCGGCGTCATCACCGTCCACTCAGGCAGCCTGACCGGCCCCGTCCTGGGACGTGTTACCGTCACCGCAGCCGTGGCGCCGGCAACCGGCGGCGACTACACCCTCCGGCTGCGCAACGCCGCCGCCGGCGCGACCAACCCCGGTACCGTCTGGATTGAGTCCAGCGTTGGCGGCACCGCGGGACCCGCCACCGTGGTGAACAAATAGGAGCTCCGGCCGCCTCAACGATCGCGGGTGACCCTGGATAATTCCACGAAGTTCCGCCACCAGTCCGGTGGCTGCAGGCACCAAGCAGGCAGCCGCCGGACTGCGTTGGGCCCGGGCACAGTCCGTACCTGGCACTGCAGCATCCCGCCGACTGACGGCACAGTCGATTCGCCATCAGCTGGCGTCCGTCATGAGAATGGGCAGCCAGCGCGCGGCTAGCCGTTCAGGGCCGGCTCTCTCAGGAGATCTGCAGGCCGCCGTTGATGTCGTACGTCGCGGCCGTGATGAAGCCGGCGTCCTCGCCCATCAGGAACACCATCAGCGCGGCGATGTCGCGGACCGAGCCGACCCTGCCCACCAGGATGTCAGCCGACATCGCGGCCTTGCGTTCCTCGGTCAGCGTGCCGCCCATGATGTCCGTGTCCACCGGGCCGGGGGCGATGCAGTTGACGGTGATGCCGTACTGGCCCATTTCCCGGGCCAGGGCGCGGGTGAACCCGATGATGGCGGCCTTCGAGGCGCTGTAGGCCACCTTGGAGTACGTGCCGCCGCCGCGCTGCGCCGAAATCGAGGAGACGCTGACGATCCTGCCGAGCTTGCGTTCGATCATCCCCCTGAGCACACGCTGGGTGACCAGGAACGTGCCCGTCATGTTGATTTTGAACACCCGCTCCCATGCTTCGAGCGTCTCGTCCATGAACTCCGTGGGCGAACTGATGCCGGCCAAGTTGGCCAGGGCCACAATCGGAGGCAGGGTCGACTCGACCTGGTCGATGGCCGCGTTCACGGTTGCCTGGTCCGAGACGTCAGCGCCCACGCCGAGGGCCCGGACGCCGTAGACGGAGGTGATGTCCTCCGCCGCCCGCTGCGCCGCGTCGCCGTCGATGTCCAGGATGCCCACCGACCAGCCCTCGCTGGCCAGCATTTCCGCCGTCGCGCGGCCAATGCCTCGCGGAGACGCGGCGCCGGTCAGCACCGCGGTCCGCTCGGCCGGGAACGTTTCGTGATGAGACATGTTCCTCAGCCCTTCGTCGCCTGGAGGTCAGTTCTTGATGTCGAACTCGTCGGCGGCGACTGCTTCTTCACCGACCGTGGACGGCGTGCCCGGCTTCACGTGGCCCTCGGGGCGTTTGCGTGCGTAGAGGAAGGTGGCCACGGCCGTGATGCCGAGGCAGGCCGCGAGGAACACCAGGCCTGACCGGTTGTCGCCGGTGGCGTCGTTGAACAGCCCCACGGCGTACGGAGCCACGAAGCCGCCCAGGTTGCCCAGCGAGTTCACCATGGCCAGGCCGGCGGCGGCAGCCGCGCCCACCAGGGCCGTCGAGGGCATCGCCAGGAACGGCGCAATGGCCGAGTAGATGCCCATGGCGGCCAGCGTCAGGGCGGTCATGGCCAGGATCGCGTTGACCTGCACGAGGAAGCCGGCGGCCAGGAGGCCAACGGCCGCCATCACCATGCTGATGCTGGCGTGCATGACCCGGTTGCCGGTGCGGTCGGAGCGGCGGCCCCAGAAGTACACGAAGACGGCCGCGATGGTGTACGGAATGGCCACGATGAAGCCCACCTCCGTGGTGCTGAACTTGCCCAGAGCGGCAACGATGGTCGGCATCCACAGGCCCAGGCCGTAGATGCCGCAGACCAGTCCGAAGTACAGCGCGGAGTACGCGATGGTGCGCGGATCCTTGAGCCCGGCCAGGAAGTGGTGCGGCTGGCCCTTCTGTTTGTGGGCAAGTTCCTCGTCCATGGTCTTGGTCAGCCATTCGCGCTCGTCGTCGGCCAGCCAGTGCGCGTGGCTTGGGCGGTCGGTCATCAGGATCGGGGTAAGCAGGCCGAGGAGAATGGCCGGGATGCCCTCAACGATGTACAGCCACTGCCAGCCCTGCAGGCCCATGATCCCGTCCATCTGGAGGAGCAAGCCGGACACCGGAGCGCCCAGGGCGTTGGAAACCGGCTGAGCCAGGATGAAGATGCCCAGCACGGTGACACGCTGCGCCGCGGGGAACCACAGGGTCAGGAAGAACAGGATGGCCGGGAAGAACCCTGCCTCGGCAGCACCCAGCAAAAACCGGACGATGTAGAAGGTTGTCTCACCGTTAACGAGGGCCATGGCCGTGGCGAAGATGCCCCAGGAGATGAGGATGCGCGCGATCCATTTCCGAGCACCGAACTTGTACATGCCGCCGTTGCTCGGAATTTCCAGCAGCGCGTAGCCCAGGAAGAAGATGCCGGCCCCGAGTCCGTACGCCGAGGCGCTGAGCCCGATGTCCGCACTCATGGTCAGCTTCGCGAAACCGACGTTGTTCCGGTCCAGGTAGGCAACGAAGTAGAGCAGGACGATGAGCGGCATGAGGCGTCCGCGCACTTTCCGCAGGGTTCTTTGACCCAGCTCGTCCAGCTGGTTCGCAGGATTGATGGAAGTCATGGTGCACCTCGCTTTAAGAAACGGGCCCGCCGGGGTTCCTCAGCGGAACAGTTAATGTTTACCACTCTGCAACCTAATAGTCACCATGCTTATCAACTGCCGTTTCGGCAGGATTTTGGCGGAATTCCGGCGCGGTTAAGCCGTTTCAGCGTCCGGATTTCAGCCAGTCGAGCAACCGTTCCAGCGGCCAGGTGGTGATGATCCGTTCCGCCGGCACGCCGTTCAGTTCTGCGCGCTCCGCTCCGTATTGCAGGAAGTCGAGCTGGCCGGGGGCGTGCGCGTCACTGTCCACGCTGAAGAGGCAGCCGGCGTCGAGCGCCAGCTGCATGAGGTTGTCCGGTGGATCCTGCCGCTCGGGCCGGGAATTGATCTCGACGGCGACCCCGGCGTCCGCGCACGCCGCGAACACCCGCTCGGCGTCGAATTCTGACTCCGGGCGGGTTCCGCGCGACCCCTGCAGCAGGCGGCCCGTGCAGTGGCCCAGCACATTGGTGTGCGGGTCGCTGATGCCGGCGAGCATCCTGTCCGTCATGGTGCGGCGGTCGGAGCGGAGTTTGGAGTGTACGCTGGCCACCACCACATCCAGCCTGTCGAGCATCTCGGGGGCCTGGTCCAGCTCGCCGCTTTCCAGGATGTCCACCTCGATGCCGCTCAGCAGCGTGAAGCCTCCGGCGCCGTCCTCAGTCGCGTGAGCCTGCGCCTCGTTGACCCTGGCCACGACGTCGAGCTGCTCGCTGAGGCGCTCCGCGCTCAGCCCGTTCGCAATCTTGAGGTTCGGGGAATGGTCCGTCAGGGCAAGGTAATCGCGGCCCAGAAGCCGGGCGGCGTCAGCCATGAGTTCAATCGGCGACCCGCCGTCGGACCAGTCGCTGTGGCTGTGCAGATCGCCCCGGAGCAGCGGGCGCAGCCCGTTTCCGCCAGCGGCCAGGGGTTCCGCGCCGCTCTGCCTGAGCTTCTCCAGATAGTCGGGCACGGCGCCGTCCACCGCCTGCCGGATGACCTGGAACGTGGTGTCCCCGATACCCTTTGTCCGCTTCAGCCGGCCGTCCCGGGCCCGTTCGGCAACTTCGTCCGGGTCGAGGCCGCCGATGATGCCGGCCGCTTTGCGGAAGGCCTGGACCTTGAAGGTTGGCGCGGCTCCGCGCTCCAGCCAGAATGCGATCTCATTCAGGGCATCAACGGCATCCATTCATTCCCCTTCCCTGCCGCTCCGGCGTCAAAATACAGCGGGCGTCAGTCCTGGTGCAGCTGGACGAAGTTGCCGCAGCCGTCGTCGAACACGGCCGAGATCCCGTACGGATTCTCGGACGGATCGCCCTGGAACCGGACGCCGGCCGCAGTGAGCCGCTGGTGCTCGGCCCGCACGTCAGGAACACCGAAAACGATGGCCGGGAGGCCGGCGTCGTGCAGTCCTTTCATGTATGCCGCCGCGATCGGGTTGTCACTCGGCTCCAGAAGGAGCCCCACGCTTCCGGCGTCGGAACCGGGATCCTTGACGATGAACAGGTTGTGCTCCGGCATGGCCATGAGCGTTTCGAAGCCGAGAGTCTCCGTATAGAAGGAGTGGGCCGCGGCCGGGTCCTGGACGTGGATGCTGCACATCTTGAGTCGCATGCGGCCTACGCTACGCCGCGCGGCGCCGGCTGCAAACTGCCCACACCGGCGGCGTCCCGCACCCATTGACCTGCGCGGCCGCAGGGGCTGCAATTAAGAACAGCCCGAATTACCGGGCAGGGCCCGTCGCTTGGAGGTGCTGTGGTGCCCGCCGTATCCGAAGCGGTCCCGCTGGGGCCGCTGCAGCTTGTCATCTGGGGCGCAGTGTTGATGGCCGCCGTTGCCTGCATGGTGGTCGCCGTCCGGCATCATGCCGGCAAGCCCGACGCCGATGGTTCAGACCCGCTGTTCTGGGACCTCTTCGGAGGCGCGGCAGTGATCGTCCCGGCGCTCCTCATTCCCGCGGTGGCGTCCCCGTTGGCCGGACTGGCCCTGACGGCGGTCGCCGTAGCGAGCGGCGTCGCCGCTTACCGCAGCAGCCCGCGGATCCTGGCCTGGCACGACTCCAGGCGCCGGCGGCGCCTGGACGCTCCCCGGCTGGAGTCCGCCGCCGAGGTCCACAACGCCGTCCTGAGCCGCTGGCGGCGCTACGAGCTGGATCCGGCGCTGGCCATCGGCTACCCGGACATGGCGGACGTTGCCCGTCCGGAAACCTCCGCGTTCGTGAAGGCGATGCGGGAGGCGGAGCTCCTGAGGGCGTCGTCAGATCCCGGATACGCGCCGGCCGTTGCCCGGCTCGAGCTCGCCCTGGGCCGTGCCGAGAACGCGGCAGGCGTCCCGGGCTGCGGCGGAGGGCTTTCACAGGTACGGCACAGCAGCGCCGAAGCCGCACCACAAGCGTGAATCGGATCATTTTCCTAGGCCGCAGGAGCGGCCGGCCCGGCCATCCGCCGGGTCCGGAGAATAGGAGATTCACATGTCCAGGATCAACAAGATGACGGCAGGCATCATCCTTGCCGCGGCGGTGGGAGGCGGTGCCATCGGCGCAAGACGGAGGAGATCCTGACGGGCGACACCGCCACCAAGGTCGAAGCCGCCGTCAAGGCGGCCCAGCCCGGCACCACCATCGAACGGATGGAGACCGACGCCGACGGCGCCACCTACGAAGCCCACATCACCAAGGCGGACGGCACCCGGGCCACAGTCCTGCTGGACGCCAACTTCAAGGTGACGGGCACGGAGGAAGGTCGCGGCGGCGCCGGGGCAGCAGGGCTTCGACGACGCTGCCAGCAGCTAAGTTCCAAGCAACGCGGGGTCATTCCCGGCCCCATCCGGGCCGTCCATTGGGCGGCATGTGACCCCGCGTTGTGGGGCGGTCTATGCGCCGGCCGGGCTAGGCGCCGGCCGGGCTAGGCGCCGGCCGCGTCCTCGAGGGTTGAGGGAGCGAACAAGGCGGCGGCCACGTCCTCCCGAAGGAAGTAACTCCGGTGTTCCAGCGGTTGCAGGCTGCCGCGCACGACGTAATAGCCCCTGCCTTCGCCGGGCCCGCCCGCGGCGCGGTCGATCGCATCGATCAGGCCCTGGTCCAGCGGGGAATCAGGCCCGCGGTCCTGCAGCAAGGCAAGGTCCTCCGGCAGCAGTGAACTGATCATTCCGTGGATATCCGGCATGTCCGCATCCTTTGTCTCGGCAACGCTCCGCTGTGGTGACGTCCCCCCGTCGGGCGGAACCGGGTGACTATTTCCCGGTTCATCCACCCCGATTGTAAGTGCCCGGCAACGGCGCGGCCAGACCTCCTCCCGGCGGCCCGGATCCGGCCGTAGGATGGGCCCATGTCAACCTATTCGGTCACTCGCAGTGCCCTCATCCCCGCCCCCGCCAAGGACGTGTTCCCGCTGGTCAACAACTTCCATGAATGGACCAAATGGTCGCCGTGGGAAGCCGTGGACCCCGCGCTGAACCGCACCTACTCGGGCCCGGAGTCAGGCGTGGGCGCGAAGTACGCCTGGAGCGGCAACCGCAAGGCCGGCGCAGGCAACATGGAGATCGTCGGCTCGCAGGAACCGGACAACGTCAACATCCGGCTGGAATTCACCAAGCCGTTCCCGGGCGTCAACCCCACCACCTTCACGCTCGTTCCCGAGGGCACCGGCACGCGCGTCACCTGGACCATGACCGGCGAGCACAAGGGCATCGGCAAGGTGTTCGGCCTGTTCATGAACATGGACAAGATGGTGGGCGGGGACTTCGAAAAGGGCCTGGCCTCCCTGGGTGCCGCTGCGGCTTCGCGCACGGCCTAGGAACGCATGGGGTGGTCCGGCACGCCCCCCAACGGGCGTGCCGGATCACCGGTATCGGCGCAAACGCTAGCCCTGCCCGGCGCTTCCCGCCGGCTGGAGCCGCTGGGCCTCCAAATAGCCGAACAGCTGCCGCAGGCCGAAGGTCCACTCGGGCAGTTCCTCTGAAGCGCCGACCGTGTTGACCAGGGCACCGAGGTGGCGGCTGCGGATGGTGACCACGTCGCCGTGCTTGTGCGTGAAGCCCTGCCCCGGTTCGTCCCGGTCCTGCGTCGGCGCGAACAGCGTCCCGGTGAACAGTGCGAAGCCGTCCGGATACTGGTGGTGCCTGCCGTGGGTGGCCGCCACCAGTTCCTCGAACGGCCGGCTGATCCGGGCCACGGTGTTGCGGCCCTCGAGCCGGTAGCCGTCCGCACCTTCGACGCCCAGCAGGATCTCCTCCTCGCGCAGGGTGTCCAGGGTGAACGCGCCGTCGAACAGCCGGATGAGGGGACCCAGGGCGCTGGACGCGTTGTTGTCCTTCGCCTTGCCCAGCAGCAGGGCACTGCGTCCTTCCACATCCCGCAGGTTGACGTCGTTGCCGAGCGTCGCGCCCACCACCTCGCCCCGGGACGTGACGATCAGCACGAGCTCCGGTTCCGGATTGTTCCAGGAGGAGAAGGCCGGGATGCCGATGCCCGCGCCGAGGCCAACGGAGGACAGCACCGGAGCTTTGGTGAACACCTCGGGGTCCGGCCCGATGCCCACCTCCAGGTACTGCGACCACAGCCCCTCCGCGATCAGCACGCGCTTGGCCTCGGCAGCCTCCGCGGACCCCGGACGGACCGCGGCGATGCTTCCGCCGAGGGCCGTGCCCACCAGCTCGCGCATCTCCGCGGCCCGCCCGGCATCACCGGCGCAACGCTCCTCGATGACGCGCTCGATCATGCTGTCCACGAACGTCACGCCGCAGGCCTTGACGACCTGCAGGTCAACGGGCGCCAGGAGATGCGGGCGGGTGGCGTCGCCTGCCAGCGAGGCGCTGACGACGTCGGCCGTCGCCCACCGCGGTACCGCCAGGTCAGGGTCCAGCAGCGCAGCGCGGACTGCGGCAGCGGGGCTGGGCAGCTCGAGCAGTTCCGAAACGGTGCCGGCCACGCGGTGCAGGTCAAAGACCTCCGTGCCGCTGACCGCGACCACCCGGGGGCCGCCGGTCTCGACGTCCCAGACCCGGCCTACGAGCAGGGCCTGCCACGCATCCTCCGGAAGGACCGACGCCGCCAGGTCCGTCATGCCGCTCACAGCTCACCCTCCCGGTTGAAGGCATCCTGCTGGCGAGCCGCCGACGGCCGGTGCCAGACGCCGTCGACCCTTTGCGGAACCTTCCATGGATTGCCGTCCCGGAGCGGTTCCGGCAGGCGGGCGGCGGGGAAAGACTGGTACGCCACCGGGCGCAGGAAGCGGCGGATGGCGGCCGTTCCCACGGACGTGGTGGCCGACGTCGTGGCCGGGTAGGGGCCGCCGTGGTGCTGGGCGTAGCTGACCGTGACGCCGGTGGGCCAGCCGTTCCAGAGGACCCGGCCGCTGATCTCGGTCAGGCGGGCGGCGAGTTCGGCCACGTCGTCGTCTTCTTCGGCCTGCAGCGTGGTGGTCAGCTGGCCCTCGAGGAGTGCGGCGAGCCCGGCGAGTTCGGACTCGTCCCCGTACTCGACCACGAGGCTGGCCGGGCCGAACATCTCCTGCCGCAGGATTTCCGGGTTCCTGCGCACCGCGTCGGCCGTGGTGTGCAAGACGGTGGGCGCCGGCGCCGCGGCGAAGTCGCCCTCGACCAGCAGCTCCACGCCGGTGGTGTCCTGCAGGCGGCGGACGGCATCCGCGTAACCCTGGTGGAGGCGGTCGCTGAGCAGCTGTGCCGGAGTGAAGTCGGCGAGGGCGGCCGCCAGGATGCTGCGGACCTCCGCGTTCTCCGCCGCCGCCATACCCTGTGACGTTCCGGCCGGCGTGCCAGCCGGAACGAACAGCAGCCCCGGCTTGGTGCAGAACTGGCCCATGCCCAGGGTGAAGGATCCTGCGTATCCGGTGAGGATTTCCTCGCGACGTGCTGCCCAGGCGCTCCGGGTGACGAAGACGGCGTTGATGCCTCCAAGTTCCCCGAAGAAGGGGATGGGTTCCGGCCGCGCAGCGGCGCGGTTTAGCAGTGCCCGGCCGCCCGCCGTCGAACCCGTGAAGCCGATGGCCTTCACCAGCGAATGGTCCACCAGTGCTTCGGCCGCCTGCCGTCCGGTGACCAGGGCAAAGAGGCCCGACGGCGCGCCGGCGGCGTCGAGCGCTGCCGCCACCGTCTGGGCGGTGCGGACCGCGAGCTCGCGGTGCCCGTCATGTGCCTTGTGCACGACGGCGCAGCCGGCGGCGAGTGCCGAGGCGCTGTCGCCGCCCATCACGCTGAACGCGAAGGGGAAGTTCGAGGCTCCGAAGACCCCCACCACGCCGAGCGGAACGTTGTAGCGGCGCAGGTCCGGCCGCGGTCCCATGCCCCACGAGGGGTCCGCGTGGTCGATCGTGGCGTCAAAGTGCTCGCCCTGCAGGATTTCGGCCGCGAAGAGCCGCAGCTGGAAAACGGTGCGTTTGAGTTCGCCTTCCAGGCGCGGCGCGCCGAGGTGCGTCTCCCGGACGGCGATCTCCACGAGCCGCTTGGAGTCCTGTTCCAGTCCGGCCGCGATGGCCTCAAGCCACCCGGCCCGGGTGGCGGGATCCGCCGTCCGGCCCTGTTCGAAGGCGTCCTGTGCCTCCTCGACGGCCGCATTGAGCTGGTCCGGTCCGGTGGCCGCCCCGGCTGCGGAGTTCCGGACCGCGGTGTCCGCGGCGGTCATCGGCCGGCCTCCGCGGGAACCCGCGAGGCGCCCGTGACGGCTGCCCTGCCGCCCACTTCCTGCCATCCCGCGCCGGCAGGGAATTCCCAGCGGGTGCGGGCCGCGCTGAACATTTCGGCGCCTGTGCCGGGGAGCTTCGGCGCGGCGTAGCGTCCGTTGACGATCCGGACGGGCTCCGCGAAGTGTTCGTGCAGGTGGTCGACGTACTCGATCATGCGGCCTTCCTGGCTGCCGCTGACGGCGGCGTAGTCGAAGAAGGAGAAGTGCTGGACCAGTTCGCACAGTCCCACGCCGCCGGCATGCGGGCACACCGGCACGCCGAACTTCGCCGCCAGCAGGAGGTTGGCGATGTTCTCGTTGACGCCGCCCACGCGGGTGGAGTCGAGCTGGAGGACGTCGATGGCGCCGGCCTGGAGGAGCTGCTTGAACACGATCCGGCTGGCCACGGCCTCACCGGTGGCCACCCGCACCGGCGAAACGCCCTTCCGGATCTCGGCGTGGCCCAGGATGTCGTCGGTGCTGGTGGGTTCTTCGATCCAGTATGGGTTGAACTCGGCCAGCTGGTTGACCCATTCGATGGCCTCGGACACTTCCCAGCGCTGGTTGGCGTCGATGGCGATCGAGAGGTCGCCCACGGCCTGGCGGGCCAGGGCCATGCGGCGGCGGTCGTCGTTGATGTCGCCACCCACTTTGAGCTTGATCATGGAAAAGCCGTCTGCGGCGGCTTCCCTGCTCAGCCGGACCAGCTTCTCGTCGCTGTATCCGAGCCAGCCCGGGGAGGTGGTGTAGGCCGGGTAGCCGTCGGCCTGCAGCGCGGCGATGCGGGCCGCCTTGCCGTCCTGGCCGGCGCGCAGGATGTCCAGCGCCTGCTGGGGGTTAAGGGCGTCGCGGATGTGGGTGAAGTCCACCACGTCCACGATCTCCTCGGGGGACATTTCGCTGAGTAGGAGCCAGAGGGGCTTGTTCTCGCGGCGGCCGCGGATGTCCCACAGGGCGCTGATCAGGGCGCCGCAGGCCATGTGCGTCACGCCCTTCTCCGGCCCGAGCCAGCGCAGCTGGGAGTCGTGGATGAGGCGCTTGGACGCGCCGCCCAGGTCGTAGATCAGCTCGTCGATGTCGCGGCCCATGAGCAGGCGGGCGTAGGCGTCGACGGCGGCTGTCAGGATCTCGTTGCCGCGGCCGCAGCTGAATACAAAGCCGTGGCCTTCGTCGCCCGCGTCGGTGCGGATCACGACGTAGGCGGCGGAGTAGTCGGGGTCGACATTGACCGCGTCGGAGCCGTCGAGTTCCAGGGACGTCGGGAAGCGGACGTCCTGGGTGGTGATGGAGGTGATGGAAGGCATGGATCTCTTCTCTCGTGGCAGTGCTGGAGGGGATGGGCATGATTTCCTATATGAATTTCGATAATCATATAGGAACTGTGACCCAGATCAAGTCCCGGACTCCCGCGTCCCGTCTCCGCCGGCGCCACGGGACAGAAAAATGCCCCGGCCACAAAGGCCGGGGCTGAGGTGCGGCGAGGCTCCGCCTACCGGATAATCCGCTTCCGGGGCGGCCCGCCGTCCTCCAGAGGCGACAGTTCCGCATGCCCCTCGAAGGCCTGGGCGAAGCGGCCAAAGGAGTTGCGGATATGTTCCGCCATGGCGGCCTCGGCCTGCTCCGGCAGGCATGCCTCGATCGCATCCCGGACGGCCGAATGCTCGGCCACGGTGATGGCGCCGTCGACGTCGGCGGGGTACAGGCGGAAGGTGTGGAGGTGGCAGTGGGTCTGGGCGAAGGCGTGGCGGACCACCGGGTTGCCCGAGGCTGCGAGGATGGTGTCGTGAAAGCGAGTGTCGTGGGCCACGAGGTCCTGCCGCAGGTCCCCCGCGGTGGCCATGGTCTCCCGGAACCCGGCAAGCTCCTTCCCCAGGGCCGCCGCAGGATTCGCCAGCCGGTCCACGGCGGCCGCGCGCGCCGCCCAGGGCTCCACGAGGAGACGGAATTCAAATAGCGACCGCAGCTCAGCCAGCCCCAGCAGCGGGGTGGTGCTGTAGCCGCGCCCGGGGCTGTAGACCACCAGGTTGTCGCCCTCGAGGCGCTGCAGCACTTCCCGCACGGGCGTCTGCGAGACGCCGAGGGTGCGCGCAACGGCGTCGATGTTGATGCGCGTGCCCGGCGCAATTTCGCCCTCCAGGATGGCCGCGCGCATGGACGAATAAACGTCAGTGACTGCGGCTTTGCCTCGTGAAGTATCGGACGATTGACGTGGTGGCACGCGCTTACCTCTTTGGTTCTGGTCTGACGGGAGTCGTTTGGGGAATCATAAGCCACCGCGCGCCGCGGACGGAGTGCGGAACTTTTTTGGAGCAGGACTTGATCCGGATCACATTATCTATATGATTAACCAGATTCCTATATGATTTTGGCGCCGACATCTTCGGCGTCTTCCCTCCCGCCGGTGCCCAGGGCACCCGAAGCCATGTTCACGTCGAAGGAGACCGCATGACTGCGCTCGGAAGCAAGACCGCCACCAAGTCATCCCCCACACCACCGCGCCTCATGACCCGGAAGCGCTGGGTCATCATCTGGCTCGCCTTCATCGGGCTCAGCATCAACTACCTTGACCGCTCAAGCCTGAGCGTCGCACTACCGTTCATGGGCAAGGACTTCGAGCTCACCGCCACGCAGCAGGGCCTCATCTTTGCCGCCTTCTTCTGGGCCTACGACTTCTGCCAGCTCGCCGCCGGCTGGTACGTGGACAAGGTGGGGCCGCGCCGGTCATTCTCCCTGGCGGCGGTGTGGTGGTCCGTCTTCACCATGGTGACCGCCGCAGCGACCAGCTTCTGGTCACTCTTCGCCGCAAGGTTCCTCCTCGGCGTCGGCGAAAGCCCGGCCCCCAGCACCGCCGCCAAGGTGGTTGCCACCTGGTTCCCCGTCCGGGAGCGCGCATTCGCCACCAGCATCTGGGACTCCGGATCGCGGGTGGGCGCCGTCATCGCACTGCCCATCGTCACGCTGATCGTGGCGGTCACCTCCTGGCACGCGGTCTTCATCATCATCGGAATCGCCGGCCTCATCTGGGCCGCCGTCTGGTGGAAGGTGTACCGCAGCCCGCAGGAACACCCGGGCGCCAATGCCGCCGAAGTGGCCTACATCGAAGAAGGCGGCGCCCGCGGCGAAGCCAGCGATGACGCCGGAGCCGCCAAGCTGCCGTGGCGTTCGCTCTTCAAGTACCGCACGGTCCTCAGCATGATGTTCGGCTTCTTCTGCCTGAACAGCGCCATCTACTTCTTCATCACCTTCTTCCCGAGCTACCTCGTGAAGGAACGCGGCTTCGACCTCCTGAAGCTTGGCTTCTTTGGCGCCATCCCGGGCATCTGCGCCGTGCTGTGCGGCTGGCTCGGCGGCTACCTGGCCGACCGCGCAGTCCGGGCCGGCGCATCCGTCACCAAGGTCCGCAAGACTGCCATTGCCGGCGGACTCGCAGGCGGCTCCGTCATCATGTTCGCCGCACTGGTTCCCGAAGCATGGATGGCCCTCGCGCTGCTGTCCGTCGCGTACTCCAGCCTCACCGTTGCCGCCACCGGCATCTGGTCGCTGCCGGCCGACATCGCACCCAGCTCCCGGCACGTGGGCTCCATCGGCGGCCTGCAGAACTTCGCTTCCAACCTGGCCGGCATCTTCACCCCGATCCTGATCGGCGTGCTTGTGGACCAGACCGGATCGTTCGTGGCGCCGCTCGCCGTCATCGGCGCGGTCTCCCTCATCGGTGCCGCCAACTACCTGTTCGTCATGGGCAAGATCGAACCCCTGAAGGTAAAGGAGCCGGTACCGGCGGTTTAACAACAGCAACGCGGGGTCACTTCCCGCCCCATCCGGACCTCCGGACGGGCGTTAAGTGACCCCGCGTTGCAGTTGGGTTGGGGGGGTTGGGGAACTACAGCTCCACTGTGTGGGTCTCGCCGACGCTCATGCGGCTGTGGGTGACCTTGGACTTGACCCACTGCAGCACGGTGGCCGCGGTGCCGCCGGGGCTCGTCCAGTATTCAGCGGAGTTCGAGTCAACGCGAAGCAGGACCACCTCGGGAGTGTCGGGTCCGTCCGGGAACCACGCTTCAACGGCCTGGTTCCACAGTTCGCGGATCTTCGCCCGGTCCCGGACCACTTCCGCGGTTCCGGCGACTGACACCCATTCCGTTCGCTTGCCGAAGGACACGTTGACCCGCGGATCCGCGCCGACGTGGGCAACCTGGGAAGTTCCTTCCCCGGTGAAGAACCACATGTCGCCGTCGTCCTTGACGTCTTGGACGGCCAACGGCCGGCTGACCAGCGCGCCTTCTTCGTTGATGGTGGTAAACATTCCGATGTGGGAATGGTTGATGATGTCCGTGACCTTGCTGATGTTTTCGGTTTCCGGCATGCTGCCACCTCGTTCTGTCCGTGTGTTCCGTACCGTGCGTTCTGCTCTGTGTGCTTGGTGCACTGCGGGAAGATTCCCCTTGGACCAGCGTATTGGTAAGCGTGCTTACTTTCTACCCTGTTCCTGCGCCGACCCGCATCCGCGCGGCCTCGGCGTCACACTCCCCGGCGTCACAGTCCCCGGGCAAGCACCTGGCCCTTGAAGAACTCCGGCCGCACCCTGGCCATTACGAGCATGACCACCACGCCCAGCAGGATCACGCCCATGCCCAGGACGAACACCATGCCCACACCGCCCACGGATGATCCGGATCCGTATTCGGGGTCCATCGAGTCGTAGGCCGTCTTGAAGAACATGACCAGCAGGATCACGCCGCCCAGCAGGGGTGCCAGGAGCTTGAAGAAGAATGCCCGGGCGCTGCTGAACGCCACGCTCCGGAAGAACCAGACGCAGGCCAGGGCCGTAATGCCGTAGTAAAAGCAGATCATCATGCCCAGCGCCGTGATGGTGTCCCACAGGGCGTTCTCGGAGGTGGTCCTGGTGATGACATAGAACGCTGCTGCTGCGATGGCGGCGGCGATCGTGGCGTAACTCGGGGACTTGAACGCCGGGCTGACCCTGCCGAACGTCCGCGGCAGGGCCTTGTAGTGCCCCATGGACAGCAGGGTCCGCGCCGGGGAGACGAACGTCGACTGCAGCGACGCCGCCGAGCTGCTGAGGATGGCCAGGGACATCAGGATGGCGAACGGGCCCATCACCGGCCCGGACAGCACGGCGAAAATGCTGGACTGGTTGTCCGGGTTCCCGGTGCCCAGTCCGGTCTCGCCCACGCCGGCGAAAGACAGGGTGGCCAGGGCCGCCATCATGTAGATGGCCATGATGACGACGACGGTCACGGTCGCCGCCCGCCCGGGCGTCTTTTCGGGATTCTTAGTTTCCTCGTTCATGGTCAGCGTCACGTCCCAGCCCCAGTAGATGAAGATCGAGAGGGAAACGCCCGCCGCAAATGAGGAGAAGGAGTCCACGGCGAAGGGGTTGAACCAGTCAGGCGAAATAGCCGTGGCGTCAAAGGCGGAACCGTTGGCCACATGAAGGAAGGCGGAGACCGCGAACCAGCCGAGCACCAGCAGCTGGAAGCCCACCAGCACGTACTGGACGCCCTTGGTGGTTTCCATGCCCCGGTAGGAAATCCAGCAGGCAAGGGAGATGAACACCAGGGTCGTGGCGATGTTCAGCGGCAGGTTGGTGGTCAGCTCGGCGAGTTCGGGGTTGCCGAACAGCTGCGAGAGCATGAGGTAGAAGAAGTCGACGGCGACGGCCGCCAGGTTGGACAGCACGATGATGGTGGCGGCGATCAGCCCCCACCCGCCCATCCAGCCGATCCACGGGCCAGAGGCCCGCGTTGCCCACGTGAAGGAAGTCCCGGCGTCGGGCATTGAATTGTTCAGTTCGCGGTACCCGAGCGCCACCAGCAGCATGGGGATGAACCCCACGAGGAAAATCGCCGGCAGGTGCACGCCCACCTCGGACACCGTGGGACCGAGCGCCGCGGTGAGCGTGTACGCCGGGGCGATGCATGACACGCCGATCACCACCGCCCCGATCAGCCCCACAGACCCGGCCTTCAGGCCTTTTTCGCTGAGCGTCTTATACGATGCGTCCGCGCCCTGGGCGGCAGCGGCTCTAGTGCTCATGGGATTGCCTCTCCGGAAAGTTCATTCGTCGTTGAATGGGTGGGGAGCCGCGCCGGTCAGCCGACGGCGGCCGCGGCGTCGGCCAGCTCGGCCTCGCCGAACGCTGGGGTGCTGTGCGTTGCGGTGCTGCGGATTGCCGCCGCCGTCCCTGCTGCGGCCGCGATGCGGGCCGCCGTGAACTGGCCCATGCGGACGGCGCCGTCCACGTGCTGGTAGCCCTCGGCGGCGAGGTCGGAGGAGCACCAGTAGATGGGTCCGACCGGCGCATGCTGGTCCTTGCCGTAGCGGTGCAGGCCGCCGAGGTCGTAGCTGGAGGCGTACGCACCGCGGGTCCACTCCTCCGAGCCCCAGTCGGATTCGAAGTAGACCTCCGGTTCCAGCGCCTTCTCCCCCAGGAAGCCGGCGATGGATTCCAGGACGGCGCGCTTGCGGTCCTCCGCACTGAGTTCGAAGACGGCGTCGGCCTTTTCGTCCGAGATGAACCCCACCAGGGTTCCGCGCGAATCCCCGTGGTTGGTGTTGTCGTAGACCTCCTGCACCAGGGACCCTGCGCCGAAGCCGGTGCCGGACAGGCCGTCCTCGCGCCAGAACGGCGTGCCGTAAACGGCGTGCACCTTGATCACCAGGCCCAGCGACTGGTGCTGGTGCATCTGGTGCTGGCGGCGCGGCAGCGGCGGGTTAAAGGAGACGCGCGAGTACAGGTTGGGCGGCACGGCCATGATCACGAAGCGGGCGTTGACGGTGGCCCGCTCGGAAACGGCGGTGACGCGGTTGCCGGCGGTGTTTCCGCCGGCGGGGGTTGGCTCCCAACTGATGGTGCGCACCGGACTGTCAAGCACGACGTCGGCACCCAGTTCCGCCGCCTGCAGCAGGGACACCTGCTGCATTCCGCCGATCACGCGTTTGTCCAGGATGAAGTCCTCGTCCGTCAGGTGGGTGAAGGAGCCGGCGGAGGCGGCCATCAGCACTGCCTGCAGCGCGGAGAAGGCGTGGGCGGGCTTGGTCAGCATTCCCCCGGCGATGAACAGGCCGATGTTGTTGCAGGCTTCTTCATCGGCGGAGTTCTGGCGGAGCCAGTGGTGGAACGAAATGGTGTCCAGTTCCCGCGCCTTGGGGTGGGCCCAGGGCTCGGTGGGGCCGATTTCGGCGGCCAAGGCGTCGAGCAGTCCCGTGAGCTTGTCCATTTCGGAAGCCGTGGTGGCACTGACGGGGAAGGACTCCCCGGTGTAGCGGATGGGGGTCCCGTCCGCACCGATGTAGACCGACTCGCCGTCGCGGTAGCGGGAATAGGTCTCGAGGCCGAGCTCGTCCAGGAGCGCCAGCAGGGCCGTCTGGTCCGGCGAGACCCACTGGCCGCCGATTTCCAGCATGGCGCCGTCAACGGTGTCGGTCCAGGTGCGGCCGCCCACGCGGTCGCGGGCTTCCAGTACGGCAACGGTCAGGCCGGCCTTCTTCAGTGCACGGGCGGCGGTGAGGCCGGAAGGGCCGGCGCCTACGACGACGACGTCGCGGTCAAGATTCAGCATGATGTCCTCTCTGTGGCCGCCCGAGTGATGCGGACCACTAAATGAATGCCATTCATTTATGAAGACTATAGCGCTTTTGGCCTGCCCGCGGAAGAGGCTGATGGAATAATGCTGAGGACACCGCCCGCAGAAAGGCCAGCCATGCCGGCATCACCAGCCTCCCCCGGAAGCACAGCCCTCGGCGAACCGAGATCCGAGGCAGGACGGCGCCGGGCCGGCCGCCCGGTAGGCGGGGTCCTGGACAAAGCAGGCATCACGGCCGCTGCGCTGAAGCTCATTGAAAAGAAGGGCTACGACGGCCTCACCATGGCCGCGCTGGCCCGCTCACTGAACGTCGCCCCGTCGGCCCTCTACAACCACATGGAATCCAAACGCGACGTGCTGCTGCTGGTGGAGGACCACCTCGCCGCCCTGGTTGACGTGTCAGCCTTCGGCGCCGAGCGCTGGGAGGAAGCGGTCCGGAAGTGGGCGTGGAGCTACCGGGACGTGTTCTCGCGGCACACCCCGCTGATCCCGGTCATCGCGGTGCTCCCGGTGACGGACGCCCCGCAGACGCTGGCCATGTACGAGACCGTGAGCGCCGGATTCCGCGACGCCGGCTTCCCCGAAGAGCGGATTGTCTCGTCCATCGTGGCGCTGGAGTCGTTCATTTTTGGCTCGGCCTACGACGTCACAGCTCCGGCGGACATTTTCGACTCCGGCTCCATGGCCGACGCCACGCCCAGTTTCACCGGCGCAGTGCGAAGCCTGGCCGCGCAGGGGCATGAACGGCCGGCGGACGTGGCGTTCAGCCTTGGCCTTGAGGCACTGATTGCGGGGCTCGGGACGCTTCGCGAGGAACCGCCAGCGCCCGGGCTACGGAGTGTCTGACCGCCTCGCCGCACGGGCCTCGCCACGGCGGACATCAATCGTGGACGTGTTGCTGCTCGCCGTTGCCGTGGCCTGGGGTTCAACCTACTGGGTCGCCAAGGAGCTGGTCAGCCCGGACACCGTGCTGGCGGTGCTTGCCGTCCGAATGCTGCTGACCGCCGTCGCGCTTGGCCTGATCCTCGTCGCCCTGCGAAAACGGTTGAAGAGGACGGAGGCCGTGATCGGCGGCATTCTGGGCCTGCTCTTGTCCACAGTCTTTACGTTCGAAACCTTCGGCCTTGCGGCGACCAGCGCCACTAACGCCGGGCTCATCATCAGCCTGACTATCGTGATGACTCCCGTGCTGGAGACCGTGGTGGGCAAGCGGAGGCTGAGCGGGCTGTTCTACCTGGCCGCGGTCATCGCGGTTGCCGGCGTGTACTTCCTCGCCACGGGCGGCGCCTCGGCGTCCTTCGGCTTCGGGGACTTGCTGATCCTGCTGGCGGCCGTTGCGCGGGCGGTCCATGTGACGGGGATGCACCGGCTTTCGGCCGGACCCCGCATCGATTCACTGAATCTGACCTTCGTGCAGATGGCGACCTGCGGTCTCGTATTTCTCATCATGTCGGGCCTCTGGGGAGCACCGGTCGTGGCCTATGCCACAAGCATGGACGGGTCCGCCTTACTGCAAATGGCCTATCTCGTGATCGTCTGCACGGTGTTCCCGTTCTTCATCCAGATGTGGGCGGTGCGCAGGACTTCTCCAACCAGGGTGAGCCTCCTGCTCGGAACCGAACCGGTCTGGGCCGCAGTCATCGGCGTAACACTGGCCGGCGATGTCCTGGGCCCCCTCGGCATCCTGGGTGTGGTGCTCGTGCTGGCTGGCACCATGTGGGGGCAGCGGCTTGAACTCAAGACGCCGCCCGTGCCCCCGGCCGCCACGCGGCAGCGGGATAAAGTCCGCGATCCGGCGGTATGAGTGCAGGCGGCCGTGCATCCACATGCGGTTCACGCAGGGGTAATGTGGCCGAATGCCCGACCTCAGCATGACCATCAGACTCGCCGCCACCACTGATGCGGACGACGTCTGGCGTCTAGTTCAGGATTTCGCGTCGACGTCCCGGCCAGAGCGTGAGTCTTTTGACCTAACATTCCGTTCGCTGGTCGAGGCGCCCCATACCCTCGTTCTCGTAGCCGAGCACAGTCCCGGATCGGTTGTGGGCTATCTGTTGGCCCACAGCCCCGCCACGTTTCTTGCCAATGGCCCTGTTGCCTGGGTCGAGGAGGTCATGGTTGCCGAGCTGGCGCGCCGACAAGGCGTGGGACAGGCCTTGATGTTTGAAGTCGAGGCATGGGCGGAGTCGCAAGGTGCGGCCAACGTGTCGTTAGCTAGCCGGCGGGCCAGCGATTTCTACCTTGCCCTTGGGTACGCGGACGCTGCCACGTTCTTTAAGAAACACCTCAATTCCCGCTAGCGGCATCGAACGCGGTGGATTCATCTTTTCTGGCAGTTTCGACGGCGTGCTGCGCGGTCGCCAGCGCGCTGGCAGACTTACGGATCGAGGCCATGCGGAGACTCTCGGTGGCGGCGATGATGCTCTTTACTGTTTCAGGGTCTGCCTTGCCTGGCGAGCCGTGGTCGAACGGCGGTTTCGGGTCATATTCGATGGCCAGCTGAATCCTGCGCGCTTCGTCGTCGCCAAAGAGCTCCGCCGCCAACGTGAAGGCAAAATCAATCCCTGAGGTAACGCCAGCACCTGTGATCCGGTTTCTGTCGCGGACGACTCTTTCGGAGGTCGGGTGGACGCCGAAGTTTTCGAGCATCTGGAGGGACGCCCAGTGGCTGGTGGCTTGGTAGCCGGTGAGGAGCCCCGCCGCGGCAAGGAGGACAACGATTCTCAGTGGACCGGGCGGCATGATTTCAGACTATATGAGGGCGTGCGTCATCCAGCGCGGCTCGGCTAGCGGCTCGGTCCCGCCAGACAGCCGCCGCTCATTGTGGAGCTGCCGCCGGTTTGCCACCCTTGAGGCATGACCATGGAAGAGGTTATTGAATTCGTGAAAAGCTTCGACGGCGCACTCGCGGTCGTTCCCGCCCCGGGAGACGGCTCGCCCGAAATTGCCTGGGGCGATGCATTCTTCTATTACGCCCCGGACGGCACCATGCCCAAGGCGACCCAGCCGTTTGCGACCATCGTGACCAAGAACTACCCCGACGACGAGCGGTCACGCCTCGACCGGCCCGGAGCCTTCCGCGTGAACGTGGCTGCCGGGAAGCCTGCCTTCGTTGAGTGGACGGGCCATCAACCCGGCGATCCGGCGGAGGACGTTGATCCGGGTGTGGATGACAGGGTCATTGCACATCCCGTCTACGGATCACTGGGGTGGCTGGCCGTCGTCAACCCGGGGCCTTCGACATCCCAGACAGTGCAGAACCTGCTCCGTAAGGCCTACGAACTCGCCCGGTCCCGCTACGAACGCCGGATGGCTCTCTAGCTCCATGGAAGGTTCCACCATGTCCGATTGTGATCTCGCCGCCCTACGGGAACGAGCTGCCCACGGCGACCCCGACGCCATCGGGGAACTCGTTGAACTTGCCGCCGAGCGGGAGGATTTCGAGGAGCTGCGGCGCCTCGCAGACGGCGGCAGCCGGGATGCCGCGGACCAGCTCGTTGAGCTCGCCACAGAAAAAGAAGACCTGAACGAGCTGCGCCGCCTCTCCGCCGGCGGCAACACTGACGCGGCCGACGTTCTCACCGAGCTGGCCGAGGAAGCCGCCGAGGAATAGCTGGTTACGGAGCGGCATAGGCCTGCCCGTACCACGTGAGCACGCGCAGCGCCCTGAGGGTGTTCCACCTGCTCGGTCGCCCGTCGCATTCTTCCAGGGCGAAGTGGATCCGTCCGGGATGGGTGTTTTCCAGCAGCCAGGTGCCGTCGGGCTGCCGTTTCGAACGCAGCAGCTCGATGGCTTCGGCGAGGCGTTGGTCCGGAGCGCCGCCGGCGTCGCGGAAGTAGTCGAGGCCGCGGAGGACGTCGTAGAACCAGCGCGTCGGGTACGAGAACTGCAGCCAGTCCGTGTTGATCAGTTCGCCGGTGCTCTTGCGCCGGAGGAGTGCGCGTCCGAGCAGGTACTCCTCGCCGCGGTGCCGGGCCGCGACAGTTGCCGGCGTCCCGCCGGTGGTGCGCTCGTGTTCCAGCAGCCCTTCGAGCACGTTGATGGTGGTGGCGAAGGATGACCGTGTTGAGCCCCGTTCGGCCTCGCAGTTCCAGCCGCCGTCTGCGAGCTGCTCGCCGAGCAGCCGGGCGACCACGCCGTCGACGTCTTCGCCGAAGTAGGCACCGAGGCCCACCGTCATGCCGTTGATGCAGGGCTCCACTTCCCCGTCGAAGAACGGCTGATCGCCTTCCTCCCAGCGACTGTTCTCCCGGACGAGTTTCACCGCGCGGCGGGCCTCTTCGCTGCCGGGCTCGAGCCCGAAGTCACGCAGCAGCAGCAGGCTGTAGGCCGTCGCGGTCCAGGGCTGTCCGACCTCGGATTCATCGAACGGCGATGGGAAGTAGGTGCCCCCGTCCCACTGGCCGTCGGTGCCTTGCAGCGCGAGCAGCCGGGCACCCCAGCCCTCGCTGGCCACACGTTCCCGCTCAGCGTGTACAGCCTCCGCCGGCGCATCCGTGAGGTCGCGAAGGACCTGCCAGCGGATCGAAGGGTCAGAGTCGAGTAGCCAGTCCAGGACCTCCATCCCCTCAAAATACACGCGCTCAAAGGAAAGGGCGACGGCCGCCATAGACCGCTGGCCGTCGCCCTTGTCCTTCGTGCAGTACCTTCCGGTCTGTGCTCCGGGAGTCTCAGGACCGGAGAGTCAGGAGAAGCGCCCCGGCCGGAAGGTCGCCAGCATCGGATGCCGGTTTCCGGTCAGGATTTCCCCCGCGAGAAGTTCGCCCGCGATGAGGCCGAGCGTGGCTCCGGAGTGCGTGAACGCCACGAAGCAGCCCGGCGCCTGGCCCAGTTCGCCCAGGACGGGCTCGCCGTCGCCCGGGATGGGCTTGTAGCCGATCTTCCAGGACGCCGGCTTGAGCTCGGGGTTGCCGGCAATGAGCTTGGACGCTTCGTCAGCGAGTTCCTGGACCACCTCATCCGGAATGCTGAACGTCCCGTCTGCATGCTCAGTCATGCTCCCTTCATACCAGTCGTGGTCGAGGGCGAAGGTGCTTCCCGGGTTGGGGCGGACGGCGGCCCGGGGCGTGTTCATCACGGCGGCAACCTCGTGCTCCACGGGCTTGGTCACCACCAGCATGGAGACAGGGGACGCGTTCGGAATCTCGACGCCGAGCGGCGCCACCACGGCGGGTGTTGCGGCCCCGCAGGCGACGAGAACCGCATCGGCTTCGTAGATCTCACCAGCCGCCGTCTCGACGCCGGCGGCCCGGCCGCCGTCGACCGTTACGGACGCCTTGCCGGCGTTGAGGACCAGCTCACCGCCGCGGGCGTGGAACTCCGCCATGAGGAAATCCACCAGGTCCGGCAGGCTGACCCAGCCCTCGCCCGGGTTGAAGATGGCGTTCTCCGGCACAGCGCCGGCATCGATGCCGGGCGTGACCGATGCAATCTCGTCCGGAGCCAGCAGTTTGGAGTCATAGCCCACAGACCTCTCGTAGGCGTGGCGGGCCTCCGTGACAGCCTTTTCCCCGGCTGCGTTCCACATGAGGCCGCCGCCAAACTGCAGCCATTCCCGGCTCGGATCGGCTGCGAAAAGCGTGCGGTAGCGGTCGACGCCGGCGAGGCGCAGCAGGTGGTACGGCGTGGACCGCTCCCCCGCGGAATTCAGCCAGGAGAGTGAGCGGCCGCTCGCTTCACTCGCAAGACCGGTTTCGGTCAGCAGGACCACCGAGGCGCCTCCGCGGAGCAGGTGGACGGCGGTGGAGACTCCGAGGATGCCGCCGCCGATGACGGCGACGCGTTTGGTTGAAGCTGTGGAGGACATACGTCTCCCCTTTCTAATGGTGTGTGGGGTGCTTTGGCCGCGCGAAGCTCGCGCGCGGCTACGCGAACGCGTGGATTTTTTCGATGATCCTGAGGACTTGGACGGACTCAGCGGGGTCGACGGGGAGCGGCCCCTCCCCGCGGAGGCAGCCCGCGAGCTCGGCGTAGAACCGGGGATAGGCACCGGTCTGGGCCGGCACGGGCACGGAGGCGCCGTCGGTGCCGAGGACTCCCCATGAGTCCTCGGGATCGACGCCGTAGGCAGGATCCGACGGCGTGATCCCGGCCGCGAGGGCCGGTTCCTGGCTGTCCAGGCCCCACTTGGTGTAACCGGCCGCGGACCCCAGGACATGGAAGCGCGGGCCTGCCTGGGCTGCCATGCCGTTCATCCACAGCCTGGACCGGACCCCGGATTCATGAAGCAGGGACACGAAGGCCTCGGTGTCGGCGCCTTCGGGGCGGGGTGCGTGATTTGCCGTCTCCCCGTAGCTTTCCGCCACGGGCCCGAAAAGCTGGATGGCCTGGTCGATCAGGTGGGCCCCGAGATCGTGGAGAATGCCGCCGCCTGCTGTGAGGGTGGCAGTGTCGCGCCAGTTGCCGAAGCCTTCCGGCCGCCACCATTCAAAGCGCGACTCAAAGGTTCGGACTTCACCCAGGGCGCCCTCCCGCACGAGCTTCCGGAGCGTCAGGAAGTCCGCGTCCCACCGGCGGTTCTGAAACACCGTCAGCTGCACGCCGCCGTCGGCCGCTTGGGAGATGAGCTCGTCGCCGTGGGCCGACGCCGTGACGAACGGCTTGTCCACCACGACGTGGAGGCCGTGGGAAATTGCGGTTGAGGCGAGATCGACGTGGGTTGCCGGGGGCGTCCCGAGGACCACAAGATCAAGGTCCCCGGCCATGGCGAACAGCGCCTCCGGCGTCGGGACGATCCTGGCCTCGGGGTAGCGCCTCGCCGCTTCCGCGGCCCGCTCGGGATCCGCCGTCACGATCACATCCAGCGAATAGTCGCCATCCGCGTTGATCAGCGGCGCATGGAAGACCCTGCCCGAGATCCCGAATCCGACGACGGCGGTGCGGATGGGTCCGTCGGTCACCGTCCTCATTACAGCACCTCCGACAGGAAGCGCTGGAGCCGTTCGCTGCGGGGATTGTCGAAGAGTTCGGCCGGCGTGCCGGCCTCCACCACTTCGCCCTCGTCCATGAAGACCACCTGGTCGGCGACTTTGCGGGCGAAGCCCATTTCGTGCGTGACCACGAGCATGGTCATGCCGCGCTTGCCGAGGCCCGCCATGAGGCCCAGCACGCCCTTGACCAGTTCCGGGTCCAGTGCGCTGGTGGCTTCGTCGAAGAGCATCACTTCGGGTTCCATGGCCAGTGCCCGCGCGATGGCGACGCGCTGCTGCTGTCCGCCGGAGAGGTCCCGGGGCCGGTGGTCTGCGCGTTCGGCGAGGCCCACTTCGGCGAGGCGGCCGCTTGCGTGTTCCCTGGCCTCGGCCTTCGACATTCCCTTGACGCTCCAGAGCGCCAGCGCAACATTCTCCAGTGCCGTGTGGTCCGGAAAGAGGTTGAAGTGCTGGAAGACCATGCCGATCCGGGCACGCAGGATATCCGGCTTGACCTTCAGGGCGCTCTCGCCGGCCAGCAGCACGTCCCCGCTCTTGGGTTCATGCAGGCGGTTGACCCCGCGGAGCAGCGTGGACTTGCCCGAACCGGACGGCCCGATGATGCACGTGGTGGTGCCGGGGGCCACGGTGAGGCTGACGTTGCGGAGCACTTCGATGTCCCCGTATGCCATGGTCAGGTTCTTCAGCTCCAGGCTGGAGCCGTGGAAGGTGCTGGCGTCCGCGGCGGCGGTGTTGGCGGTGTTGCTTGCGAGGCTCATGTGTTGCTCCCGGTGATCAGCGGCGAGGCCGCATCGAGTTCCTTGACTTCGTTCAGCCCGCTGCTGGGCGCGGACGGCCGGCGCCGGCCCGTCCGGAAGCGGTTGTCGAAGTAATTCACCAGATGCGTGAGCGGCACGGTGATGATGAGGTAGAAGATGCCCGCCATGACCAGCGGCGAGAGGTTGCCGGAGAGCACGGCGGCGTCCTGGCCGACGCGGAACAGCTCACGTTCGCTGACCAGCAGGCCCAGGAAGTAGACGAGCGAAGAATCCTTGACGATCGCGATGAACTGGTTCACCAGGGCAGGCAGCACCCTGCGGATGCCTTGCGGTACCACCACGAGGGCCATCGACTTGGCGTAGCTCATTCCGAGCGCGCGGCACGCCTCGCCCTGGCCCTTGTCCACGCTGAGGATGCCGGCACGGAAGATTTCGCCGATGTAAGCGCTGGCGATCAGGCTCAAGGCGATGATTCCCAGCGGGTACGGCGACGGCCCGAAAATCGACTGGCTCAGGCGGGCGAACCCCTGGCCGATCAGCAGGATAGTGAGGATCGCGGGAAGGCCGCGGAAGAGATCGGTGTAAATCCGGGCGGGAACCCTCAGCCATTTGGACGGGGAAATGCCCATGATTGCCACGATCATGCCCAGCACCAGGCCGATGATGGTGGCCGCGACGGAAATGATCAGGGTGTTCAGGAGGCCCACCCCGAGGAGCTGGGGCAGCACTTCGGCCATTGCGCCGAAGTCGAAAAACGTGCGGATGATGGTGTTGAGCCAGTCCATGGTTGCTCTCAGACGTAGTTAGCTTGTGAATCCCGGGCAGGCCGCGTCCGGCGGCCTGCCCGGTGGTGAGCCGGTTGGCTTGGTGCCCGGCGGCGTATGCGCCGGGCTTGCTACTTGCTCGGCGTCGGCGAAGCGGTCTGCTCCGCCTTGGGCAGGTACTGCTCCGGCATCGGCGAGCCCGGGAACCACTTCTGGTAAAGCTTCTTCCAGGTGCCGTCCTCCATTGCTGCGGCCAGTCCCTTGTTCAGGGCCTCCTTGAAGGCGGTCTTGCCCTTCGCGACGGCGAACCCGGCGGGGGCGTCGAAGGACGGGATGTCCGCAGCGCTCACCAGGCCGTACTGCTCCTGGTAGGCCTTGGCTGCCTCGTAGTCCAGGAAGTGGGCGTCCACGGCGCCGCTGTTCACGGCGGAAATTGCCGTGTTGTTGTCCGGGAAGCGGACCAGGTTGGCGGACGTGAAGTTCTTGACCGCGTAAGCCTCCTGAAGCGTTCCCTGGACTACGCCGAGGCGCTTGCCGGACAGGCCGTCGGCGTCCTTGATGCCGGAGGTCTTGGTGGTGATGACTGTAAGGTAACCGGCGAGGTAGCCCTCGGAGAAGTCAACGGTTTCCTTGCGCTTGTCGGTGATGCCGATGGCGGCCACACCGACGTCGAACTGGCCGTTGGCCACTGCGGCGAGCAGGCCGGAGAAGTCCTGCCCGGTGAAGACCACATTGTCTACGCCGGCGCGGTGGGCCACGTCCTTGAACAGTTCAACGTCGAAGCCAGTGAAGTTTCCCTGGGCGTCGGCGAAGGTGTAGGGCTTGGAGTCGCCGAGGCTCGCGACCCGTATGGTGCCCGGTTGAATCAGGCCGTACGGGTTGTCAGCCGGCGCAGAAGATGCCGACGAGGACGCGCCGCAGCCCGAGAGTGCGAGCACAGCCGCCAAGGCTGCTGCAGCCACGGCTGCCGGGCGGAAGTTCAGTTTGATCACAGCGTTGTCCAATCGTTGGAGGGAGAGCGGTGCTGTCAGGGCCGCCGGAGGAGGTTCTCGATGAATCACTCTTGCTGAGTCCGGTCTCAGTCCCTAGGATTGAGACCGGACTCACATCGATTGATTGAAATGTAGCCGAAGCTAAATCAGGCGTCAATAGCCCTCCCGAAAGGTGAACATGAGCAGTGACGGAGCCAGACGGCGCGACGTAACGGTTGCCGACGTCGCAAAAGCCGCCCAAGTGTCCAAGGCGCAGGCAGCCCGCGCCTTGGGAAACTATGGCGCGGTTAGCGACGACGTTCGGGAGCGCGTCCTGGCCGCGGCGGAAGAGCTGGACTACCGGCCCAATGAGCTCGCCCGCAGCATGAACACGGGGAAATCGAACACCATAGGCGTGGTGGTGGGAGACATCGAAAACCCACACTTCGGCCTGGCCACGAGGGGCATCTCGGACACGGCGAAGAAGAGCGGATTCAACGTCATCCTGATCAACACGGACGAGAATACGGCGGCCGAAGTGGACGCCGTGCGGGTCCTTCTGGACAAGCGCGTGGACGGCCTCATCGTGGCTCCCGCGTCATCGGTGGAAACACAACATTTACAGCGGGTTCACGATTCCGGGCGCCCGCTGGTCCTGCTGGACCGCTCTGCGGAAGGGCTTGCCGTCGAGACGGTCGCCGTCGACATGGCGGGCATCTCCTATGAGTCCACCCAATACCTCATCAAGGCAGGCCACCGCAGGATCGCCTTTATCTCCACGTTGCGGACTGACGCCGCCTACGGCGACGGCGCGAGGCTCGACTCCTCGCAGATCTCCGACCGACTGGACGGCATGCGGCGCGCCTTCGAGGACGCCGGGCTGCCGACCCCCGGAGACCTCGTGCGGCTCAATGCCGGCGATGCCGAGTCCATCCGGAACATCACCCGGGAGGTCCTCCTGCAGCCTGACCCGGCCACCGCCGTCGTCGCCTCTGACGGCCTCATCGCCCTCAGCGTGGTGGAAACCATTCAGGAACTTGGCCTCGACATTCCGGGCGATGTCTCGTTCCTGATGTACGACGACTTCGCCTGGACCCGCCTGACCACACCGCCCCTGACGGTCATCGCGCAGCCGGTCTATGACATGGGCGCGGCCGCCGCGGCCGCCCTGATCCGGCAGATCGAGGGCCGCGCACCCCGCGGAGCACGGCCGGAGTTCAGAGCGACACTCATCCGCCGCGGCTCCGTCGGTGCGGCTCCGGCGCCGTCAAAGGGGCGTCTGGCAGTTCAGGCAGGGTAAAGGCCCGACCTGGCGCCGCCCGGCACCGCGCCATCCAGCCACGGCGCGCCGTTCATCCCGAAACGTCTAATCGCCCTGTTCGTTGATGGCCTCGAGCACGCGGTGCAGCGCCGGGTTGCGGGAGTTGCGCATCCAGATGGCGTGGAGCTCCACCGGATCCACCTCGAAGCCGCCCAGCTCGAGGTATTCCACCCCGTCAATGCCCAGGACGGTTGCCGACTGGGGCACGAGCGCCACGCCGCGTCCCGCCGCAACGAGGAAGATCATGGTCAGGATCTGGCTGACGGTGTGCACGAACGTCCGGTGCGAGGACACCAGGCTGACCACCAGGTCGTAGAAATAGCGCGCCTGCGTGGGTGAGTGCATGATGAGGTCCTCACCGTGCAGGTCCTCCGCGGTCAGCTGCCGGTCCAGTTGCGTCAGGCGGTGACCTGACGGAACTGCCACCATGATCGGCTCCCGGTACAGCAGGCGGGAATCGAACAGCTCATCATCGAACGGCGGACGTGCCAGCCCCAGGTCGATGTCGCCGTTGATGAGCGCCGACGTCTGGTCCTTGGTGACCATCTCCCTGAGGTCGATATCCACATCGGGCAGCGCTCCGGAGATTTCGTTCAGGAGGGCGCCGAGGAGCCCGAACGTGGACGCGGCGGTAAATCCGATCCGGACGGCACCGGCGGAGCCCGCGGATATCCGGCGCGCGAGACTCGGGGCGGCCTCGGCGAGCTCCAGCAGCTTGAGCGCGTCGGCCAGGAAGGCCGTGCCGGCGGCGGTCAGGGTGACACCGCGGTTGTCGCGGTCAAACAGCTGCACCCCAATGGCCTTTTCCAGTTTCTGGATCTGCCGGCTCAAGGGCGGCTGGGTCATGTTCAGGCGAGCGGCGGCGCGGCCAAAGTGCAACTCTTCTGCGACGGCCACGAAGCCGCGGAGCTGGTCCAAGGAATACATAATACCGTGAGGGTATCACGCAATGCATAAATGCACTTGGACATGCATGGCAGACCGACTCTAGTCTTCATTAGCAGCCTTCGGAGTGACGGAGCTCACGGACGTACGTTTTCCGCTCCCCAGCGGCGAATATTCAAAGGAGAATTATGACCAAGTCGGCATTCACACGTCGGTCCATCCTGGCCACGGGGTCTGGCCTTGCCCTCGCGCTGGCATTGACCGCGTGCGGCGGCAACGTGGCGGGCACCAGCTCGGCAGCAGACGCCAGCAAGTTCCCTGCAGGCCCGGTCACCCTCACCATCGGCGCCGATCCGGGCGGCAGCACCGACCTGATCGGCCGCGCACTGGCTGAGAACGCCAGCGGCCCGCTCGGGGCTCCCATCCCCGTCGTCAACAAGCCGGGCGCGAACGGCGCCCTGGCCACCAAAGAAGTTGGCGGCGCGAAAGCGGACGGGCAGACGCTCGTCATCCTGAACGCCTCCCTGTTCGCCATCACGCCGCTGGCCGTCTCCGCCGGCGAGACGGTCAAGATCGAAGACTATGAGGTCATCACGGGAATTTCCCAGGATGACTACGTCCTGGTCTCCAATGCGGGCTCAGGCATGAAGACCATGGACGACCTGACCAAAGCGGGCAAGAAGTTCAACTTCGCCACCACCGGCGTCGGAACCGGCAGCCAGCTGGCACAGGCTCTGCTGTTCAAGCAGGCAAAGATCGACGGCACCGACGTTCCGTTCGACGGCGGCTCCCCCGCCATGACGGCGCTCCTGGGAAACCAGGTTGATCTGGCCACCATCCAGCTCGCCGAGGCCATGCCCCAGATCAAGGCCGGCAAACTTAGCCCGATCGTGGTCTTCTCGAAGGAACGCAACCAGTACCTGCCGGACACCCCCACCGCTGTCGAAGCCGGCTATGACGTCCCGGTCTCCCAGTTCCGCGCGGTGGCCGCGCCCAAGGGCACCCCCGAAGCCGTCCTGACCAAGCTGCGTGAGTCCTTCAAGAAGGCGTTCGAATCCGACGCCTACAAGGCCTTCAACAAGCAGAACCTCTTCACCGCAGCCGAGATCGACGGCGGCCAGGTCGCCAAGGACTGGTCAGCCAACGCGGCCAAGTATAAGGAACTGACCCAGAAGTACGACGTCGATCTGGGCGGCGGCAAGTGATTTCCGCATCAAATAAGGAAGCCTCTTCCGACGGCAGCGCCAACCACGCTGCCGCCGGGAACGGCCCTTCTCCCACAATCGCCGACGAGCTCCCCGAACCGCTGACTGCCGAACAGCTGGCCGCGGAATGGGATGAGGAACGGCCCCCGGACGCCGGTCCCCTCGCCAACGTGGCCGCGGCCGTGGCCACCGCCGCTCTTGGCGCCGCAGGCCTGGCCATGTCAGTGGCCATGGGCCTTGGCAGCCCCGAAAAGCCCGAACCTGGGCTGTGGCCGTTCATCATCAGCCTTGTCATGATCGCCATGTCAGCGGCCCTGCTCGTTTTCGGGCGGAAGAAGCTGGACGCCGAAGCCTTCTCGGGGTCAAGCTGGCAGGTTGCCGGCGGAGTAGCGACGCTGGTCGGGTTCGTCCTGGTGGTCGGGGTGGCTGGCTTTGAGATCCCCACCCTGCTGCTGACCTTCGTCTGGTTGAGATTCCTGGGCAAGGAAACCTGGCGGATGTCCATCATCCTCAGCCTCGCCGTGACAGCGGCCTTCTACCTGATCTTCGTCGTGGCGCTTAGCGTGCCCATCCCACATCTGTTCTAGGGAACCTCATGGACTTTCTTGCACCGGTCATCAACGGTTTCGGCGTCGTGCTGGAACCGATGAACCTCCTCTACTGCCTCATCGGCGTCGTCATCGGAATGCTCATCGGCGTACTGCCAGGCCTGGGCCCGGCAGCGACCATCGCCATCCTGCTCCCGCTGACGTACGGCGTCGAGCCCGTGACAGCCATCATCATGCTGTCCGGCATCTTCTACGGGGCCCAGTACGGCGGAACCATCACGTCCGTGCTCCTCCGGCTGCCCGGCGAAGCATCCTCGGTGGTGACCGTCTTTGACGGCTACGCCCTGGCCCGTCAGGGAAAGGCCGGCACCGCCCTCGGCATCGCGGCCATCGGCTCCTTCTTCGGCGGCACCGTCTCGATCATTGGACTGACCCTTCTGGCACCCGTCGTCGCCGGATTCGCCCTGGATTTCGGACCGCCGGAGTACACCGCCCTGGCCATGCTGGGCATCCTTCTGGTGGCAACGGTCAGCAACGGCAGCAAGCTGAAATCCATCATCGCCGCGTCGCTTGTGCTGCTCCTGGCCACGGTCGGCCGCGACACGTTCACCGGCGAGTCACGGTTCACGTTCGATAACCTGTCCCTCGCCGACGGCCTCGACTTCGTACCGATCGCCATGGGCATTTTCGGCCTGGGTGAAATCCTGTACAACCTCGAGGAACGGCACAACAAGGTCCAGGCGCCGGCCAAGGTGGCAAACGTCTGGCCCTCCCGCAAGGACCTGAAGGAATCGTCCGGCGCAATCGGCCGGGGATCCCTATTGGGCTTCTTCCTCGGGATCCTGCCGGGCGGCGGCGCAACCATCGCCTCACTCGCGGCTTACGCCATGGAAAAGAAGCGGGCCAAGAACCCCGAACGCTTCGGCCGCGGCGCAGTCGAAGGTGTCGCCGCACCGGAAAGCGCCAACAACGCCGCCGCGACGTCCTCGTTCATTCCGCTGCTGACCCTGGGCATTCCCGCCAACGCCACCATGGCTATCATCTTCGGTGCGCTGCTGATCCAGGGCGTCACGCCGGGGCCCCAGCTCGTCCAGGACGATCCGGAGCTTTTCTGGGGCGTGGTCAACTCGATGTACATCGGCAACATCCTGCTGCTCATCATGAGCATCCCCCTGGTCGGCATCTTCGTGAAGATCCTGCGGGTCCGGGCGGCCATCCTCGCTCCGATCACGGTGCTCATCACGCTGATCGGCGTCTACACCATCAACAACAGCATCTTTGATATCTGGCTGGTCATTGTCTTCGGCATCCTCGGATACCTGATGAAGAAGTTCGGCTTCGAGCCCGGTCCGCTGGTGCTGGCCTTCGTCCTCGGCTCCCTCCTCGAGGAAAACCTGAGGCGCTCCCTCCTCCTCTTCGGAGGCGACCCCGCCGGCTTCATTGGCCGGCCCATCTCCGGCGTCCTGCTGCTGGTCTTCCTTGTGGTGATGCTTTTGCCGCTGCTCCAGAAGGCCTTCAAGAGGACCCGGACCACCGCACCCGCCGTCGAAGCCCGGCATGAAGAAAAGGAACGAGTATGACAATTCTGATCGGCTACCTGCCCACGCCCGAGGGCGAGGCGGCCCTTGAGGCAGGCATCGCCGAAGGCCAGCTGCGACGCGAGAGCATCGTCATCCTCAATTCACCACGCAAGGGAGCGCCCGTCGACGCCGCCCTCGCCTCGGTGGAACAGGTCACGGAGCTGCTGCGGCGGGCCGAAGTGGCCGGCGTCCAGGCAACAATCCGGCAGCCTGGCCACACCGACGACCTGACCGACGAGTTCATTGACATCGCCGACGAGATCGATGCCTCCCTGATCGTCATCGGTCTCCGCAGGAGGTCCCAGGTCGGAAAGTTCATCCTCGGGAGCCACTCCCAGCGGATCCTGCTGCAGGCGGACCGGCCAGTGCTGGCGGTCAAAGTCCGGGAAAGATCCTAACCCCACCCATTGCAGTCCCCGCCCGGCGTTGATTTCTCCGCCGCCGGGCTATGAAGCCAGGAGTCACCAGAGCCGTGAACCGCCCCCTCAGCCCCACCGGGCCACACCGCATCAAGGACATCGCCATCACCCCGGTGGCATTCAAGGATCCGCCCCTTCTTAACGCGGTGGGCGTGCACGAGCCCTTCGCGCTGCGGGCCATCGTGGAGATCACCACCGACACCGGTATCTCCGGCCTCGGAGAGACCTACGGGGATGCCCCGCACATTAGCCGGCTAAAACTCGCCGCTGCGGCCCTGGCCGGAACCGATGTCTTCAACATCAACGAGATGCGCCAGCGGGTCACCAGGGCCCTCACTGCCGACAACACCGTCGGCGGCCACGGGATGTCGGGAATGGTGACCGGTTCCAGCACCCCGGACCGAGTGCTGTCCCCTTTCGACGTTGCTTCCCTCGATATCCAGGGGAAGATCCTCGGACGTCCCGTGAGCGACCTGCTCGGAGGTGCGGTCCGGAGCGAGATCCCCTTCAGCGGATACCTCTTCTACAAATGGGCGGGGCACCCCGGCCACCAGGAAGACTCCTGGGGAGCCGCACTGGATCCCGCGGGAATCGTCCGGCAGGCCCGCCGCATGGTGGACGAATACGGCTTCACCGCCCTGAAGCTCAAGGCAGGAGTGTTCCCTCCCGAGCAGGAAGTGGACGCCATCAAGGCACTCCGGGCCGAATTCCCGGACCTGCCGCTGCGCATCGACCCCAATGCCGCCTGGACCGTGGACACGTCCATCCGGGTGGGCAAGGACCTAGACGGCGTGCTGGAATACCTGGAGGATCCCACTCCGGGCCTCGCCGGCATGGCCGAGGTGCGCCGCAACGTGTCCATGCCCCTCGCTACCAACATGTGCGTGGTCAGCTTCGGCGACGTGCCTCCGTCCGTTGAGGCCGGCGCCGTCGACGTCATCCTCTCGGACCACCACTTCTGGGGCGGCCTCCGCCGGTCCCAGTCGCTGGCCGGCATATCGGAAACCTTCGGCCTTGGATTGTCCATGCATTCCAACTCGCACCTGGGCATCAGCCTGGCCGCCATGGTCCACCTGGCCGCCGCCACGCCGAACCTGGACTACGCCTGCGATACGCACTGGCCGTGGAAGGAACCCGACGAGGATGTCATCGTGCAGGGACCCCTGGTCTTCCGCAACGGCGCCGTCGGCGTTCCCACCGCGCCCGGGCTGGGCGTGGAACTGGACCGTGAGGCCTTGGCACGCCTCCACGAGCAGTACATGAAGTCCGGCATGCAGAACCGAGACGACACGGGCTACATGCAGAGTGTCCACCCCGACTACGAGCTGGTAACCCCGCGATGGTGAATGACCGGACTAGTACGTTCACGGTGGACGGCCGGCCAACCCCGCAGCCAAGCAATGCCTAAAGGGTATCAATCAATACATAAATAGGCTTAGACAGGCATGAATTAGCTGCCTAGGCTGAAAAGGAACCACACCACCTCCGCCGCCCGCGGCGCCAACTCCAAGGACCATTCCGTGGCAAAATACTCACCCCAGGAACTCGCCAATGTCCTCAAGGAAGGACTGCTCTCCTTTCCGGTGACATCCTTCGACGCCCAGCTGCAGTTCGACGAAGAGAACTACCGCAAGCACCTGGCCTGGCAGGCCAGCTACCCGGTGGCGGGCCTCTTCTCAGCCGGCGGCACGGGCGAAGGCTTTTCACTCACCCCCTCCGAGTCGGCACGCGTGGTGCGTGCCGCCGTCGAGGAAGTCGGAAGCCTGGTTCCGGTCCTGGCGTCAGCGGGCGGATCCACGGCTCAGGCCATCGAAAACGCCAAAGCGGCCGAAGCCGCCGGGGCCGAGGGCATCCTGCTTCTCCCGCCGTACCTGACCGAAGCAGACCAAGGCGGCCTGATCGAGCACGTCAGCGCCATCTGCAAGGCGACATCGCTCGGCGTGATCATCTACAACCGCGCCAACGCGATCTACAAGGACACCACGGTGGCCACGCTGGCCGACCGCAACGAGAACCTGATCGGATTCAAGGACGGCGTGGGCGACCTCGAGCACGACGCCCGCGTCTACGCCAAGCTCGGCGACCGCCTGTTCTACCTCGGCGGCCTCCCCACGGCCGAAACCTTCGCGCTTCCGCTGCTGCAGCTCGGCATGAGCACCTACTCCAGCGCCATGTACAACTTCGTGCCGCAGTTCGCCCTCGACTTCTACCAGGATGTCCGCAACCAAGACCGCGCGGCCGTCAACAAGAAGCTCAACGAGTTCGTCATCCCCTACCTGGACATCCGTGATCGCGTGAAGGGCTACTCTGTCTCCATCGTCAAGGGCGGCCTCGACGCGATCGGCCGCTCGGCCGGCGGAGTCCGCCCGCCGCTGCAGAACCTGGCACCGCAGGACCTCGCCGACCTCAAAGCCCTCATCGCCACCGTTTCCTGATCCACCTGATCCACGTCTCCTAAGGAGGAACCACCGTGACCCTCACCGGACACTCCCTGATTGCCGGCCAGCCGGTCGCCGGCGAAGGCAAAACCGCCTTCGGCTTCGACCCCGCCAGCAACGAACAGCTCGCCCCTGCCTACACGCTGATCACCGAAGATCAGCTCAAGGCAGCCACCGCGGCTGCGGCGGAGGCCTTCGAGTCCTTCAGCACGCTGGACCCCGATACCCACGCCGCCTTCCTGGACGCAATCGCGGACAACATCGAAGCCATCGGCGACGATCTGATCATCCGCGCCGGCCGGGAAACCGGGCTGCCGGCTGCCCGTCTGCAGGGTGAGCGTGCGCGCACCACGGGCCAGCTGCGGCTGTTCGCCAACGTGGTCCGCCAGGGCGACTTCCGCGGCGTCCGGATCGATCCGGCCCTGCCGGGCCGGAAGCCCCTGCCGCGCGCCGACATCCGCCAGCGCCAGATCCCACTCGGCCCGGTGGCCGTGTTCGCCGCGAGCAACTTCCCACTTGCCTTTTCGACGGCGGGAGGAGACACCGCCTCGGCGCTCGCCGCCGGCTGCCCGGTGGTCTTCAAGGCCCACAACGCCCACCCCGGCACCAGCGAACTGGTGGGCCAGGCCATTGTGAAGGCCGTCGAGAAAATCGGCCTTCACCCCGGCGTGTTCTCCCTCATCTACGGGCCCGGCAGCAGCATCGGCCAGGCCCTTGTGGCGGATCCCGTCATCAAGGCCGTCGGCTTCACCGGTTCCCAGAGCGCCGGCATCGCCCTGATGCGTACGGCGGCCGCGCGCCCCGAGCCGATTCCCGTCTACGCCGAAATGTCATCGCTCAACCCGGTCTTCGTCTTCCCCGGCGCGCTGAACGGCTCCGCCGAAAAAATTGACGCGCTGGCCCAGCAGTACGTCACCGCCGTCACTGGCAGCTCAGGGCAGCTCTGCACGTCCCCCGGCCTCCTGTTCGCGCCCGCCGGTGAGGCTGGCGACAAACTTGCTGCCGCCGTCGGACGCGCCGTGTCCGCCTGCGCCGGCCAGACCATGCTGACCGAAGGCATCGCCGCGTCCTGGAACTCCGGCGCCGAGGCGCTCGGCGGCGCCCACAACGTCAGCGTCGTCGGAAAAGGCACCGAGGGTGCCACCGAGAACGCGCCGGCCCCCACCATCTTTGGCACCGATATCCCAGAGTTTGTGTCCAACGATGTGCTGCACGCCGAAATCTTCGGCGCGGCCAGCCTGGTGATCCGCTACTCCACGGCCGAGGAACTGATTGAGGCGACCAAGCGGATCGAAGGGCAGCTCACCGCTTCGCTGCAGCTCACCGAAGAGGACTACCCGACGGCGGCACGCCTGCTGCCGGCGCTCGAGCAGAAGGTGGGCCGCATCATCGTCAACGGCTGGCCCACCGGCGTCGAAGTGGGCCACGCCATGGTCCACGGCGGCCCCTTCCCCGCGACATCGGACACGCGCACCACGTCCGTGGGCACGCTGGCCATCAACCGCTTCCTCCGGCCTGTCGCCTACCAGAACCTGCCGCAGGAACTGCTGCCGGCATCGCTGCAGGACGCCAATCCGTGGCAGTTGAACCGCCGGATCGACGGCATGGTCGAAGCCGCAGCCGACGCAGAGGATGAGGTCAACGCATGAGCACGCAGCCCACCGTCACCCGCGTCGAAGTGGTCCCGGTCGCCGGCCACGACAGCATGCTGATGAACCTCAGCGGCGCCCACGGACCGTTTTTCACCCGGAATATCGTCATCGTGACCGATTCGGACGGCCGCACCGGCCTCGGCGAAGTGCCCGGCGGCGAGAAGATCCGCACTACCATCGAGGAGGCCGGGGCACTGATCACCGGCAAGCCGGTGGCGCGCTACCGGTCCCTGCTGCGCGACATCGCGGCCGAATTCGCCGACCGTGATGCCGGCGGCCGCGGCCTGCAGACATTTGACCTGCGCACCACCGTCCACGCAGTCACCGCCGTCGAGTCCGCGCTCCTGGACCTCCACGGCCAGTTCCTCGGCGTCCCGGTCGCCGAGCTACTCGGCGACGGCCAGCAGCGGACGTCGGTGCCCATGCTGGGCTACCTCTTCTTTGTCGGCGACCACAGCAGTACCGATCTGCCCTACCTCGTGGAGGACGCGCCGTCGGACCGGTGGGAGAAGCTGCGCCGCCAGGAGGCCATGACCCCCAAGGCAGTGGTTGCCTTGGCCGAGGCCGCGCAGGAACGCTACGGATTCAGCGATTTCAAGCTCAAGGGCGGAGTACTGTCCGGCGATGACGAGGTTGACGTGGTCACGGCGCTAGCCAAGCGCTTCCCCGAAGCGCGAGTCACGCTCGATCCCAACGGCGGCTGGCTCCTTGAGGAAGCCATCAGGCTCGGCAAGCGGATGCAGGGCGTCGTCGCGTACGCCGAGGACCCCTGCGGCGCCGAGGGGCGCTTCTCCGGCCGCGAAGTGATGGCCGAATTCCGCCGCGCCACCGGCCTGAAGACGGCCACCAACATGATCGCCACGGACTGGCGGGAGATGTCGCACGCCATCCGCAGCAACGCCGTCGACATTCCGCTGGCCGATCCGCACTTCTGGACGATGCACGGATCCGTCCGGGTGGCGCAGATGTGCCACGAGTTCGGCCTCACCTGGGGCTCGCACTCGAACAACCACTTCGACATCTCGCTGGCCATGTTCACCCACACCGGAGCCGCCGCACCGGGCGAGATCACGGCGCTGGACACGCACTGGATCTGGCAGGACGGCCAGGGCCTGACCAAGGAGCCACTGCAGATCAGGGACGGCGCCATCGAGGTTCCGGACGCCCCGGGACTCGGCATCGAACTGGACCGCGAGGCCCTGGACAAGGCTCACCAGTTGTACCTCAAGCACGGCCTCGACGCCCGGGACGACAGCATCGGCATGCAGTACTACATCGACGGCTGGTCCTTCGACCCGAAGCGACCCTGCCTGGTGCGGTAGAAAGTAACTAGTCCTTCCGCACGGCCGGGCCTCCCCCACATGAGGCTCGGCCGTTCGGCCACGTGTACACAGATAAATAGAAGGGCGCAGAGTGCTCGGCGTTGTCTCCGGAATACTCATCGTCTCCGCGGTCATCGCCGTCGGCTATCTGGCGGCCAGGCTGCGGATCCTGGGCCCCGAGGTCCAGGGCGCGCTCACCCGCACGGCCTTCTACATCACCAACCCGGCCCTGCTCTTCACGGTGGTGGCCGGCAGCTACGCCAACGCCAACAACATCGGCATTCCCGTGTCCCTCTACGCGGTGGGCACGGCCCAGCATGTGGCGCCGGTGCTGCTGGTGCAGATCCTTGTCATGGCCCCGTTCTACCTCACCGTCTTGGGGCTGGCAGGGGGCTCGAAGATTTCCTGGAGGCGGCTGCTGGTCCAGCCCTTCGCCAACCCGATGATCATCGCCTCCGGGCTCGGCGCCGCGGTGACACTGACCGGCTGGACGGCGCCGGATCTGCTGCAGAAGCCGATCGACATGCTGGCCGGCGGTGCAGTCCCCATGGTCCTGCTCGCCTTTGGACTGTCACTGGCCGGCAAGGCTCCCCTGCAGAAGGACGACGGCCGCACCGAAACGCTCGTGGCAACCTTCCTCAAGATCGCCGTGATGCCCCTCATTGTCTGGGTGCTGGGCCGCTTCGTCTTCGGACTCGAGGGGCAGCACCTGCTCGCCAGCGTGATCATGGCCGCGCTCCCCACCGCCCAGAACGTCTTTCTTTTCGCATCGCCCTACGGCCGGGGCATGAGCGTGGCCAGGGATGTCATCCTCTGCACCACGCTCCTCAGCGTGGGTGCACTGCTGCTGGTGGCGTGGGCTGTCGGATAGGTACTTGCTGTTGCAGGTACGGGGTCGGTGGATAGATAGGGCGCCCCTCCTAGCTGTCCTGGTTGGCAACCCTCCTTGCAGGCCGGCGCGGCTTAATTGTCTGACCCCTCTGGGAGAGTTTCCCTATGGAAGCCATTGGGGAATGCGCAGCGGGTTACGCCGCGGGCCGGGCGGTCACGCCGGGCCTTGGCGCGGTTGCCCTGCTGCGGAGCCGCCGGCTGCGCAGCGTTCCTGCTTCTGCCTTCCGCACGGATTGCGTGGCGTCCGACGGCGGTGCTGCCGCCGGCCGGTCTGTCACCGCTGCGTCGTTCACGGATTCAGCCTTCAGCGGCAGCGCGAGCGACTACCTCGAGTGCTGCCTGGTGCTGCTGGAGGCCGCCGTCGAATCCGCACCCGGTGAGCTGGCCCCGGCCGGTTTCGCGGAGGCCGCGGATTTCGCCGGGCTCGCCGAAGAGATCGCCCGCCGGGCCGAGCACCTGCAACTCCTCAGTGCGGGGGCCGTGGACCGGACCCGCACCGAAACGATCAACGCCGCCGGACCCGCAAGCAAAGCCGCCGGCTGGACCACCGGCTGGGGCCACGACACCGAAGCCGCGGATGACGACGGCACCGCCGCTGCTGGTGCCTCCAGCTCCGCCGCCGGTTCCGCGGGGCCAAGCTCCGCCGCCACGTGCTCTTCCGGCTCTGTCCCGGCGGTGTCGCCGGCCGATGACGGGTGCCGGAACACC
>NZ_JBDLAK010000021.1:0-86358 GCF_039748055.1 Burkholderia sp. RS01
CACGGTGGCGCTATCTTCCCCGGCCACAATAAAATTTTAACTCCTGGTTGTTGAGCTCACCGCCCCCCGCGTGATTCCCCCCACTTGTCTCACCCGTGTGGCGCCGCCGGTTGCCACCGCCGCCCCCACAACGGTCTAGCAAGGGCAAAAGTGCCCGTTAGTGGAAAGAATCACCGCAGGCGCACGAGCCGCCGGCATTGGGATTGTCGATGGTGAAGCCCTGCTTGGAGATGGTGTCTTCAAAGTCGATGCTGGCGCCGCTGAGGTAGGGCACGCTCATCTTGTCGACGACGACCTCGACACCGTCATAGTCGCGCACAGCGTCTCCATCAAGGAGTCGCTCGTCGAAGTAGAGCTGGTAAATCAGGCCGGAGCAGCCGCCCGGCTGCACGGCAACGCGGAGGCGCAAGTCCGTGCGGCCTTCCTGCTCAAGGAGGCTGCGGACTTTGCCTGCTGCCACGTCGGTCAGCTGAACCTCGTGGCTCGCCAGTTCGTCACTGGCCGTACCGGTGGGTTCGGTGCTGTTTTCATTGGTCGTAGTGCTCATTGGCCTACCTTCTAACGACGGTCCTGGCGGCCCGCTTGCACGGTGCCTGCCCCTACGGAAACGGTATGGGCTATAGCTACATGCTACGTCGATCACGCCTGTAGCTCTAACTACAGACGTAACCGACGCCTCACCGGACTTGTTCCCGGGACGGTCACGACGGCCGCCCCGGGGAGTGCCGCTGCCCCAGGCTTTCTCCGCCAGGAGCCCGGAACGTCAGCGCATATCCTCGACGTTGAGGCGCGCCAGCAGGAGCGCCTCGGCAAGGACCGCGTTCCGGAAGTCCTCAAGGTGCAGGGATTCGTTGGCGGAGTGCGCCCGTGAATCCGGGTCCTCAACGCCCGTCACGAGGATCTGGACAGCCGGGTACAGGTCGGTCAGGTCGGAAATGAACGGGATGGAACCGCCGATGCCCATTTCCACGGCCGGCACTCCCCAGGCTTCCCCGAGCGCCCAGAGCGCGAATCCCGCGGCGGCGGAGCTGGTATCGGTTTGGAAGGCGTTGCCGCTCTCCCCCGGGGTGAAGACCACTTTCGCCCCGAACGGCGCGTTGAGCTCGACGTGCCTGCGGACGGCCTCCATTGCCTCGGACGGGTCCTGGCCGGGGGCCAGGCGCAGGCTGAACTTGGCACGGGCCCTCGGGAGCAGCGTGTTGGAGGCGACATCTACGGCAGGCGCATCGAATCCGATGATGGACAGCGCCGGCTTGGTCCACAGGCGGGAGGCAATGGTTCCGCTCCCGGCCAGCTGCACGCCGTCGAGCACTGAGGCATCGGCGCGGTACTCCGCTTCGGTGAGATCGACGGCGACGTCGTCCCGGCTGACCAGGCCTGCCACGGCCACATTGCCCTCGGCGTCGTGCAGGGTGGCGATCAGCCGGGACAGCAGTGTGGGCGCGTCCAGCACGGGTCCGCCGAACATTCCCGAGTGCACGGCGTGGTCCAGGACCTGGACCTCGACGGTTCCGTCGATCAGCCCGCGGAGGCTGGTGGTGAGCGCCGGAACGCCCACCTTCCAGTTGCTGGAATCGGCCACCACAATGACGTCTGCACGGAGCAGCTCGCGGTGGGTTTCCAGGAATGTCCGGAAGGTCGGCGAGCCGGCCTCTTCCTCCCCCTCGAAGAACAGGGTGACGCCCAGCCCGAATTCGTCGCCGAGCACCTGCGTCACTGCCCCGTAGGCCGCGATGTGGGCCATGATCCCGGCTTTGTCGTCCGCGGCGCCGCGGCCGTACAACCGGCTTTCACGTTCGACGGCGGTAAAGGGCTCGGAATCCCACAGCGCCGGATCCCCCGGCGGCTGGACATCATGGTGTGCGTACAGCAGGATGGTCGGCTTGCCTTCCGCCGCTTCCCGACGCGCCACGACGGCCGGCCCCCCGGGGGTGCCGTCTTCCTTGTCGCACCGAAGGATACGGACGTCGGCTATGCCCGCGCCCCGGACGAGGTCGGCGACAGCTTCAGCGCTGCGGTCCAGTGGCGCGGGATCGAAACTCGGCCACGCTATGCCCGGAATGCTGACCAGGTCCTTCAGCTGGGCCACCGTCGAATCGAAGGATGCATTAATGGCGCTCCGCAGGGCGGCGGTGTCGACGCCGGCCACAGAATCACCGATCTCTTGCGGGGTTGCCGCTGGTGATGAAGTCATGGCCCAAACACTACCTGTGTCACACACCACAACAAACAGCGGCAACCGGCCGCCCGGAGCGGTCCGGAGCGCGTGCCGCCTGCCCGCCGGTGTGACGGGCGGCCGCCTCCTTGCAAGGTATTCTGTTGTGGTGTTCGGACGTAAAAAGGAAGCGCCAGCGGCGCAGGACGTAGTAGACCAGCAAACGGCCCAGAGTGAGGCTTTGGGCAAGGGCGCACCCACGCCCAAGCGCAAGGCCCAGGAGGCCGCCCGCAAGCGCCCCCTGGTGCCCGAGGACCGCAAGGCCTCCAAGGCGGCAGAGCGTGCCGCCGTCGCGGATCAGCGGCTCAAGATGCGCCAGGCCATGGATACGGGCGACGAGAAGTTCCTGCCGATCCGTGACAAGGGACCCCAGAAGCGCTTTGCCCGCGACTACGTCGATGCCCGCTTCAGCCTGGGCGAGTACCTCATGTTCGGCGCCCTGGTGTTCGTGATCATCTCGCTGGTGGTCCCGTCCACGAGCGAGCAGATGATCTACGTCCTGGGCGGGTTCTGGGTTATGTTCCTGGCCGTCTTCGTGGACGTGTTCATCCTCTCCCGCAGGCTCCGCAAGCGGCTCGCTGAAAAGTTCGGCGAGGTGGAGCGCGGCACGGTCTGGTACGGCTCGATGCGCTCCCTGCAGTTCCGGAAGCTCCGCCTTCCCAAGCCCCAGGTCCAGCGCGGACAGTACCCGTCCTGACCCTTTTTCTTCAGGCCGCCCCCTTCTAAGGGCCGGTCCCGGACCCTCCAGATTGCAGCAGCCCCCGGCGGTACTACCGCCGGGGGCTGCTGCGTTCAGGCCCGCCGCAAGTTCAGGGCTGCCGCTTCAGGACGGGACTAGCCGCGGCGGCTCCTGGCCAGCTGCCGGTTGATGCGGGCCGCCCAGAACGGACCCTCGTAGAGGAAAGCGGTGTAGCCCTGAACCAGGGTGGCGCCGGCGTCCAGCCTGTCCTGGACGTCCTCGAAAGTCTCCACGCCGCCCACGGAGATCAGGGTGAGCCTGCCCGCGGTGGCCGCCTTCAGCCGGCGCAGCACCTCCAGGGAGCGGTCCTTCAACGGAGCGCCGCTCAGGCCGCCGGCGCCGCAGGCCTCGACCTTTTCCGCGGAGGACGAGAGCCCGGCGCGTCCAATGGTCGTATTGGTGGCGATGATGCCGTCCAGGCCCAGGTCCAGCGCGAGGCGCGCAACGTCGTCGATGTCTTCATCGCTCAGGTCCGGTGCGATCTTCACCAGCAGCGGAACGTGGCGGCCAGCCGACTTGTCGGCCTCCTCCCCCACGGCCTTCAGCAGCGGCCGCAGCGTTTCCACGTTCTGCAGGAGCCGGAGACCCGGCGTGTTCGGGGAACTGACGTTCACCACGAGGTAGTCTGCCGCCGGCGCCAGACTGCGGGCGCTGATGAGGTAGTCCTCCGCAGCGTCCTCAAGCTCCACAACCTTGCTCTTGCCGATGTTCACGCCGATCACGGGGCGGATCTTGGGGTGCCGGCGCTGCAGGGCCGCGCGGGCGGACTTGAGCCGCGGCGCGACGGCCGCGGCGCCGTCGTTGTTGAATCCCATCCGGTTGATGACTGCGCGGTCCTCGATCAGCCTGAACAGCCGGGGCTTCTCGTTTCCCGGCTGGGCACGGCCGGTGATGGTGCCTACCTCGACGTGGCCGAATCCGAGTTCGGTCAGCGCCTCGATGCCGTGGCCCTCTTTGTCAAAGCCGGCCGCGAGTCCGAACGGCGACGGGAACGTCATGCCGAGGGCGTTCGTCTGCAGCGACGATGGCGGGGCGGTGAACCGTTCCAGCACGCGGCCGGCGCCTATGGTGTGTGCCAGCCGGATGCCCTTGAACCCGATTTTGTGGGCGCGTTCCGCGTCCATCCATGAAAAGGCCAGCCTGAAGAATGTGGGATATACGCGCATGCCTCTAGTTTTCCGTCTCCGGCGGTGCAGACCAAACCCGGACCGACACACGCGCCCGGCTTCACGCCTCCGCGGCGTCCGCTGCCGTGCGTGAGGCCACGGCGGGGCGGTGAAAGTCTAGGCTGGTGCCATGGAGTGGCAGAGTGACATCCTCGGCGCGGACTTCGAGTCCTGCGCCTTCGATGCCACGGGCAGCGACGGTGTCACGCGCACGGCAACGCTGGTCCGCTTCGTCCCGCGCAAGGACGGAGCCCCCTCCGTGCCGGCCGGCCGGCGCCGTGCCGTGATGTTCCTGCACGGCTGGAGCGACTACTTCTTCAACACTGAGCTGGCACGTTTCTGGGACAGGCAGGGCTTCGAATTCTTTGCCCTGGACATGCACAACCACGGCCGCAGCCTTCAGCCCGATAGCCCCGGCGGTTACGTCGCAGACCTCGGAAACTACGACGCCGAGATTGGCGCGGCAATCGGAATGATCGCCGCGTCCGGGTCTGAGGCACCGCTGTCGCTTGCCCTGATGGGCCATTCCACCGGAGGCCTGGTGGCGGCCCTGTGGATAAGCCGGAATCCCGGAGTCGTGTCCCAGCTGGTTCTGAACAGCCCATGGCTGGAAATGCACGGCAGCACGCTGGTCCGCCGTGCCGCCTGGGCCATGGTGGAACCCCTTGCCCGGCTGCGGCCCGAGGCAGTGCTCAGGCTGCCGGAGCGTGGCTTCTATTGGCGCAGCATCAGCAGCTCGGCCGAGGGCGAATGGAGCCTGGACGATAACTACCGGCCGCCCATGGCGTTTCCGGTGCGCGCAGCCTGGCTCAGCGCGGTTCTCGCCGGCCATGCCAAGGTGGCGCGGGGCCTCGGAATCGACATTCCCATCCTCGTCCTGATTTCCGGGGCAAGCGAGAACGGCATGATCTGGACCGAGGCGATGCGCAGCACCGATGCCGTGCTGGACGTCAACGTCATCGCCACGCGGGCACTGTCCCTGGGCCGGAGCGTGTCCGTGGAGCGCATCGACGGCGCCCTTCATGACGTGTTCCTGTCCCGCGCCGAGGTCAGGGCGGACGCGTACCGGAGGCTGGCCAGGTGGATCCACGGCTACGCGGCCGCCGACGGGACCGTTGACTGAAGCGGCCCTACCTCGAGCGCGCGGCGTCCACCGGTTTCGCTGCCGCGTCCACCGCACCGCCGTAGCGACGGTCCCGCTGGGCGTACTCCAGCACGGCATCCCACAGGGTGCGGCGGTCGACGTCGGGCCACAGGGTGTCCATGAACACGAACTCCGCGTACGCCGACTGCCACAGCATGAAGTTGGAAAGGCGCTGCTCGCCTGAACTGCGCAGGAAAAGGTCGACGTCGGGAAGGTCCGGTTCGTCGAGGTACTTCTGGATGGTTTTCTCCGTAATCGCGCCGGGTTTGAGCCGTCCGGCGGCGACCTCCTGCGCAATGGCGGAGACCGCGTCCGCTATTTCCGCGCGGCCGCCGTAATTAACACACATGGTTAACGTGCACGTGCTATTTCCGGCCGTGTACGCCTCGGCCTCCTCCAGCTCACGGATAACCGAGCCCCACAGCTTTGGCCGCCGGCCCGACCAGCGGATCCGGACGCCCCACTCGTCCAGCTGGTTGCGCTGGCGTCGCAGCACATCCTTGTTAAATCCCATCAGGAAGCGGACTTCCTCGGGAGACCGCCGCCAGTTTTCCGTGGAAAAGGCGTAGACCGTGACGTACTTGATGCCCAGCTCAATGGCCCCGGCGACGACGTCCAGGAGGGCAGGCTCGCCGGCCTTGTGCCCCTCGATGCGGGGCAGGCCGCGCTGGTTGGCCCAGCGGCCGTTTCCGTCCATCACGATGGCCACATGCTGGGGCACGAACTCCGCCGGGATGGGAGGAGGGACGGCGCCCGAAGAATGCGGGTAGGGGTGCACCACCGGATCGGTCCGGCGCCGTGCGGGGCTGGTCTTCTTTCCCAAGGACACTGTTAGGTACGCTCCACATGTTTGAGGGACTTCAGGACACGCTCAAGGTGCCACTGCAGATAACTGGCTACGAGGCCGGCCGCTTCGCGGCGGTGGAGCGGAAGCGAGGAATCCGCCGTCGGCCAGTCGCCCGTGAGCAGCGCGCCCAGCAGCGTCACCGTCTCCGCGGCGGGCGCCGGCGAGCCTGGCGGTCGGCAGTCTCCGCAGACCATGCCGCCCAGCGGTGCAGAAAAAGCCGTGTGGGGTCCGGCCGCGCCGCATCGCGCACAACCGGTGAAGCTGGGTGCCCAGCCGCCGGTGGACAGGGCCCTCAGCAGGTAGGAGTCCAGGATCAGTTCCGGAGTGTGGTCCCCCCGGCTCAGGGACGCGAGGGCGCCGACCAGCAGGTTGTACTGTGCCGTTCCGGCTTCGCCGTCGACGTCGGTCAGCTTTTCGGCCGTTTCGGTCATGGCGGCGGCCACCGTGTATCTGCCGTAATCGGCGGCGATATTGCCGCCGTAGGCGCCCTTGGCCACCGCCTGGGTGACAATGTCCAGCGATTTTCCGGAGATCAGCAGCAAGTCCGCCACCATGAAAGGCTCGAGTCGGGCACCGAAGCGGCTGCTCGTGCGGCGGACGCCCTTGGCCACCGCCCTGACCTGACCGTGATGCTTGGTCAGCAAGGTGATGATGCGGTCGGCTTCCCCCAGCTTGTGGGTGCGCAGCACCACGGCGTCATCGCGGTAGGCGCGCGCTGCAAAAGACTGTTGGACCACGCTTAATCTTCCCACTGTCCTCCGGAAAGTCCTGCTTTCCGGGTTTCAGGTGCGCCGCCGGACGCTGCCGGCAGCGCACCTGACCCGAGGCTCAGGCCTGGGCGTCCCGGATGGCCCGGTTTACTGCCGAGATGACGGCCTTCAGGGACGACGTGCTGGTGTTCGCGTCGATCCCGACACCCCACAGCACCCGTTCCCCTACGGCGCATTCGACATAGGCCGCGGCGAGGGCGCTGCCGCCCTCGGACAGGGCGTGTTCGCTGTAGTCCAGCACCCGGACGTCGACGCCGTCTTCGCGCAGGATGCCCAGCAGGGCGGCAATGGGGCCGTTGCCGGTGCCCGTGCGGTGGACCGGGGTGCCGTCGATCTTGAGCGCTGCGTGCAGCGTCATGGAACCGTCTTCATCGGTCTCCGTGCTGAACGAGCCCAGGGCGTAGCGTCCCCACTGGGCGTCGACCGTGCCGGAGGGCAGGTATTCATCCTGGAAGACCTGCCACAGCTGGGCGCCGCTGACTTCGCCTCCGACGGTGTCGGTCTGCTTCTGGATGACGCCCGAGAATTCGATCTGGGCGCGTCGCGGCAGGTCCAGGTTGTGCTCGTTTTTGAGCAGGTAGGCGACGCCGCCCTTGCCCGACTGGGAGTTCACCCGGATGACGGCCTCGTAGCTGCGGCCGAGGTCCTTCGGGTCGACCGGCAGGTACGGGACCTGCCAGGTGAAGTCGGCAATGTCCTTGCCGGCGGCGGCGGCGTCCTTCTCGAGGGCTTCCAGGCCCTTCTTGATGGCGTCTTGGTGCGAGCCGGAGAAGGCGGTGAACACGAGGTCTCCGCCGTACGGTGTGCGCTCGGCCACGGGCAGCTGGTTGCAGTACTCGACGGTGCGGCGGACCTCATCGATGTCGGAGAAATCAATCATCGGGTCGATGCCCTGCACGAACATGTTCAGGCCCAGGGTCACCAGGTCCACGTTGCCGGTCCGCTCGCCGTTACCGAACAGGCAGCCCTCGATCCGGTCCGCCCCGGCCAGGTAGCCCAGTTCCGCCGCCGCAACGCCGGTGCCGCGGTCGTTGTGCGGGTGCAGGGAGAGGATGATGCCCTCGCGCGGGTGCAGGTTGCGGCTCATCCACTCGATGGAGTCGGCGTAGACATTGGGGGTGGCCATTTCCACCGTGGCGGGCAGGTTGATGATGACCTGGCTGTCGGCCGAGGCCTCAAACACGTCCGCGATGGCGTTGCAGACGCGGACGGCGTACTCCAGCTCGGTCCCCGTGAAGGATTCCGGCGAGTACTCGTAGGTGATGTGGGTGTCCTGCAGCGTCTCTTCGTATTTCTTGCACAGCCGGGCGCCCTGGAGGGCGATGTCCAGGATGCCGTCTTCGTCCTGGTTGAAGACGACCCTGCGCTGCAGGACGGAGGTGGAGTTATACAGGTGCACGATTGCCTGCTTGGCGCCGACCAGGGACTCATAAGTCCGCTCGATCAGGTGCTCGCGGGCCTGGGTCAGGACCTGGATGGTCACGTCGTCGGGGATGTGGTTGCCCTCGATCAACTGCCGGACGAAGTCGAAGTCCGTCTGCGAGGCGGACGGGAAGCCGACTTCGATTTCCTTGTAACCCATCCCGACCAGCAGCTGGAACATCTTCAGCTTGCGGGCGGGGCTCATCGGGTCGATCAGGGCCTGGTTGCCGTCGCGCAGGTCCACGGCGCACCAGCGCGGAGCCTTGGTGATGACCTTGTCCGGCCAGGTGCGGTCCGGCAGCTCAACCGTGATCTGGTCCTGGAACGGGACGTAGCGGTGGACCGGCATTCCTGAGGGCTTCTGTGCGTTTCGCATTACTATCGTGGCCTTTTCTGTGATTCCTGAGTAAAAGGGTGGCCGGGCAACACAAACTCCGCAGCGAGGGTGGGCCTTGCGCTAGATCGCGTCTGAGGCCTCGCCGCGGCAGCTAAGAAGAAGGAGCTCTGCACGCACCATTTCACAGTAACACGGGTGCGTAAGATGAAGGAGCAACACCTCCAGCAACGTCCACAATGCAGACGCTGCACCGGTACCAGCGCCGGCAGCAGCCCGTCATCGAAGGAGCCTCTGTGCCAAATTCGGGGATCGCCCTGTCAAACATCGACCACGGTGTCAGGCCGCAAGACGACCTGTACAAGCACGTGAACGGGGCATGGCTCACGAGCACGACGATCCCGGACGACCGCCCCCTGGAGGGAACCTTCACCGCCCTTCGCGACGGCGCGGAGCTGGCGGTCAAGGAAATCATCGAGGAAGCGGCCGGCAAGGGCGCCGACGCCAGCGGGATTGAGCGCAAGATCGGCGATCTCTACAACAGCTTCATGGATGAGGCCGCCGTCGAAGCCAAGGGAATGGACCCGATCCGCGGGCGGTTGGCCGAGGTCTTTGCCACGGCCACGATTGGCGAACTGCTTGCGCTGGCCGGCACGCTGTTCCGCGCCGACGTGTCAGGCCTGTTCTACATTTACCCTGCCCCGGACGCCGGCAACCCCGAGCGCGTCCTGCTCTACACAGGCCAAGGCGGCCTTGGGCTCCCGGACGAGTCCTATTACCGGGAGGAAAAGTTCGCCCCGCTGGTGCAGTCCTACCGCGAATACGTCGGCACCATGTTCGGCCTGGCCGGCATAGCGGACCCGGAAGGTGCCGCCGCCCGCGTGGTGGCCCTGGAAACCGCACTCGCCTCGCACCACTGGGACAACGTCACGCTCCGTGACCCGCAGAAAACCTACAACCTGAAGTCCGCCAGCGAGGCCAGTGAGCTCTTTCCCCTGCTGGACACCTGGTTTGAGGCTGCCGACATCGTTCCGGAAAAGCGGCAGGAGATCGTGGTCAGCACGCCTGACTTCTTCGCCGGCGCGGCGGCGCTGCTGGTCTCGGAGTCGCTGCCGGTCTGGCAGGAGTGGCTGGCGCTGCGGGTCATCAATTCGGCCGCGCCGTACCTGTCGTCCCCCTTCGTGGACGCCAACTTCGCGTTCTACGGCACCAAAATCAGCGGCACCCCGCGGAACAAGGACCGCTGGAAGCGCGGCGTCGCCGTCGTCGAAGCCGCCCTCGGCGAGGCCGTGGGCCAGATTTACGTGGCACGGCATTTCCCGGAGGGCCACAAGGCCCGGATGCAAACGCTCGTCGGCAACCTGATCGAGGCGTACCGGGACAGCATCACCGGCCTCCGGTGGATGGGCGAGGACACCAAGGCGGAAGCGCTCAGGAAACTGGGGGCGTTCCGGGCCAAGATCGGCTTCCCCGACGAATGGATTGACTACTCGGCAGTGGTGGTCGACCCCGCCGACCTGCTGGGCAACGTCGAGCGGGCCCACAACGCCGACGTCGACCGCCACCTTGACGAGGTGGGCAAGCCGGTGGACCACAACAAGTGGCTCATGACGCCGCAGACGGTCAACGCGTACTACCACCCGATGCTCAACGAAATCGTGTTCCCGGCCGCCATCCTCCAGCCGCCGTTCTTCACCGCGGACGCGGACGACGCCGTCAACTACGGCGGAATCGGGGCGGTCATCGGCCACGAAATCGGCCATGGCTTCGATGACCAGGGCTCGCAGTTCGACGGCACGGGAGAGCTCCGCAACTGGTGGACCGAGGACGACCGCAAGGCCTTCGAAGCGCTGACCAGCCGGCTCGTGGCCCAGTTTGAGGTCCTTTCCCCGTACGCGGCCCCGGGGCACACCGTCAACGGAAAACTCACGCTCGGGGAAAACATCGGCGACCTCGGCGGGCTCACCATCGCCCACAAGGCCTACCGGCTGAGCCTCAACGGGGAGGAGCCGCCGGTCCTCGACGGCCTGACCGGCGAGCAGCGGTTCTTCGCGTCGTGGGCGGCCGGCTGGCGCCAGGTGATCCGGACCGAGGAGGCCATCCGGCGGCTCGCCACGGACCCCCACTCCCCCAACGAGTTCCGCACCAACGCAATCGCCAGGAACCTGGATTCCTTCCACGCCGCGTTCGGCGTCGCGGAGCAGGACGGAATGTGGATGGCGCCGGAGGAACGCGTCAGCATCTGGTGACAGCAGCAAGATGCCGGGCCAACCCACGGGTTGGCCCGGCATCTTGCGTTGGGCAGGCTACTGCTGGACGATCAGCTCGGGGTTGGCCTGCTGGCACACGGTGTCCCCGGCGGTCTGGTTCACGATGTCCTTCGGCACGGTCGTCTTGCCGAACTTGGTTCCGGACGCAAAGTCGGCGCCGAGGTACACCTGCACGCCTGCGACGCCGGGTGACGGCGCCACCTGGGCGGCCGGGATGCCCAGCAGCGCGGCGACATCCGCCGCCACATCCGCAAATTCGGGTCCGTAATAGACGAAGGTTTTCGCTGCCGGCTGCGCTTCCAGCGGCGCAACCTGGGTGAAGCCTCCCGCGGTCACGGCTTCCGCGATCTCCTGCGTCCGGGCGGGGATTCCCGTCCCGTTGGCGACGGTGATCGGCTGCAGGGTCTTGTCATACGGCGCCGCGGGCTTGGTGGGCTTTGGCGTGACCGACGGCGTGGCACCCGCCGTCGGCTTCGCTGACGGCGGCGGCGTCGCTTTCCCCTCCGGGTCGGTGAGGTCGACGTCTTTCTTCAGGGCCGCAAAAAGCTGGGACGCGGCCGGCTGCGCGGCCTCCAGCCGGTTCGGGTCGCTGGTTGCAGGAACCGTGGGCACGGCAACGAAGGCGACCTTCCCGACGTCGATCGTCTTAAGCCGGTTTCCGATGGTGATCATCGCGGGAACGGACGCCAGTCCCTCATCGACGGTGAGGTTCTGGGTCACGACGTCGGCAATGTTGAGCATCTTGCCCGGATCCGAGAGGGTCCCGTCGTCCTTGATCTTCCGTGTCAGGGAGGACAGGAACCCCTGCTGGGCTTTGATGCGGCCGAGGTCACCGCCGTCGGCAAACGCGTGGCGGGTGCGCAGGAAGGCCAAAGCCTGCTCGCCCTTCACCTGGGACGTGCCCTTGGGCAGCCGGAGCCGGGAGTCGGGATCGTAGACGGCGTCGCTGATGCAGACATCGACGCCGCCGACAGCGTTGGACAGTTCCTTGACGGCGTTGAAGTCGGCCATCATGAAGTGGTCCACCTGCAGTCCGGTCAGCTTGTTCACGGTGTCCACGGCGCAGCCGATGCCGGCTTCGCCCATGGCTTCGTTGATCATGACGCCCGTGCGCGCCGGGTATTCCTTGCCCGTCTTTTGGTCCGTGCACTTGGGGATGTCCACCAGCAGGTCGCGGGGGAAGCTGATGACGCTGACGCGCTTGTTGTCCTCGGAGATGTCCATGAGCATCATGACGTCGGACTTGCCGTAGCCTGTCGAATCGTCCTTGGTGCCGTAGCCGGAGTTCTTGCCGTCACGGGTGTCGGAGCCGAGGATCAGGATCTGCATCCGGCCGGTGGCGTCGTCCACGGTGTCCGTGCGGCCGTTTCCGGCGCCGAGCGCGGACGTGGAAATGTTCGACTGCAGCCGGAAATACCAGTACCCGGCGAAGGCGAGTCCGCCCAGGAGCGCCACGGAGACGACGGCGGTGGTGACCTTAAGCCACAGCGGCATGTTGCGCACGTTCAAGTGCCGGGCAGCGCCCAGGCGGGCATCTTCGGCATGCCGGGCAGCTGGCTCGGACCGGGCTGTGCCCGGCCCTTGTGCGCGGTTGTCGCGGCGTCGCACCACAGGAAGTACCTTTCCTTAAAAAATGGGATTCGGCCTATTTTAGTCGCCCTGTCTGGGAATTTGCCGAAAACAGGCCCATATTGCAGGCGCGGCGGCGCCGCAGCGCTGCTGAAGGCGGCGCCGGCGGCGCCGGGAAACAGGCGGGAGGGGTCAGAAACCGAGCTTGACCAGCTGCTTGGGATCGCGCTGCCAGTCCTTGGCGACCTTCACGTGGAGGTCTAGGTAGATGCGCGTCCCCAGCAGGGCTTCGATGCCTTTGCGTGCGTTCGTGCCAACCTCCCGCAGCCTGCTTCCGCCCTTGCCGATGATGATCGCCTTCTGGGAGGGGCGCTCCACGTAGAGGTTTACCCGGACATCCAGGAGCTGGTTGTCCTCGGCCCGGCCTTCGCGCGGCACGATCTCGTCGACGACGACCGCCAGGGAGTGCGGCAGCTCGTCCCGCACGCCCTCCAGCGCGGCCTCGCGGATGAGTTCCGCCACCATGACAGCTTCCGGCTCATCGGTCAGCTCGCCGTCGGGGTAAAGCGGCGGCGACGGCGGCATGTGGCTGATCAGGACGTCCGCCACTGTGCCAACCTGGAACCCGTCGGTCGCTGACACGGGAACGATGTCCTTCCAGCCTTCCTCGCCGAGAACTTCCCGTCCCAGCGCGGCGACGGCCAGCAGCTGTTCGGTCAGCGCCTGGCGGTCCACGAGGTCGGCCTTGGTGACGATGGCGATGATCGGCTTGCGTCCCACGGCTGCGAGCTGGGCGGCAATGTATTTGTCGCCGGGGCCGATCTTCTCGTTGGCCGGAAGGCAGAACCCGATGGCGTCCACCTCGGCGAGCGTGTCGGCGACGAGGTCATTGAGGCGCTTGCCCAGCAAGGTCCGCGGACGGTGCAGCCCGGGCGTGTCAACCAGGATCAGCTGGGCGTCCTCGCGGTGCACGATGCCCCGAATGGTGTGCCGCGTGGTCTGCGGCTTCGCCGACGTAATGGCAACCTTCTTGCCCACCAGGGCGTTGGTCAGGGTGGACTTTCCGGCGTTCGGCCGGCCCACCAGGACGGAGAATCCGGCGTGGTAACCGCCGAAGGGTCCGCCGCCGTCGGCCTTATTCTGCTTGCTCACGTGGAACTCCCTGTTGCATTGATTCGGCCTCGTCGAGAAGGTCTTCAAGGTCAGTGTCTACTTTTGGTGCGGCCGCCGCAATGATGTGGCTGACGCGGTTCCGGCGGCCTTCCAGCCGCTCCGCCCGCAGTGTTACGCCGTCTACTTCTACGGTGCTGCCGACGATGGGTACGCGGCCGAGGGCCTTGGCCAGCAGGCCGCCGACGGTGTCCACTTCGTCGTCGTCGAGCTCGATGTCGAAAAGCTCCCCGAGGTCGTCGATGCTCATCCGGGCGCTCACGCGGTACGTTCCGTCGCCGAGTTCGGTGGCTTCGGCGCTCTCGGTGTCGTACTCGTCCACGATCTCGCCGACGATCTCTTCGATGAGGTCTTCGAGGGTGACGAGCCCGGCGGTGCCGCCGTACTCGTCGATGACGATCGCGACGTGCGTGGATTCCTTTTGCAGCTCCCGCAGGAGATCGCTCACGGGCTTGGAGTCCGGCACGTACCGCACCTCGCGGGCCAGCGCGTCCACAACCGGCGGTTCCTCGTCAGGGCGCAGGCCGTGCAGGACTGCGGCCACATCCTTGAGGTAGATAATCCCCAGGATCTGGTCCGTGTTCTCCCCGATGACGGGCATCCTGGAGTAACCGGAGCGGAGGAACAGGGACATGGCGCGGTGCAGGCTGGAGCCGGCATCGATGGTCAGGATGTCGGTCCGCGGGACCATGACGGCCCGGACCAGGGTGTCACCGAAGTCGAACACGGACTGGATGAGCTCCGCTTCGTTGTCCTCGATCACGTCCGATTCCGTGGCCCGGTCCACGAACTCACGGAATTCCTCTTCGCTGAAGAAGGACTCATCGCCGCCCGGCGCACCGGGGGCCACGGAGCTGCCCAGCCTGACGAGCCAGCCAGGGATCGGTCCCAGGACGCGGGCCAGGAACCCGATGAGCGGAGCCGAAAAAAGCACCACTGCGGCCGAGTGCGAACGGCCCAGCTGCCGGGGTGACACGCCGACGATCACGAAGCCGAGGACGGCCATGATTCCCGTCGCCGCGAGGCCGGCAAGCCACACATTTGCCAGGAGGCTGTAGAGGAGAACAGCAACGGCCACCGCGGACGCGGTCTCGAACCAGATGCGCCAGAAACGGAGGGCCCGCATATGCGTCATGGGCTGGGCCAGGATCCTGCGGAGCGCGTTGCCGCGGCTCTTCAGGAGCGCCTGTTCGGCGTCGTGCCGCGGAAGGAAGCTGAACGCGGCTTCGGCCGCCGTCAGCAGCGCTGCGGCGCCGAGGAACACCAGCGCCATGCAGACGAGGAGAAAGGAGGTCACTGCGTGGTCTCGGCGGGAGCTTCTTTGCCGGTGAACGCCGCGAGCAGCTCACGCTGCAGGCCGAACATTTCTGCCTTCTCTTCGGGTTCGGCGTGGTCATAGCCGAGCAGGTGCAGGATTCCGTGCGTCGTCAGCAGCAGCATCTCGTCCTGCGTGGAGTGGCCGGCGGTGCGGGCCTGGACCTCGGCAACCTGCGGGCAGATCGCGATGTCGCCAAGCATCCCCTGCGGGGTGGGCTTGTCCGGGGTTCCGGGCGTCAGCTCATCCATCGGCACGGAGAGCACGTCTGTGGAGCCGGGCTCGTCCATGAGTTCGATGTGCAGCTTTTCCATGGCGGGCTCGTCCACCAGCAGGATGGACAACTCGGCCTGGGGATGAATGTACAGCTGTTCGAAGATGAACCGGGACAGCGCCACCAGCTGCGCTTCGTCCACGGGGACGCCCGATTCGTTGTTTACCTCAATGCTCATGCGTGCTCTCCGCGCCTCTCCCGGGGAGCGGAATGCTTGACCCGGTTTCGCTGTACGTCGTCCCAGATGCTGTAGGCGTTGACGATGTCGCCGACCAGCCGGTGGCGGACCACGTCCGCGGAATCCAGGAAGGAAAAGTTGACGTCGTCTATGCCCTGGAGGATCTCCTCCACAATGCGGAGCCCGGAGCGGGTTCCGAACGGAAGGTCCACCTGGGTGACGTCGCCGGTGACCACCATCTTCGATCCGAAGCCCAGCCGGGTCAGGAACATCTTCATCTGTTCCGGCGTGGTGTTCTGCGCCTCGTCCAGGATGATGAAGGCGTCATTGAGCGTCCGGCCCCTCATATATGCGAGGGGGGCGACTTCAATGGTGCCCGCCGCCATGAGCCGCGGAATGGACTCCGGGTCAATCATGTCGTGCAGTGCGTCGTACAACGGGCGGAGATAGGGATCGATCTTGTCGCTGAGCGTGCCAGGCAGGAATCCCAGCCGCTCGCCCGCCTCAACCGCGGGGCGCGTAAGGATGATCCGGCTGACTTCCTTCTGCTGCAGGGCCTGCACGGCCTTCGCCATCGCCAGATAGGTCTTGCCCGTGCCTGCCGGGCCAATTCCGAAAATCACGGTGTTGGCATCGATGGCATCCACATAGTTCTTCTGGTTCAGCGTCTTGGGGCGGATGGTCTTGCCGCGGCTGGACAGAATGTCGTGGGTGAGCACATCCACCGGATTCTGCAGCGACTGGCTGCGGAGCAGCAGGACCAGCTGCTGCAGGACGGCCGGGGTGATCACCGTGCCGCGGGCCACCAGGCCGCGCACCTCGTGGAGCAGCCGCATGATCCTTGGTACGTCGGCCGCCGGACCGCTGATTGAGAGTTCATTGCCGCGGACGTGGAAACTGACCGCCGGGAACTGGTCCTCGATGAAGCGCAGGGCTTCGTCGTGGCTTCCGAGGGACTGGACCATCTGATCAGAGTTGTCGAAGATGACCACCTCCGTCCGGACACCGGGGAGAGTATGGGGGAATTCACCTGTAGTGCGGTCTCCGGTGTTGAGGCGGCGCTTTCCGTTTGCTGATTCAGTCATGGTGCCGGCCCGCAGGCCACTTGTTCCCTCCAGTTCGAAAATAACTCTTAAGAGTTCTTCCATCTTACGCCAGCGCCCGCCCGCGCTCACCGTTCCCGGCGGCCGCCGAGGTAGCGGTTCCGTGACGGGTTCCCGCAATTAGGTATCAACTTTGTATCGGCCTCATATCGTTCCCGTTGCAGTTCGCCCGTCAGCCGATAAAGGCCACCGTGGCCCCGGAGCCGTGTGTAATGCTGGGAAAGAAGTCAGCGGGGAACGGTTCGGCCTGCCCGCAGCCACAGCCGCCAACACACCCAGCACGCACATGCTGCTGATACGAAGGGTCCACAGACATCAGGCAGTCAGGAAGTTCCAGCCGGAAGGTAGCTTCGCGGATGCGCTCCGCGGTGCTCCTTGGGCTGTTCCCTGCCGCCTTGCTGCTGTCCGGCTGCATCGCCGACTCCGACCCCGCCGTCACATCATCGAACGTTCCCTCCACTTCCCAGCGCGCCGCGGGTACCGACGGCGTTCCCACCACCAGCGCGCCGCTGGAGACCATGCAGTCCTCGAACAAGGCGCCGGTGTACTGGATCGGGCGGAGCAACAGCAACGTCTTCCTCTACCGGGAGTTCCGGGATGTTCCGGACGAGGAGAACCCGATCACCCGGGCCTTGCGGGCCATGATGTCTGAAACACCCCTGGATCCGGACTACTTCACGCCCTGGCAGAACCCCAAGAACCTCGCGACGTCGATCTCGGGCACCAACGTCATCACGGTGGATGTGTCTGCCGACGCCTTCAACGCCAATCTCGACGCCGACATGGCCCAGCGGGCCATCCAGCAGCTTGTTTACACCGCGACGGCAGCGGGCGCGAGTTCGGGCCTGATCGACGCCGGCCAGCAGATTGAAGTCGTGATCCTGGTGGACGGGCACACCGACTACGTGGCTTTCAAGCACGTCAAGCTCGGCTCGCCCACGTCACGCAGCGCCGGGATGGTGGCGCCGGTGTGGATCATCGATCCCCAGCAGGGCGTGGAAGTCGCCGACGGCCGGGTCAAGATCACCGGGCGCAGCACCGTTCCCGGCGGCAAGCTGCACTGGCAGATCCTCAAGGTCCAGGAAAACGGCGACAAGCAGCGCTATCTGGCTGGCGAAACCACTGCGGCGAAAGAGCCGGGGGCCTCCGGAGCCTTCAACATGGCAGTCAATCTCGGACCGGGCAGCTACGAGATCCGGGTTTCCCAGATCAATCCCAGCCAGCCCGCCGAGGAACTGAACGTGGACTCGCGGGGTTTCACCGTACGCTAGTTGCCGGCACAGCCGTTACCAGCGGCCCAGGACATCACTCGCGACGACGACGGCGGCCGGTCCGGCGGTGGACGACCGCAGCACGTGCGGCCCAAGGAGGGCCGTCACCGCTCCCTCCCCGCATAGCCTGGTGACTTCCCTGGGGCTGATGCCGCCCTCGGGCCCGACGATGAGGAGAATCTCGGCGGGTCCGCCGTCCTCCGGCAGGCCGGCGTCGCGCCACCCCTCCAGAACCTGCCGCAGCGGCTTGACCGCGTCCTCGTGAAGGATCACCGCAAGGCCGGCAGCCGACACCGCGGCGGCCAGGCCCTGGGTATCGACGGCGGAGCGGACATCCGGTATCCAGGCACGGCGCGCCTGCTTCGCCGCGGCCGTCACTGCGGACTGCCACTTGGCGTGGGCCTTCGCCGCACGGTCGCCCTTCCACCGGACGATGGAGCGTTCCGACTGCCAGGGCACGACTGCGTCGATGCCGAGTTCGGTCGAAGTCTCGATCGCGAGTTCGTCACGGTCGCCTTTGGCCAGCGCCTGCACGAGGACCAGGCGAACGTCAGGCCGCTCCTCAACGGCGACGGATGCACATTCGACCGTCAGCGCCGCCGGCGCCACGCTCGACACGGTCCCGGTGAGCCTCTTGCCGGCGCCGTCGGCGATATCAACGCTCTCCCCCACTGCCAGCCGCTTGACCGTGACGGCATGGCGCGCCTCGGCCCCGTCCAGCGTGAATTGCGATCCCGGCGACGCGTCGTCCAGCGCTCCGGCGGTGGTGAAGAATACGGGGTTGCTCACCGCTACAGGTTACCGAAGCGGTCCCGGAGCTTGGCGAAGACGCCTCCGCTGGCCGCGAGCTTGCCCTCGGAGAACTGCTCGCCCCGGAGCTTCGCAAGCTGCCGCAGCAGGTCTTCCTGCGCAGGATCAAGCTTCGACGGCGTCTCAACCTGCAGGTGCACCTTGAGGTCACCGCGGCCGTAGCCCCGCAGGTGCGTGACGCCGAGGCCGCGGAGGGTGATGATTTCGCCGGACTGGGTGCCCGCCTTGACGTCGATCTCCTGTTTCCCGTCGAAAGTGTCCAGGCTCAGTTCGGTGCCAAGGGCCGCGGCAGTCATGGGGATGTTCAGGGTGGCATGGAGGTCGTCGCCGTCGCGGACGTAGGTGGCGTCGTTGTTGACCCGGATCTCCACGTAGAGGTCGCCCGAGGGTCCGCCGGCCGGGCCGGCTTCACCCTGTCCGGAGAGCTGGATCCGGGTGCCGGTGGCCACGCCCGCCGGAACCTTGATGGTGAGGGACCTGCGGCTGCGGATCCGGCCCTGGCCGTTGCACTCGTTGCAGGGGTCCTTGATGACCGTTCCGAAGCCTTCGCAGGAACCGCACGGGGCGGCCGTCATCACCTGTCCGAGGATGGAGCGAACGGCCCGCTGGACCTGGCCGCTGCCGCCGCAGATGTCGCAGCGTTCCGGGTGGCTACCCTCGCGGCAGCATGACCCGTCGCACGTGGGGCAGGTGACCGCGGTATCCACCTCGATCTTCTTGTTGACGCCGAAGACGGCGTCGCGCAGGTCGATCCGGATGCTGATGAGGGCGTCCTGCCCCCTGCGGACCCGCGACGCCGGACCTGAGGTTCCCCCCGCGCCGAAGAAGGTGTCAAAAATGTCCTGGAACGCGAACCCCTGCCCGGCGTAGCCGCCGCCGCCGAAGCCGTTGTCAGTGCCGTTCTCGTTGCCTGTGGTGTCGTAGACCCGGCGCTTCTGCGGATCGGACAGCACCTCGTAGGCATGCGTGACGGCCTTGAACCGGTCCGAGGCATCTTCTCCGGGGTTGACGTCCGGGTGCAGGGTGCGGGCCAGTTTGCGGTAGGCCTTTTTGATCTCTTCGCCGGTGGCTTCCGGGGAGACTCCAAGAACGTCGTAGTGGCTGCTCAAAGTTCGTATCTCTTCCTCGTTGTACTGCCTGGGGTGCGGGGACCGCCGGGCCGTGGCATCACGGGCCCAGGATCCTCGAAAGGTAACGGGCCACCGCGCGTACGGCGGCCATGGTGGTGGGGTAGTCCATGCGGGTGGGGCCAAGGATCCCGACCTTGGCGCTGGCGTTGGGGCCGTAGCCGGTGGCTACCACCGAAGCCTCGGCGAGTCCGTCATAGGGATTCTCCCGGCCGATGCTGACGGCAACCCCCCGGGGGTCCTGCGCCATGTCGCTGAGGAGCCGGAGCATGACCACCTGCTCTTCGAGCGCTTCCAGGACGGGCCCGATGCTGAGCGGGAAGTCCACGTTGGACCGCGCGAGGTTGGCGGTTCCCGCCATAACCATCCGGTCCTCCCGGCTGCTGTGGGCGAGGGCTTCAAGAGCCCTGCTGAGGGCGACGGCGGCCCGGCGCTGGTCAGGCCCGCAGCCTGCCAGCACAGCGGCAAGGTGCTGCGGGAGCATGATCAGGGGTGTCCCGCCGACGCCTGCGAGGAACCGCGTCCGCAGGTCGGACAGGGCGTCCTCCCCCAGTTCCTGGCCGACGTCGATGACCCGCTGCTCAACCTTGCCGCTGTCGGCGATCAGGACGATCAGGACCTTGCGGGGGGCCAGCAGCACGAATTCGATATGGCGCACCACGGCACGGCTCAGGTGGGGGTACTGCACGACGGCGACCTGGTTGGTCAGCTGGGACAGGAGCCTGGCAGTCCGGTCAAGGACGTCGTCGAGGTCCTCAGATCCCTCCAGCAGCGACTGGATGGCGCGGCGCTCCGCCTGGGACAGCGGTTTGACAGCCGAGATCTGGTCCACGAAGAGCCGGTAGCCCTTGTCGGTGGGGATCCTTCCGGCGCTGGTGTGCGGTGCCGTGATGAGTCCCTCATCCTCCAGCGCAGCCATGTCGTTGCGGATAGTGGCGCTGGAAACGCCCAGATGGTGGCGTTCAACCAAGGCTTTTGATCCGACGGGTTCCCGGGAATGGACGTAGTCCTCGACAATGGCGCGCAGCACCTCGAGCTTGCGTGGTTCGCTCATGGTCCACCTCCGATCGACCGTAACTGGCTTGTCAGGACGGCGCCCGGCAAGCCATTTTTTAGCACTCCACATGCCTAAGTGCTAACAAGTCTAATATGAGACGGCTCGTTGTTAGCATTGGTACCGCTCCGGGCGAAATTCCGGGCACCCTTCGGCCCGGCAGCAGATAAGTTGCCGGGGCGGCATCTTCCTAGTGCAAAGCGATGTGAACGAATGCAGTACCAGACCTGGGGCCCGCAGGAGATTGCGGCGCCCGCAAAGAATGACTTGCCGGAAGTGCCAGCAGAGCGCGGGATGGTGCTCGAAGAGGTCCAGTCGGGCTGGGTGGGCGCGGTGACCCGCGTGGAGAAATCCGGCGGGATGCACGTCGTGGCGCTCGAGGACCGGTGCGGGAAATCGCGGTCGTTCCGCCTTGGTTTCGGGTTCCTCCTCGAAGGCCGGCCCATCCGGCTGATGCCCCCTGCCCCTTCCGGCAAACCGCAGGGATCCGGGACAGCGGCGCGGACGGCGTCGGGTTCCGTCAGGGTGGAGGGCCAGCGTGCCCAGGTGGCCAAGGCGAGCCGGATCTGGGTGGAGGGCAAGCACGACGCCGAACTCGTGGAAAAGGTCTGGGGTGACGACCTCCGGGTGGAGGGCATCGTCGTCGAGCCTCTTCACGGCATTGACGACCTGGCGGGGGCCGTCGCTGCGTTCCGCCCCGGACCGGGCAGGAGGCTGGGTGTGCTGGTTGACCACCTGGTGCCGGACTCCAAGGAGTCCAGGATCGCCGCGGCCGTCATGGCTTCTCCGGGCGCCGCCGGAAACGTGCTGATTGTGGGCCACCCGTACGTCGACGTCTGGCAGGCCATCAGGCCGTCCGTGCTCGGCATCGCGCAGTGGCCGGTGGTGCCCCGCGGGACCGACTGGAAAACGGGCATCCTCACGGCCTTCGGCTGGCCGCACTCCACGAAGGAAGATGTCGGGCTTGGCTGGCAGAAGCTGCTCGGCGCCGTGCGGACCTATGCCGACCTCGAGCCGGCCCTGCTAGGCAGGGTAGAAGAGGTCATCGACTTTCTCACTGTGCCGTAGGCACCGCCTAGGGGTACCGCATCGTAGGACCGCTGGATACAGCGCCGTGGGCGTGAACGCACACCACGCTGTGGTTCGGTCGTCCATTCCGCGCCCGACCCAGTATTCTTGGTACGGCGCCTCACGCGCTGCCGCCTTCCGGCCCCACGGGCCGGCCGCGCCAGCATTGCAGGCACCGGCAATAACGCACCAACGCAAGTTTAAGGAAGACAAGTGGCAGAAGACGCTCGCGACCGCAGGGACACCCCGTCCGGCCAGGACCTGCCCCAGTACCATGGCGTTCCTGCCAATGCTCTGCCGCTGACGGCCAGCGAGGACAGGCAATGGGCCACGCTGGCCCACTTCGGTGGCATCCTGGGCTGCGTCCCGGCGCTGCTGATCTACCTGATCTTCCGCGACCGCGGGCCGTTCACGGCGCAGGAATCCAAAGAAGCCCTCAACTTCTCGCTGCCCCCCACCATCGCGGCGGTCCTCGCGAACCTCCTGGTGCTGCTTCCCGTGGTCGGCAACATCTTCGCTGTGCTGGCGACCCTCATCTGGATTGCCCTGACGTGCTTCTCAGTGTCCGCGGGCATCCACGTCAACCGCGGCCAGCCGCACCGGTACCAGTACAACCTGCGCTGGATCAAGTAGCCCTCCGGGGTCCCGCGACTCCGGGGTCCTGCGGAGAGTTAATCCGGCAGGATCCTTCGGACAACGGCATCCGCCAGCAGCCGGCCTTTGAGCGTGAGGACCAGCCGGCCCCGGAATGCCTCCGCGGGTGACACGAGACCGTCAGCAATGAGCCCTGCCACGGCGTGCCTGCCCAAGGCGGACAGCGAAGCCACGGCCAGGCCTGACGCCAGCCGGGCCTCGAGCATGACCGTCTCCACCTGGCGGGTTTCGGCGTCGAGGGTTTCGCGCCCTGCCGCCGGAGAGACGCCCGAGGCGAGCCGTCCGGCGTAGGCGGTGGGATGCTTGACGTTCCACCAGCGCACGCCGCCGACGTGCGAGTGAGCCCCGGGTCCGATCCCCCACCAGTCGTCGCCGCGCCAGTAGGCAAGGTTGTGCCGACAGGCCTGTTCCGGCGTGACGGACCAGTTGCTGACCTCGTACCAGTCAAGGCCGGCGTCGGAAATCAGCTGGTCGGCGAGTTCATACTTGGCGGCGTGGTCGTCGTCGTCAATCCCCGGAACCTCGCCCCTGCGGATCTGCGCCGCGAGCTTGGTGCCGTCCTCCACAATGAGCGCGTAGGCGCTGATGTGGTCCGGGCGGTAGGAAAGCGCGGTCTCCAGCGAGTAGCGCCAGTCCTCAAGCGATTCACCGGGCGTGCCGTAAATGAGGTCCAGGCTCACGGCCAGCCCCGCCTCGCGCGCCCACTGCACCACCAGCGGAACGCGGCCGGGTGTGTGCGTGCGGTCCAGAACCTTCAGGACGTGGGGCACGGCGGACTGCATGCCGAAAGAAACCCTGGTGAAGCCGGCGTCGGCGAGCACGCGGAGAGATTCGGGCGTCACGGAGTCCGGATTGGCCTCCGTGGTGACCTCGGCGCCCGGTTCGATCCCCCACTCGCTGATGGCGGCGCGGAGTATCCGGGCCAGGTCCTCAGCCGGAAGGAGCGTGGGGGTCCCGCCGCCGAAGAACACTGTGCGGAGCCGGCGGGCAGGAAGGCCCGACTGCTCCAGCGCGCGGGCGGCGAATCCCACCTCGGAGATGGCCGTGGAGGCATAGGCATCCTGCGACGCGCCGCCACCCAGCTCCGTCGCGGTGTACGTGTTGAAGTCGCAGTAGCCACAGCGTACGGCGCAGAACGGGATGTGCACGTAGAGCCCGAAAGCCCGGTCCGCGGCACCTTCCAGCGCCTGCGGCGGCAGGAGACCGTCCGACGGCGCCGGGTCGCCCAAGGGAAGAACGCTAGGCATGTGTCCCGCCCTGTGCACAAGTGGCGCGATGTCCAGGGAAAGCCACAGCAACCACTACTTCTTGGCCTTGTCCTTGGATTCGTCCGTGGTGAGCGCCGCGATGAACGCTTCCTGCGGCACTTCGACCCGGCCCACCATCTTCATGCGCTTCTTGCCTTCCTTCTGCTTTTCCAGAAGTTTGCGCTTTCGGGTGATGTCACCGCCGTAGCACTTGGCCAGGACGTCCTTGCGGATGGCCCGGATGCTTTCCCGGGCGATAATCCTGGAGCCGATGGCGGCCTGGATGGGCACCTCGAACTGCTGGCGCGGAATGAGTTCACGCAGCTTGCCGGTCATCATCACACCGTAGGCGTAGGCCTTGTCCCGGTGCGTGATGGCGGAGAAGGCGTCAACCTGCTCACCCTGGAGCATGATGTCCACCTTGACCAGATCGGCGACCTGCTCGCCGTCGGCCTTCCAGTCGAGCGATCCGTAGCCGCGGGTCTTGGACTTGAGGATGTCGAAGAAGTCGAAGACGATCTCGGCCAGCGGCAGGCGGTACCGGATTTCCACCCGGTCCTCCGAGAGGTAGTCCATGCCGCCCATGACGCCGCGCCGGCTTTGGCACAGTTCCATGATGGCGCCGACGAACTCGTTGGGCGCAAGGATGGTGGCGGATACCATCGGCTCGCGGACTTCAGCGATCTTGCCGGTGGGGTATTCGCTGGGGTTGGTGACGTGGACGACCTTCTTGTCTTCCAGCGTCACTTCATATTCCACGTTGGGGGCAGTGGAAATGAGATCCAGGTTGTATTCACGCTCGAGCCGCTCGCGGGTGATTTCCAGATGCAGCAGGCCCAGGAATCCAACACGGAAACCGAATCCCAGCGCGGCGGACGTCTCGGGCTCGTACACGAGCGCGGCGTCGTTGAGCATCAGCTTCTCCAGCGCATCGCGGAGCACCGGATAGTCCGTGCCATCCAGCGGGTACAGGCCGGAGAAGACCATCGGCTTGGCGTCGGCATAGCCGGGGAGGGAATCGGAGGCCGGCTTGGCAAGGTTGGTGACGGTGTCGCCCACCTTGGACAGGCGGACATCCTTCACGCCGGTGATGAGGTAGCCGACCTCGCCGACGCCGAGCCCCTTGGAGGGGGTGGGCTCCGGGGAGCTGACGCCGATCTCGAGGAGTTCGTGGGTGGCGCGGGTGGACATCATCTGGATGCGTTCGCGCGGGTGCAGCATGCCGTCAACGACGCGGACGTAGGTGACCACGCCGCGGTACGTGTCGTAGACGGAGTCGAAGATCATGGCGCGGGCGGGGGCGTTCGGGTCGCCCTCGGGGGCCGGCAGGTCGCGGACGATCTTGTCCAGGAGATCCTCGACGCCCATGCCGGTCTTGCCGGAGACGCGGAGCACGTCGTCGGGGTCGCCGCCGATCAGGTTGGCCAGTTCCGCCGCGTACTTCTCGGGCTGTGCTGCCGGGAGGTCGATCTTGTTCAGGACCGGGATGATGGTGAGGTTGTTTTCCATCGCCAGATAAAGGTTGGCGAGGGTCTGCGCCTCGATGCCCTGGGCGGCGTCCACGAGGAGCACTGCGCCTTCGCAGGCGGCCAAGGACCGGGACACCTCGTACGTGAAGTCCACGTGGCCGGGGGTGTCAATCATGTTCAGTGCGTAGCTGGTGCCGTCCAGTTCCCAGGGCATGCGGACGGCCTGGGACTTGATGGTGATGCCGCGCTCTCGCTCGATATCCATGCGGTCCAGATACTGGGCCTTCATGTCGCGGGACTGCACGACGCCGGTGTACTGAAGCATGCGGTCGGCCAGGGTGGATTTACCGTGGTCAATGTGCGCGATGATGCAGAAATTCCGAATGATGGCCGGATCTGTCGCGGCGGGCACCGGGGCGGTGCGGGCCATGGGAGACACGCAGGGTCCTTACTGTTGGCATTTCCGCGGCGTAGTTCAGGCTGGATTCTGGCCACCCTGCCACCTGCCGCATATCTGAGCCTCTAGTCTCCCACGTCCGGGCCCGTGGCAGTACATTCTGCATGCCCCTTGCGCCCCGGTGTCGTGTGGTCCCGGGTCCGGCCCGGGCGGCTGCCGCGGCGGTATCGTTGCCCGCATGGCCTTGAACCTCCGCACCGTCGGCAATGCGCTCCGATCGTCCTTCCGCTTCCTCGAGGGCCTGGGACGCACGCAGCGCTCCCGGGCGGCCACGGCGAAGAACACGCCGTCCCGGACGCCCGCACGGACCAGGACCCGCGCCGGAGCAGGCGGGCTGACCGGGACCTACCCCGGCGACTTCGCGGGCACTGCAACCATCCGGTACGCGCCCTCGCCCGACGGACGCCCGGACCCGGGTGAAGTGGTGTGGGCCTGGGTGCCCTACGAAGAGGACCATTCCCAGGGAAAGGACCGCCCGGTGCTGCTGGTCGGCCGCCACGGGCGGTACCTGCTCGGCCTGATGCTGACCAGCAAGGACCACGACGGCGACCCCCGCGGCCGCCGGGACTATGTCGACATCGGCACCGGACCCTGGGACCGGCTAGGGCGGCCCAGCGAGGCAAAACTCGACCGCGTCCTCCGGATCAAGCCCGCGGACATCCGCCGGGAGGGCGCCATCCTCGGCCGGGGCCAGTTTTCCCGCGTGGCCGACGCTCTTCGGCAGCTGCGCGGCTGGAAATAATCGCGGGCGCGCCGCGCCGTCGCTAAATGGCCACTGATGGCCGAAATCTGCTACTATTCATAGCTGTGTGTCCGTGCAGGTCGACGGCCACTGATGGTTGGCCGCCATAGGTATCCCCACGCCGCTCAGTCAATGGCCAATCTGAAAGCCCTCTAGACCATTTCCGCATTAAAAAGAGAGTTCACACGTGGCAAATATCAAGTCCCAGAAGAAGCGCATCCTGACCAACGAGAAGGCTCGCCTGCGTAACAACGCAGTCAAGTCCGAGCTGAAGTCGGCCATCCGCGCCGTCAACACCGCCGTTGCGTCCACTGACAAGGATGCCGCTGCTACTGCGCTCGTTTCTGCCAGCCGTAAGCTGGACAAGGCTGTCAGCAAGGGTGTTCTTCACAAGAACAACGCTGCAAACCGCAAGTCGGCGATCTCCAAGAAGGTCAACGCACTCTAAGGTTTTCCAGTTCAACTGAACTGATGCTTGTGGCCGGCGCCGATGGTGCCGGCCACATCTCTTTAACGTGTTGACGCTCCCGGCTGGGGTGCCGTCGAACCCTGTTCTGGTCCTGCTGCTACCGGCCCCGGGTGCTAACGGCCACGGGCGGCCGTGGCGATCACGGTCACCGCGTGTTCGACGGCGTACACAGGGTCCCGTGAGAGGCCCTTGACCTGCGCGTCGGCCTCAGCCGTGACCTGGATGGACCGGGCAAGCCCCTCCGGCGTCCACCGCCGGACGTCGCGCTGAGCCTGCTCCACGAGCCAGGGCTGCATGCCCAGCTGTTTGGCAATCTGCGAGGATGACCCCTGGGCGCCGGCCACTTTGGCGACGGTCCTCAGTTTTGCGGCCAGCGCCGCCACCAGGGGAACAGGATCCGCGCCGGTGGCCAGGGCGTGGCGCAGGGTAGACAGCGCGGCCGGCCCGTTGCCGGCCATGGCGGCGTCGGCGACTTTGAAGGCGGTCGCCTCGATGCGGCCGCCGTAGTAGCGTTCAACCATTTCCGCATCAACGGCGGTGGAGGCATCGGCGATGAGCTGGCTGCAGGCCGCCGCCAGTTCGGACAGGTTGGCGCCGACGGCGTTCACCAGAGACTGCACGGCGTCAGGTTCGATCCGCCGTGAAGCCGCCTTGAATTCGGCCGCGACGAATGCGGTCTTCTCGGCATCCTTTTTCAGCGGCTGGCAGTCGACGACGGGCCATCCCCCGGCCTTGACCACGTCGAGGAGCTTCTTGCCTCGCACTCCCCCGCTGTGCCGGAGCACCAGCACTGCGTCCTGCTCCGGGTGGGCAAGATATTTGAGTCCATCCGCGAGGAAGGCGTCATTCATCGACTCGAGGCCATCCACCTCGATCAGCTTGCTCTCGCCGAACAGCGACGGGCTGACGTTCATGGCCAGCGTCCCGGGTTCGTACACGCCCGCATTGAGCCGGGTGAGTTCCACATCCGGAGTTGCCGCCCGCACTTGCGAACGGACCCGGTCCATTGCCCGGATGCCGAGATAGTCCTCCGGACCGGTGATCAGCACGACCCCGGCGGGAGTCACATCCCGCCACGTGGCCGAATTGGTGGCCGACGTCCTGGATCGTTGGGGCTGTGCAGCGGCCACTGGCGGTTCCTCCCGGGATTTGGATTGTTGACTCTAAGCCTGCCACGGGGCGCCGGCTGCACCAAGCCGCGGGCCGTCCTGCCAGGAGGGCCGGCCCGCGGGGACTTCCCGTCCAGCAGCCGGTCAAGCAGACAGGCCGTCCGGTGGTGTGCGGCCAGCACGAGGCGCATGGCTCCGGCGGGATGGGCCGCCGTCCAGACTGCCACCGCAGTCAGGACGGAGAACAGCACCATGGTGAGCAGCCCGAACGGGCCCTCGGGCCACGGCGGAGCCGCGCCCGGAAGGCCGGCGGTGAACCTGGCGATGGCGGCCACCCCGGCCGAGAAAATGCCCGCCGTGCCGATCAGTGCGGTAGCCAGCCACGGGACGAGGGCCACCAACGGCACGGCAGCCGTCCCCAGGATGGTGACCGGTGCCACCAGCGGCGCCACGAGCATGTTGGCCAGCAGCGAGTATGTGGAGAACTGCGGTTGCAGCACCACAATGACGGGTCCGCACAGTAACTGGGCGGACAGGGGCACGGCGATGCCGGCGGCCGCCCAGCGCGGGACTGAGCGTGGAACCCAGTCCATGATGTGCCGCCCCAGCACGATGATCCCCAGCGTGGCCAGGACAGAGAGCAGGAATCCGAAACTGGTGCCCAGCGCAGGATCGATGAGCAGCAGGGCAATGACCGCCAGGCACAGGAAGCTCAGCCCCCTGCCGGCTCTTCCGCCGGCCAGCGATGCCAGGGCGATGGCGCCCATCAGCGAGGCCCTCAGGACACTGGCGTCCGGGCCCACCATCAGTACGAACATGCCGAGTCCGGCCAGGGCGCAGGCGGCAGCCGGGATCCTTGCCAGGCGCACGCTGCGCGCCGCCAGCAGCAGGGCCCCGAGGATGAGGCTGCAGTTTGCTCCGCTGACCGCGGTCAGGTGGGTCAGCCCGACGGTCTTCATGGCAGCCTCGAGTTGTTCATCCAGGCCACTGGTGTCTCCGGTCACCATGCCCGGCAGCAGCCCGCGGGCATCCGCATCCAGCCATCCGGCCGCAGCCGCGAAACGCCGGCCCAGAGCGGCAGGCTCCTGCTGCCAGGCGGCGGCTGCCTCGAGCGTCACCGGAGGCGACGACGCGGTGAGCACACCGGCCTCCGCGTCGCCGGGATCAGGGGGCCGCAGCTTGCCCGTCGCCCGGACCAGCCGGCCCGGGACCGCATGCTCCCAGTCCTGTCCTCCCATGATGACTATTGCGGCCTCCGCCCGGAGCAGTCGGCCACCGGTGTTGAGTGTCTTGACCATCGCTGTCACCGCCCAGCGCTCTGCGAGGGGGGAACCGCCTGCCACTTTGAGCGCTCGAGGGGCGCCGGTGATTTCCACCTCCGCCACCACGGAGGCGTGTGCGGCGATGGCCCCTGCCACGGGACCGTCATGCCTCTGCGCGGCGGACACGGCCGAATGCGCCGCCGCGGCAGCGGCCAGGACCATGGCTGCCGCGACGGTCATCAGGAAGCTCCGCGGGAGGCGGCTTCCGGCGCCTCGCCTCAGCAATAGCACGAGGAGCAGTCCCGCCCCCGCGGCACACCCGCAGCACACGGCCAGCAGCCCGACGGGTGTAAGCCACGGACCCGCAACCGTTGCGATCCACACCAGCAGTGCGGCGGGCGCCAGGCGGACGTCAACGCGCCGCCGCAGCAGGCCGGCGGCAGCCGTCTTCGGCTCATCCGGGACGAGCCGCTGCAGGACCATTTCTCGAAGTCCGTGCAGGACGGCTGCTTCCCTGCGGCTGGGAGCGGCCGTGCCTGCTGCCGGGAATGTCCCCTGCGTCCTTCCGTCGGGTCGGATCGGGTCTGCAGTGCTACTGCGCACGGAGGCCGCGCTGGCGGAGGGCCTGCCGGTGGCGTCCGGACTGACTGCCGCCTCGACGTATCTGTGCCACCGGCTTCTGGCACCTCCACTGTTGCCGTCCATCTCAGACGGTCACCAGCGGAAGCAGTGTTTCGAGCATTTTGGGACCCACCCCGTCCACGGCGTCGAGTTCCTCGACGGTCTTGAACGGACCGTGCTCCTTGCGCCAGTCAACGATGCGCTGGGCCAGCACCGGGCCGACCTTTGGCAGCTCCGCGAGTTCTTCGGCTCCGGCACTGTTCAAATTCACCTTTCCGCCGGACCGGCCGCCTGTCGCCCCGGAGGTTGCCGGGCCCGTCCCTGCTCCGTCGGGCGGCACGGCGTCCGGAGCCCCATCGGGCGGGGTGGCTTCACCACGGCCGGGCACGTAGATTTTCTGGCCGTCCTCCAGCACGGACGCGAGGTTGAGCCGGTTCAGGTCAGCTGCCGGAGCGGCGCCGCCGGCTGCCGCAATGGCCTGGTGGACCCGGCTGTTTCTGGGAAGCTCCACGATGCCAGCCTTCTTGACGGCACCGGCCACGTGCACCACCACGGTACCTGCGGAGTCCCCTGCCTCGCCGCCGCCAGCCCCGGCCGGGCCATCGCCGCCGGCTCCCGCGGTACCTGAAGGAGCCGCCTTGGCGGCATCGCTTGTGACGGCGCTCAGCGGCATGACTTCAGGACCGGCGGTCGCGACCCTCCACCAGAACCAGCCGCCGGCGAGCAGCGACAGGACCCCCAGCAGCACCGCCGCGCGAATGCCGAGCCGCCATCTGAGCCGGGCATCGGCCGTGCGGTCCTCCGGACCCGGGTCCGGTCCGGATCCCGGCCCGTTTCCGTAGGTGAACCCGTTGCCGTCCCCCGTGTCCAGTAGTCCGGGAAGGGCGCTCCCGGACGCAAGGCCGCCGTCCGCGTCCGGCAGCGGCCCGAGTCTTGCCGCCAGCCGCCTCGCCGCCCGCCCGTCGGCTGCATGGTCGCCTGCCGCACGGCGAGCGGGCGAACGGCGTCCGGCGCCGCCGCGCGACGGGGTGCTGGCTGCGGCTCCAGCGGTCGGGCGTGACATACCCACCACGCTAGGAGGCCAGCCACCAGGCAAGAAGGGCGTCGTGTCCCTATGTGGATACCGACGACGGATAGAGTGCGGGAATGAGACTCTCCTACCCTCACTGGATACGGTTTCAGGGCCACACCGTGGGCCTTGTGTGGCAAACCGATGACGGGTCGCAGGAAATCGGTGGCGACACTGACGCCCGCCGGGGAGCACTACGCCCCATACGTCGATGCCGCCGAGCGCCGCATCATCAAGGAGGTCCTCGACCGCGGACGGGCCATTCTGGCGTCCCACGTCTAGGCACACCGCCATGGAGATGGAGCGCTGGGGACGCCGCCGCCAGGTAGGGCTACTGCTGATACGTGATGTAGGCCTCGTACTGCACCCGCCACTTCTCGGGAGCCTTGGGGTCCGGGACGGTGGTGGTGAGGAACTGGACGCTGGTCACCTGGCCCTTGAGGTACTTCAGCCATTTGGTGACTTCGCCGGCGACGTCCTTGTCGAACTGCGCCACGTGATGGACCTGCATTGCCATGGGAGCCTCCTTGGTCGGTGGGGAGACTGTACTACCAGCGGCGGGGCCCGGCCAGCCCTGATCCGGTGCGCACTCCGCCTAGGCCGTGGGCTGCGCCGGCCGGTCACGTTCCGGCTTCCGTTGGCCGTCCGCGGTGGCGGTGGACCCGGCCAGCGAGGTGCTGCTTTCACCCACGATCACGGCAAGGACGCCGAGGCCGGCGTGGGCGGCCAGCACGGCCGGCAGTGCACTGGTCTGGGCCTCCGGAGTGTCCGGCAAAGCGGCCGCCAGCCGGGCGGCAAGAAGCTTGGCTTCCGCCTCGTTGCCAAAGTGGTGGATGGCCAGCCTGGCCTCCCCCCGCGGCCTGCCCGCGGCGTCCGCCACCACGATCTCCTCCAGCCGGGCAATGGCCCTCGCAGCGGAGCGGACCTTCTCCAGCGGCACGATCTTGCCGCCGTCGACCGCTAGGATCGGCTTGATCGAGAACATGGCCCCCACAAGGGAGGCGGCCGCGCCGATCCGGCCGCCCCGGCGCAGCTGCTCCAGGCTCGGCACGTAGAAATAGACCTTGGCCTTGGCAACGCGCTCTTCGGCGAGCCTGCGCACTTCCGCGGCGCTGCGCCCGTCCGCCGCCGCCACTACGGCGCTCTGCACGGCCAGCCCCTGGGCCATGCCCACGGACCGGGTGTCCAGGACCTCGACGGGAATGCTGACGCGGCCGGCCGCCACCCTCGCCGACTCGGCCGTGCCGGAGAGATCACCGGAAAGGTGGATGGACACCACTGACTCGAAGCCTTGGCGTTCGGCTGCCAGGTAGGCCTGTTCGAACTGCCCGGGCGACGGCCGGGACGTCTTGACCGGTGTGGCGGCGGCCAATGCCACGGCAATAGTTTCGGCGATGTCGTCCTCGCCCTCACCGTAGATTTCCTCCCCCACCATGACAGGCATGGGGATGACGGCCAGCCGCCCGTTGAGGGAGAAGGCCCTCACCCAGTCGGCGGGCAGCGCGGCGGCGGAGTCGGTCACCACTGCCGTGCGCACGACGACGGCGGGCTCGCCCGTCGTCGGGCCCTGCCCCGGCCGGGTGGCCTGGCGCAGACGGACGAGGTGTTCCTTCAGCCACAGCCAGGCTGCCGGTTCGCGGTCGATCACGGCACACCTCCTGCAGTTCTGGCCGGCCGCCGGCGATGCCGGCGGCCGGAACCCGACTAGGCCGGGACGATGTTCACCAGTTTAGGTGCTCGCACAATGACCGTCCGGATGCCGCGGCCGTCGAGTGCCCGCTGGACGTTTTCCGAGGCCAGCGCAAGCTCGCGCAGCTCATCCTCGGAGATGGCGGGCGAGACCTCCAGCCTGTCCCTGACCTTGCCCTGGACCTGGACCACCGCCGTGATGGTGTCCTGCACGAGCAGGGCCTCATCGTGGGCGGGCCAGCCTGCGTTGGCAACCGAGGCCGGGTGCCCCAGCACGTTCCACATGTCCTCGGCGGTGTACGGGGCGAACAGGCTCAGGATCACGGACACGGCCTCAGCGGCTTCGCGCACGGCCGGATCGGCACCGCCGGCGCCGGAGTCGATGGTCTTGCGCGTGGCGTTAACCAGCTCCATCAGCTTCGCCACCACGACGTTGAACTTGTTGTTGTCCAGCAGCTCGGCGGCGTCCGCAATGGTCCTGTGCGTGACTGACCGCAGGGCCCGGTCGCCCGTGCTGAAGTCCACGCCGGGCCCGCTGGTCACATCCTGCCCCAGCCGCCAGGCGCGCGCCAGGAACTTCGCGGATCCCGACGGCGAGACGTCCGCCCAGTCGACGTCGTCTTCGGGCGGGGAGGCAAAGATCATGGTCAGCCGGACGGCGTCCACACCGAACTTGTCCAGCTGCTCGCCCAGGTCCACGCCGTTGCCCAGTGACTTGCTCATGGCCTTGCCGCCGTTCAGGACCTGGCCCTGGTTGAGCAGCGCGCTGAACGGCTCGTCCGCCGCCAAGAGGCCCATGTCGTGAATGACCTTAGTGAAGAAACGGGCGTAGAGCAGGTGCAGAATGGCGTGCTCGACGCCGCCGACGTACTGCCCCACCGGCATCCAGTCGTTGATCTTCTTGGGATCAAACGGGCCTTCCGTGTAGTGCGGCGACACGAACCGCAGGAAGTACCAGGAGGAATCGACGAACGTGTCCATGGTGTCCGTGTCCCGCTGGGCTGCCCGTCCGCAGTTCGGGCACTCGACGTTGACCCATTCAGCGGCCGCAGCCAGGGGGGACGTGCCCCGCGGGGACAGCGCCTCGCCGCGCAGGCCCTCGGGAAGCGTAACCGGCAGCTGCTCGTCGGGCACCGGCACTTCGCCGCATTCGGCACAGTGGATGATGGGGATCGGAGTGCCCCAGAAGCGCTGGCGGCTGAGGAGCCAGTCACGCAACCGGAAGTTCACGAACTTCTCCCCGGTGCCCTGCTTGCCGAGGATTTCGATGGCGGCCGGAATGGCCTCCGCCTTGGGCAGGCCGTCAAGCGCACCGGAGTTGATCAGCGTGCCCTCCCCCGCCGTTGCCTTGCCGGAGACGGCGGGATCCTCCTCGCCGGTGTCCAGCACCGCGCGCACGGGCAGCCCGAACTCCCTGGCGAAGTCGAGGTCACGCTGGTCGTGCGCGGGCACGGCCATGATGGCGCCCGTGCCGTAGTCGGCCAGGACGTAGTCAGCTGCCCAGACCGGCAGCTTTTCACCGTTAAGAGGATTGATGGCGTAGCGGCCGGTGAACACGCCGGTCTTTTCGCGCTCGGTGGACTGGCGTTCGATGTCCGAAAGGGCCTTGATCTTTTCACGATAGGCCATGAGTGCATCGTGGTGTTCCGGGGTGACTAGGTCCAGGGCCAGGTGCGCGTCCGCGGCCACGACGAAGAACGTGGCCCCGTGCAGGGTATCCGGACGAGTGGTGAAGACGGTGACTTCACGCTCGGCGCGTCCGTCAGAGGCCTCGATCACGAACCGGACATGTGCGCCTTCCGAGCGGCCGATCCAGTTTCGCTGCATCGCCAGTACTCGCTCGGGCCAATGCCCCTGCAGCTCGGACATGTCGTCCAGCAGCCGGTCCGCGTAGTCGGTGATCTTGAAATACCACTGGTTGAGCGACTTCTTGGTCACGGGCGTGCCGCAGCGCTCGCAGGCGCCATTGACGACCTGTTCGTTGGCCAGAACGGTCAGGTCCTTGGGGCACCAGTTGACCGGGGAGTCCTTGCGGTAAGCGAGGCCGCGCTCATAGAAGCGCTTGAACAGCCACTGGGTCCAGCGGTAGTACTCAGGGTCGGACGTGTGCACCCGGCGGGACCAGTCAGCGGAGATGGCGTAACGCTTGAACGAGGCCGCCTGGGTTTCGATGTTCGCGTACGTCCACTCACTCGGGTGGGCGTTGCGCTTAATAGCGGCGTTCTCCGCAGGCAGGCCGAAGGAGTCCCAGCCGATCGGGTGCAGGACGTCGTATCCCTGCTGGCGAAGGTACCGTGCCACGACGTCGCCCATGGCGAACGCCTCGGCGTGGCCCATGTGGAGGTCGCCGGACGGGTAGGGGAACATGTCCAGCACGTAGCGGCGCTCGCGGGAACCGTCGTCGGCCGGGGTGAAGACCTTGAGGTCCTCCCATACCTGCGGCCACCGGGCCTCCATGGCCGCGAAGCTGTAGGCGCCCTCCTCGGGGCTGTCGGCTCCACCTGCTGTTGTTCCGGTTTCGGTCTCCGGCTGAACGCTCACTGCTGCCCTCTTCTGTTCTGTCATGACGTCTGTCCTGTCACAACGGTCTGATCCCCTGCCGCCTGCCGGGAATGCGTCCCGGACACACAAAAGCCCCTCGACATGGAGGGGCGGCCGCTCGGTAATCCGTATTTGTCCGGGATACCGGGCGGCTAGCTAAGCAGAAGGATCGCACGCATAAACCTACTCTAGCGCACCGGGCCGATCCCCCCACGGCAGAATGAGCATTTTGAGGAGGGAGGCCGCACCGCCGGGGCGGTGCGGCCTCCCTCATCCAGGGCGGAAAGTTACTTCACGTCGTCGTCCACCCAGTCCATGGCCTTGGTGACGGCCTTCTTCCACAGCCGCAGCTGCCGGTCCCGCTCTGCCGGGTCCATGGCCGGCTCCCACCGCTTGTCCTCGGACCAGTTCGCGGACAGCTCTCCGAGGTCCTTCCAGAAGCCGACGGCGAGGCCGGCGGCGTAGGCGGCACCGAGCGCGGTGGTCTCCACCACCTTCGGACGGATGACGGGAACGCCAAGGATGTCCGCCTGGAACTGCATGAGGGCATCGTTGGCAACCATTCCGCCGTCGACCTTCAGCTCGGTGAGCGGGACGCCGGAGTCAGCGTTGACCGCGTCCAGCACCTCGCGGGTCTGGAAGGCTGTTGCCTCCAGGGCGGCCCTGGCGATGTGGTTCTTGTTGACGAACCGCGTCAGGCCCACCATGGCGCCCCGGGCGTCGGAGCGCCAGTACGGCGCGAAGAGTCCCGAGAAGGCAGGAACGATGTACACGCCGCCGTTGTCCGGTACGGCGGCGGCAAGGGTTTCCACTTCCGGGGCGCTGCTGATCATGCCGAGGTTATCCCGCAGCCACTGGATGAGCGAACCGGTGACGGCGATCGACCCTTCCAGGGCGTAATGCGGCGCCGCGTCCCCCAGCTTGTACCCGACGGTGGTCAGGAGCCCGTTCTTCGAGTGGACGATCTCCTCGCCGGTGTTGAAGATCAGGAAGCAGCCCGTGCCGTAGGTGTTCTTCGCTTCACCGGTCTGGAACGCAGCCTGGCCGAACGTGGCGGCCTGCTGGTCGCCCAGGATGCCGGCCACGGGAACCTCACGCAGCAGCTGGGATGTGTGGACCGTGCCGTAGACCTCGGATGAGGACTTGATGGCCGGCATCATGGTCACCGGAACCCCGAAAATGCCCAGGATCTCTTCGTCCCACTGCAGCGTCTCCAGGTCCATGAACAGCGTCCGGGACGCGTTGGTGACGTCGGTGACGTGCACGCCGCCGTCCACGCCGCCCGTCAGGTTCCACAGCACCCAGCAGTCGGTGTTGCCGAAGACCAGGTCCCCGGCCTCGGCCTTGGCCCGGGCGCCTTCGACGTTGTCCAGGATCCACTTGATCTTGGTTCCCGAGAAATAGGTGGCCAGCGGCAGGCCGACCTTTTGCTTGAATCGCTCCGCGCCGCCATCGCTGGCCAGTTCATCCACGATCGGCTGGGTCCGGGTGTCCTGCCACACGATGGCGTTGTAAATCGCCTTGCCGGTGGTCTTGTCCCACACCACCGCCGTTTCGCGCTGGTTGGTGATGCCGACGGCGGCGATGTCATGCCGGGTCAGGTTCGCCTTGGACAGCGCGGAGCCGATGACCTCGCGGGTGTTGTCCCAGATCTCGGCGGGGTCATGCTCAACCCAGCCGGCCTGCGGGAAGATCTGCTCGTGTTCCATCTGCCCGGAAGACACAATGCTGCCGCTCTGGTCGAAGACAATGGCGCGGGTGCTGGTGGTGCCCTGGTCGATGGCGATTACGTATTGGCTCATGATGACGTCCTTGTCGTGGTGCTTTCTACTGAGGAAATGTGCGTAAAACGGAAAAGCATTGTGCTGCCGGAGTCGTGCCGTGGATCAGGTGTCAGGTGGCCGCGGTGAATACGATCGGAAGCAACCCCACCAGGCCTGCCAGGGTTCCGCCGATCAGCGGGCCCACCACCGGAATCCAGGAGTAGCTCCAGTCGCTGGACCCCTTGCCCTTGATAGGCAATATGGCGTGCGCGATGCGGGGCCCGAGGTCACGGGCCGGGTTGATGGCGTAGCCGGTGGGGCCGCCGAGGGACACGCCGATGCCGACGACCAGGAGCGCCACGGCGAGCGGGCCAAGCCCTGACGGTGTTCCGCCGAAGGTGAGGATGACGAAGACCAGCACAAACGTGCCGATGATTTCAGTGATCAGATTCCACGGCGTGGAGCGGATGGCCGGGCCGGTGGAGAAAACGCCAAGTTTGTTGGCCGGCTCCGGCTCGACATCGAAATGCTGTTTGTGCGCCAGCCACGTGACCACGGCACCCAGGAATGCTCCGGTCAGTTCCCCACCGAAGTAGGTGAAGGTGGATGCGAAGTCCACTGGAACGCCGGGGGCATACTCTGCCTTGCCGTTGACGAGCAGGCCCAGGGTGACGGCCGGGTTCAGGTGGGCGCCTGACCGTGCGGCAACGTAGACACCGGAGAAGACGGCGATGCCCCATCCCCAAGTGACCATCAGGAACCCGCCGTTGTTGCCTTTCGTGCCTTTCAGGGCAACGTTGGCCACCACTCCGCAGCCCAGCAGGGTCAGCATGCCGGTTCCGAAAACTTCGGAAAGAAAAACCAATCCAAGAGACATCTTTGACTCCTCTATTTTCTGTTGTCAGTCCTTCGCAAGGTTGAAGGACGGTTGTGCCGTCACCGCTACGCTGCTGGTGGCGGCGGCCGGGCCGGGTCGACTGTGCGGTGGACCCGGTCCGGCCCTGACGCCCGGGCTGCCCGGCCCGGGCGCCGGGGTCTGTGTGACCCTGGCTCAGGAGACGAGGCTGTGGACCTCGACGCCGTGGGATCGCTTGAGCACCTCCTGAGCGTGGTGGATTTCGGCGGCCTGGTCTGCCGCGTCCCATCCGAGGGGCGCAGCCAGGATCTCGGCGATCTCGTTGAGCAGCTCGCCGGTGACGAGCCCGCGGAAGGCAAGGGAGGTACGGCGGATCAGGACATCCACGAGGTGGCCGATCTGCTCGTTGGCTGCCATGTACTCAAGCTCGCGGACGCTGAGTTCCCGGGTGGAACGCAACAGGCTGTCAGGGCCACCGTCGAGGTGGCCGATGACCTCGCCGGCACGGGTGCCGTAGCGGGTCAGGAGGCCTGCCACGCGGTCGGCATCCCGGTCCGCGTTCATGTGCGCCTTGATCCACTTCTGGATTCCGGCCTCGCTGTCCGGGAAGCCGGCGCCGCCGCCGATGGCGAGTTTCGCCGTCGAGACTTTCCGTTCCATGGCCAGTTCGGCGAGGACGTCGTTGCTCAGGTGTTCGGCGAGGGCCCGGAACGTGGTCCACTTGCCGCCCACGAGGCTGAGTACGACGGCGCCGCTGCCGCCGGCTTCAGGCGCTCGCCGTTCGATGCGGTAGTCCCGGGAAACGAAGCCGGGCTGGGTGGCGTCATGCCTGGGCAGGGGCCTGACACCCGAGAACGTGTAGACGATCTGTCCCCGGCTAACGGTGATGTCGGGGAAGACGTGGCCGATGAGGTCGAAGAAGTAGTCGATTTCGGCGTCGGTGCAGACCGCGTCCTGGGACATGTCAGCATCCACGTCCGTGGTGCCCACCAGCACGCGGTCCCCCATGGGGTAGATGAGGACGATCCTGCCGTCGGTGTGTTCAAAGAAGATCTCGCGCCCGTTGCAGGCGGCCAGCAGGCCGGGGTGGTCGAGCACGATGTGCGAGCCCTTGGTGCCGCCCATGAAGGACGTCGCGGCCCCCATGGCCTGGTTGGTGAGGTCAACCCAGGCGCCGGTGGTGTTGATGATGACATCCGCAGTGAAGTCAAAGACCTTGCCGGTCAGTTCATCGCGGAGCTCCACCGTGCTGGAACCGGCTCCGTGGGATTTGATGGAGGCCAGCGCCAGGTAGTTGCTGGCGCGGGCGGTCTTCCCCGCCTTCGCCGCCGCTGCCGTTCCCGCGCCGGTCTTTCCACCGGCTTTCTCGCCGTCCTGAAGGACGTCGAGCGTGAGGCGCTCGGGGTTGTGGACGGAGGCATCGAAGTAGGTGGCCGCGTACTTGATGCCCGGGTGCAGCATCGGCAACTCGGCGAGGGCCCGCTTCCGTCCACGGAACTGGTGGCGCGGGACGTTTCCGCCGTCACGGGAAAAGGAGTCGTACAGGCTGAGGCCGAGCTTGATCAGGAAGGCCCCGCGTTCCTTGGGTTTGCCGTGCTGCTTGTGGGTCAGGAACCGCAGGGGCGCCGCCAGGACGCCGGAGAAGGTGCTGAAGATCGGGATGGTGGTCTGCAGGGGTTTGACGTAGTGCGGGGCGATCCGCAGGAGGCGGTTGCGCTCGACGACGGATTCGCGGACAAGGCGGAACTCTCCGTTTTCGAGGTAGCGGATACCGCCGTGGATCATGTGCGAGGACGCGCCGCTGGCGCCCTGGCAGTAGTCCCCGCGTTCCACCAGTGCCACGTCGACGCCCTGCAGGGCGAGGTCGCGGAAGGTGCCGACGCCGTTGATGCCGCCTCCGACAATGAGGACACGGGCGTTCGGCCGCTGCCGCAAACTGCCCACCGAGGCGCGCTCTGACGAGCCCCGGGCGCTGGAAATGAACGGATGGCCAGATGAGTCCTTGAGTCCCAAATCTGCTCCTTTGGGTTTGGTCCGTGGGCTTTGGTGCAGGCGGCGCGCCTTGGGACGCGCCGCCGTTCACCACTATTGTTCGAAGCAATGGAAAATGGAGTCAAGCACTATGCACAAACGTGCAGAACGGATCGAACATGCCGCGTCCACGACATTCCGAAGCCCTCCGGGCCGCACAGTTGTATTACCTGCAGGATCTCACCATGGACGCGATTGCACGGGAGCTCCGGACGTCCCGGTCCACAGTTTCGCGGCTACTTTCGACCGCCCGCGAAACGGGCCTGGTCCAGATCCAGATCCGCAGTCCGCTGGACACCGGCCCGGAATTGGAACGGATAATCCGGACGCAGTACAGGGTGGATGTGCACGTCGTACCCGTCCTGGACACCCTAAATGAGGCCGAAACACTGGACCGTGTGGCCATGCAGGCCGCCCGCACCATCGGTCCGCTGGTGGACTCCAACGCCATCATCGGCGTGGCCTGGGGTTCCACCCTCAGCGCGGTCAGCCGGCACCTGACCCGCAAGATCACGCACGACAGCGTGATCGTGCAGCTGAACGGGGCGGGCAACATGCAAACGACGGGCATCACGTACGCGAGCGACATCATGCGGCGCTTCGGCAGCGCCTACGGAGCCCGGGTGGAACAGTTCCCGGTTCCTGCCTTCTTCGACCATGCGGCGACGAAGACGGCCATGTGGAATGAACGGAGCGTGCAACGCATCCTGGATCTGCAGTCCCGCATGAGCATCGCCATCTTCGGCGTCGGCTCCGTCGACGCCGACTATCCCAGCCACGTATACGCGGGCGGTTACCTCGACGAGGACGATCTGAACATCCTCGCGAGCTCCGAAGTCGTGGGTGATGTGGCCACCGTGTTTTTCCGCGGCGACGGGTCCTCGCACGGCATCACGCTGAACGAGCGGTCCACCGGCCCGTCGCTGGATCAGCTCCGCCAGGTCCGCCGAAGGATCTGCGTGGTCTCCGGCGCGTCCAAGATCAACGGCCTCCGGGGCGCCCTCGCCGCGGGCCTGGCCACGGATCTGATCCTGGACGAGGCGTCGGCCCGGCGCCTGGTCAGTTTCGACGGCGCGAACTAAGCGACCGAGTCTTGCACGGCAGAGTTCGCCGTGATTCCGTGGACAGCCCGGCCAGCGGGTTACGAATCTTCCGCCGGGGCCGCGGGCAGTTCCGCGCGTCCCTGCGTCGTATCGGTAGAGTCATAACCATGACTACCTCACCCCGGCTCAGCCTGAACAACGGCGTGCTGATCGACCAGTTGGGATTTGGGCTCTACAAGGTTCCGCCTGAGGACGCCGCCAGGTTGGTGGCCACGGCCCTGGAAGCGGGATACCGGCACTTCGATACGGCGGCAATGTACGGGAACGAATCCGGCGTGGCCCGCGGAATCGTCTCGCTGTACGGGATTCAGGCCGCCCCGGGCGGGTCAGGCGAGGCCGCGCCGCCCACTTCGCGCGAAGACCTCTTCATCACCACCAAAGTCTGGAACGACGACCACGGCTACGACGCCACGCTCCGCGCCTTCGATACGTCCATGGTCAACCTCGGGCTCGAGTACGTTGACATGTACATGATCCACTGGCCGTGCGCCAAGCGCGGACTTTTCCAGGAGACCTACCGCGCCCTTGAGACCCTGTACCACGAAGGAAAGGTGCGGGCGATCGGGGTATCGAACTTCCTGCCGCAGCACCTGGACCGCCTGCTGGAGACCGCCGAAGTGGTGCCTGCCGTCAATCAGATCGAGCTTCATCCCTGGCTGCAGCAGGCCGAGCTGCGGGAAAAGCACCGGGAGCTGGGAATACTCACTGAGGCCTGGAGCCCGCTGGGCCGCGGGCAGGTTCTGGAGGATCCCGTCATCCTTGCGCTCGCAGCAGAGCACAAAGTGACGGCGGCCCAGGTCATTCTCCGCTGGCAGCTGCAGCTGGGCAACATCGCCATTCCCAAGGCCAGCTCCGCGGACAGGATCCGGGAGAACCTCGATATCTTCCGCTTCGAACTCTCTGACCTCGACATGGCGGACATGGCCGGCCTGGACCGCGGCTACCGCACCGGCTCCCACCCCGACAACGTCAACTAGGGCCCACACAGCATGCAGACAGCAGACTCCGAGCCGTCCACGACGCCGTCGTTTTTCAGCGGCGACCTTGCGGCGAGAACCAGGGCCACCGACGTCGACCTCGGGGGCACCACCGTGGCGTACTGGACCTACGAACCCGTGCGGACAACGCCGGAGACGCGCACCATCCTGGTCATCCACGGCTTCCGCGGCGATCACCACGGGCTGCTGCGGGTCGCCGACCAGCTGCCCGAGATGCGGCTAATCATGCCGGACCTCCCCGGATTCGGCAGCTCGGCAGCCTTTACCGACGACGGCCACAGCGTCCGCCGCTACGGTCAGTTCATCAGCGATTTCATGGACGCCCTGAACCTTGGCCCTGACACTGTGCTGCTGGGGCATTCCTTCGGCTCTATCGTGGCGGCCCACTTCGTCGCCGGCCATCCGCGGGCCGTCCGGCCGCTGATCCTGATCAACCCCATTGCAGCGCCCGCCCTGGAAGGTCCCAAGGGCGCCATGACCCGGCTGGCCGTGCTGTACTACCGGCTCTCCGCCCGGCTCCCGCGGGGCTTGGGGCTGCTCCTGCTTCGCAGCCGCCTCATTGTCCGCGTCATGAGCATGGCAATGGCCAAAACAAAGGACAAGGAGCTCCTGGATTTCATTCACGGGCAACACCATGCCTATTTCAGCGCGTTCGCGAACCGCGAGAGCCTGCTGGAGTCCTTCACAGCATCAGTCAGCAGCAACGTGGCCGAGGTGGCCGAGGAGCTCACCCTTCCCGTGCTGCTGATCGCCGGGGAAAAGGACGAAATCGCGCTGCTGAAGGACCAGCACAAGCTCGCGGCCCGGCTCCCGGACGGCACGCTGGACGTGATTCCCGGCGTCGGGCATCTGATCCACTACGAAACACCGGAGCCCGCCGCCGCTTTCATCCGCCGCTTCCTGAAGGACCACCCCGCGTGAAAATTGTCATCGACGCCCGTTTCACCCGGACGGACCACCACGACGGCATCAGCCGCTACGGCGCGAGCCTCATCGCCGCGGCCTCGAAAATCGCCGACGTCTCCATGCTCATCAGCGACCCCCGGCAGCTGGCCCTCCTTCCGGATGTGCCCTACACACTGATCAACAGTCCGCTCTCCCCCGCGGAACTGTTCGTGGCCCGGAAGGTCAACGAACTGGGCGCCGACGTGGTGGTGTGTCCCATGCAGACCATGGGCACATGGGGGCGGAAGTACGGCCTCGTGCTCACGCTGCACGACCTGATCTACTACGAGCACCCGCAGCCGCCGGGCTTCCTGCCGGCTCCGGTCCGGGTCCTGTGGCGCCTGTACCACAAGGCGTTCTGGCCTCAACGGCTCCTTCTCAACCGCGCCGATGTCGTGGCCACCATCAGCCGGACCACGGAGGCGCTCATGGCCAAGTACCGGCTGACCAACCGTCCTGTCCGCATTGTCAGCAACGCCCCGCAGCCCGCGCAGCTGCCCCGCGACCCCGCAGCGGGGGCCGACAAAACCCTGCTCTACATGGGTTCGTTCATGCCGTACAAGAACGTGGAGACCATGCTGGCCGGCATGGCTGAGCTGGCCGGCTACACGCTGCACCTGCTCAGCCGGATCACACCGCAGCGCCGCGCAGAACTCGAGGCCTTGATTCCCGAAGGCGCCAACGTCATCTTCCACAACGGCGTTACCGACGACGAATACACCGCGCTGCTCAAGCGCACCACGGCGCTGGTCAGCCTGTCGAGGGCCGAAGGCTACGGCCTGCCCCTTGTTGAGGCCATGGCGCTGGGAACACCGGTCATCGCCAGTGACATTCCGATTTTCCGGGAAGTGGGCGGTGACGTCGCCACCTACGTGCACCCGGAGTCGGCGGACGCTTTTGCCGCAGCGGTCCGCAGCCTCGGCGACGGCCACCACTGGCAGGGGGTGTCCCGGCGCTCGGTGGAACGCGCCAACGAGTTCAGCTGGGACGAGTCCGCCCGGCAGCTCGTTGACGTCGCAGCGGAAGTCATGGCGCTCCGGGCCGCCAAGCCCTAGAGGACGTCCACGCCGTCGAGCCGCAGCTGCACGGGGTCATCGCTGCGCTTCGCCGCACTGGCGGCCTTCGCTGCCCTGAGGAGCCTGGTCACAGCGCCGGCCTGCCCGTAGGGGATGAACAGGAGGGTGCGGACGTCCTCGGCCCCGGCCCGCGCCCCTGCCGCGCTCTGCCCAGGTCCTGCCGCCGGCACGTGTGGGGCAGGAAGCAGCGGAGCAGGACCGGCGACGCGCAGCTCCACGCCCTCCCCGGCCAGAAGCTTCATGACAGACGCCGTGAAATGACCGACGGCGGTGCGGCCTCCGGTCACGGAAGCCACCCTTACCGCCGGCGGAAGCTGCAGCTCGGTGCGCAATCCCAACTCGCGCTGCGCGTACCCGGCAGGGTCCCAGCGGAGCAGCGCGCCCACAGCTGCGGTGTCGTCGGCGGTGATCACCACAATGCCGCCTTCCGTCGCCGGACGCACCAGGGCCGCGGCATTGAACCACCGCCGGACGGCGTCCTCCCCCGCCCGCAGATTTTCGCGCCGCAGCAGCGAATCGCCGTCAAGCAGCAGGGCGGCGGCGTAGCCGCCGGCGGCGACCGGCTCGGCACCCACGGTGGCCACGACGAGTGCGCCGGCGTCCGGGACTGTGGCCTTGACATGGTCCCCGGAGGACGTGACGACTGCCTTGCCGGGGAAGGCTCTGCCCAGCTCTTCGGCCGTGCGCAGAACGCCCGTGGCACCGCGGCGCAGCCGGGTGCCGCTGCAGTGGCTGCAGCGCCAGGCCGGCGCCGGCGTCGAACACCACCGGCACTGCGGCACGGCTGAACTGCCCGAAGCACCGGCAATGGCCAGCGGCCCCTGGCAGGACTCGCAGCGGGCGGCCTCACGGCACGTCTCGCAGGCCAGCGACGGGGCATATCCGGAGCGGGCCACCTGAACCAGCACAGGCCCGCGTTCCAGTCCTTCCTTGGCCGTGCGCCACGCAGCGCCGGGCAGGCGTGCCATCCTGGCCAGGGGGTCGCGTTCCATTTCAAAGCTGTCGGCGGTGTTGAGCACCCGGGGAACCGTCCGGCGGACCACGGCGCGGTCAGACTCCACGGGCATGGCCCAGCCTGCATCCACAAGGCGCTGCAGTTCCGTGCTGCGGGTGTGCCCCGCCAGGAGGCATGCGGCGCCTTCCTGCTCCGCCCGGAGCAGGAGCACCTCCCGGGAGTGGGCATACGGGGAGCGCTGCTCCACGTGGAGGTCGTCGCCGTCGTCCCAGCACACGGCGAGGCCGAGGTTCCGGACCGGCGCGTAGGCGGCCGAGCGGGTGCCTACCGCGACGCCGGCAGTCCCGTTGAGGACCCTCAGGTAGCTGCGGTATCTGGGCGTCTGGCCGTCGTCAGCCGTGAGCCGGGCTATGTCCCCGGCAGGAAGCACCTCCTCCAGGGCGGACTGCACCCTGTCCAGGTCGCGGTAGTCGGGAACGACGACCACCGCTCCGCGGCCGGATTGCCGAACGGCCGCGACTGCGCCCGCGAGGAGCCGCGGCCAACCGTCGGGGCCGAAGCCCTGCAGGGCGCTTAGGACCGCTCGGGGCGAGCCGCCGTCACTCAGGTGCCGGAGAAACGCGGCGCCGTTCCGGTAATCCGCCCATCCGGCGCCGGGCAGGGTCCCGGACACGGGCGCTTCCTGCGGCACCGCATCCTGGGCCGCAATTTCCTTCTCCACCTTGACGACCCTGGGCGGTATGGCCACCCGGAGCACATCGCTGACGGTGCCCGCGTAGCGTGCGGCAACGCGGTTGGCGAGCTCCCGGAGTGCGGGCGTGAGGACGGCGACCGGCGAGATGACCTTATGCAGCGGCACCAGGACATGGCCGGCGTCGGACTGCTCGGCCCGATCGAGGATGTAGCCGCTCAGTTCCTGGCCGCTGAACTTCACCTTGACCCGGACCCCGGGCTGCGCTGCGTCATCGAGTTCGGCCGGCACACTGTAATCGAACGGCCGGTCCAGGTGGGGCAGGGACGATTCGATCAGCACGCGGGCCACCGGGTTGACGCTGGCCGGCGGCGGACCGGCAGTGGTCCTGGCACTGGCGGGAAACCCCTGCAGCAAGGAAAGCTGCAGGGGCTGATCCGGCATGCCGGCAGAAGTCATAGCGTCCGTCATAGCGCCTACCTCCGTCCTGAATTAACAACCAGCCAAGCACAGGGGTATGACATTCCTGGCTGCCGGCGCCTTCGGGGCAACGGGTTAGGCGTTGAAGTAAGCCTTGAGGTCGTCCACGCGGTCCAGGCGCTCCCAGGTGAAGTCGGGATCATCCCGGCCGAAGTGGCCGTGCGCGGCCGTCTTGGCGTAGATGGGGCGCTTGAGGTCGAGCGCGTCGATGATGGCGCGCGGCCGGAGGTCGAAGATCTCGGCGATCGCGGCGCTGATCTTGGCAGGATCCACTGTTTCGGTTCCGAACGTCTCCACGTACGTGCCGACGGGACGGGCCTGGCCGATCGCGTAGGCAATCTGGATTTCGGCCCGCTTGGCCAGTCCTGCCGCCACCACGTTCTTGGCCACCCAGCGCATGGCGTACGCCGCGGAACGGTCCACCTTGGACGGGTCCTTGCCGGAGAAGGCGCCGCCGCCGTGGCGTGCCATGCCGCCGTAGGTGTCAACGATGATCTTGCGTCCGGTGAGCCCGGCGTCGCCCACCGGACCGCCGATCACAAAGGCGCCCGCAGGGTTAAGAATGTTGGCGGTCCGGGAGATATCCAGGTTTGCGAGGGCAAGCACGGGGTCGATCACATGCGAAGCGAGGTCGGCCCGGAGCTGGTCCAGGCTGAATCCCTCGGCGTGCTGGCTGGAGATCACGATGGTTTCGACCGAAACGGGCCGGTCGCCGTCGTACCCGATGGTGGCCTGGGTCTTGCCGTCCGGACGCAGGTACGACAGTTCGCCGCTCTTGCGCACCTCGGTGAGCCGTTCGGACAGCCGGTGGGCGATCCAGATCGGGGTGGGCATGTAGGACGGCGTCTCGTCGCTGGCGTAGCCGAACATGAGGCCTTGGTCGCCGGCGCCCTGGAGGTCGTAGTCGTCCACCTGGCGGCCTTCGCGGGCTTCCAGTGAATTGAAGACTCCGCCGGCGATGTCGTTCGACTGCTGGCCGATGGATACGGACACGCCGCAGCGGGCGCCGTCGAAGCCGTTGGCGGACGAGTCGTAGCCGATGCCCAGGATGGTTTCGCGGACGATCTGCGGGATCTCGACATAGGCGTCCGTGGTGACCTCGCCGGCAACGTGGACCAGGCCGGTGGTGGCCATGGTCTCCACGGCGACGCGGGATTCGGGATCCTTGGCGAGCAGTGCGTCCAGGATCGCGTCACTGATCTGGTCACAGATCTTGTCCGGGTGGCCTTCGGTCACGGACTCGGACGTGAAAAGCCGGAGCGCGGACGGGACGGACCCGTGGGATTCTGGAATGTGCAGCGGTAAAGTCACTCAACTACCTTACTGGTTGGCAAACGGACGGGCGTCAGCGTATGTCCCCATGCTAAGGAGACGTTCCTTACGCCCGTCAGGTTCGCGGAAAGACCTTGCTCAGCTCGGCGCTGATGCGATCGATGACTACGGCGGCCACGTCCTGTTTGGAGCCGGACGCCGATTGGGGTTCGGAGCCGGTCCGGGAAAGGATGACCACCGAGTTGTGGTCCTGGCCAAAAACCTTGTCCGAGCCCACGTGGTTCACCACCAGAAGGTCGCAGCCTTTGCGTTTCAGCTTCTCCGCGGCATACCCGAGGACGTCGCCGTGGGCGTCCCCCGTCTCGGCGGCGAAGCCGACCACGAGCTGGCTGTTGCCCCCGGCGTCGCGGACGGCAACGAGTTCGTGGAGGATGTCGGGATTCCGGATCAGCGTGATGACGGGATCAGCGGTGTCGTCCCGTTTCTTGATTTTGGTGTCGGAGACGTCCGCGGGGCGGAAGTCCGCCACCGCGGCGGCCATGATGACGACGTCGGAATCGGCTGCCGCCGTCAGGACGGCTTCCCGGAGCTGCAGGGCAGTCTCAACCTCCACCAGTTCGACGCCCGCCGGAGCGGGGACCTCCATGTGCGCGGCCACGAGCCGCACCGTCGCTCCGGCGTCCCGGGCCGCGGCCGCCAGCGCGACGCCCTGCTTTCCGGAGGAACGGTTTCCGAGGAACCGGACGGGGTCCAGGGGCTCGCGCGTGCCGCCCGCGCTGATGGTCACGGTCCGGCCGGTGAGCGGAAAGAGCGGGGCTTCAGTGCCGCCATGACCGGGAACGGATTCCTGCAGGCCGCGCGCCAGCGCCATGGCCGCCTCAAAGATGGCCTCAGGTTCAGGCAGGCGCCCCGGGCCGGAGTCCGAGCCGGTCAGGCGCCCGCTGGCGGGTTCCAGCACGGTGGCACCCCGGCTGCGCAGCGTTTCCACGTTGGCCTGGGTTGCGGGGTGCTGCCACATTTCGGTGTGCATGGCGGGGGCAAAGAGCACGGGCCCGCTGGCCATGAGCAGCGTGTTGGTGAGGAGGTCGTTGGCCTGCCCGGTGGCGGCACGGGCCAGCAGGTCGGCAGTCGCCGGGGCCACGACCATGAGGTCGGCCTCGTGACCGAGCCGGACGTGGTTGACCAGGTGGACGTCGTCGAAGACGCTGTTGGTCACCGGGTTCCCGGAGAGCGCCTCCCAGGTTGCCACACCGACGAAGCGGGTGGCCGCTTCGGTGGGGATGACCGTGACGTTGTGGCCGGCTTCAGTAAAAAGCCGGAGGAGCGACGCCACCTTGTAGGCGGCAATCCCTCCCCCGACTCCGAGGACTATGCGCACGTGACCTCCGTCAACAGGCAGTCTGTTTACTCTGCGGAAGTTACTCTGCAGCTTCGACCGGAGTGGCGACCAGTTTGCCTTCGTTGATCTCGCGCAGCGCGATGGACAGCGACTTCTCGTTCAGCTTGGTGTCAACCAGCGGTCCAACGTACTCGAACAGGCCCTCGTGCAGCTGGGCGTAGTAAGCGTTGATCTGACGTGCACGCTTGGCACCGAAAATCACCAGTCCGTACTTCGAATCGGCAGCCTTCAGCAGCTCGTCGATCGGCGGGTTGATGATGCCTTCAAGGTTCGTGGACACGAATTCTCCAAATTCTAACGGGCTGGCACGATCCGGCGCCTAACGCGGGTTCGGGATCAGCCCCATGAGTGAAACAAGCTCGTCCGCTGCCCGTCGAACGTCATCATTGATGACCGTGTGATCGAACTCCGGCTCAGCGGCAAGTTCTAGTTTAGCGGTTTCCAGCCTGCGCTGCTGTTCCTCGGCGCTTTCTGTGCCGCGGCCCACCAGGCGACGGACCATTTCGTCCCAGCTGGGCGGTGCCAGGAAGACAAACTGGGCGTCCGGAACGGCATCCTTGACCTGGCGCGCACCCTGCAGGTCGATCTCCAGCAGGACGGAGCGGCCTTCGGCAATTGCCTGGTTTACCGTGCTCTTCAGCGTGCCGTAGGTGTTCTGCCCATGCACCACGGCCCATTCAAGGAATTCGCCCGCTGCCACCAGTGACTCGAACTCCTCTTTCGACTTGAAGAAGTAGTGCACTCCATCGACCTCGCCGGGCCGCGGAGCACGCGTGGTAGCCGAAACGGACAGCCAGACGTCGGGGTAATTGTCGCGGATATAGGTGGACACGGTGCCTTTGCCAACAGCCGTAGGACCAGCGAGGACTGTCAGTCCGGGTTTCTTGCTCACGTATTCCTTTGGGCGGTGTTCAGATGACTCTGTTCGGATGAATCTATTTCTCGTTCATAAAATCTACCAGCGCCCGGCGCTGGTGGACGCCCAGCCCCCTCACCCGGCGCGAGGCTGCGATGCCCAGGTTGTCCATGATGGCCGCTGCCCGGACTTTTCCGATCCCCGGCAGCGCCTCGAGCAGTTCGGTAACGCGCATGCGGGCGATGGCTTCTTCGGTGCCCCCGGAGTCCAGCACCTCGGCGATGGACAGGTCACCCGTTTTGAGTCTCTCCTTGGTGGCAGCCCTGGCAGCCCTCGCCGCCGCGGCCTTCTTCAACGCATCGGAACGTTCCTGCGGCGACAAGGGTCGTAAGCTCACGGTCATTCCCCCGGGGTCATCCAGCGGATCCAAGGCCAAGGGCGGGCGTTGGACTTGTCCTTGAACCTACTCCCTGCCCGCCCGAGAAATCAATGGACTATTCGGCGCGGAGCCCGTCAAGGGTGCGCGCCGCCGCGTCGGCCAGAGCCCGGATCCCCGGGCCGGCCTTGAGGATGTCACGGCTGGACGTTCCCAGCACCTGCGCGTAGGCCGTGCCGAACGTCCGCCGCAGGTCCGCGGGGGTCGCTCCCTGGGCGCCCAGGCCCGGAGCCAGGATGGGCCCGCGGACGGCTTCCAGGTCAAGCTGGAGGTCCGCCAACGCGGTCCCCACGGTGGCCCCGATCACGAGCCCGACGGAACCCAGCGGTCCCGGATACCGCGCGTTTTCGCCGGCGGCCGCCTGGACAATCCTGCGGGCCACGGAATCGCTTCCGCCCACGTGCTGGACTGAAGCGCCCTCCGGGTTGGAGGTGAGAGCCAGGACAAACACGCCGCGGCCGTGGGCTGCCGCGAGGTCCAGGGCGGGCCGGAGCGACTCGAACCCCAGGTAGGGGCTCAGCGTCACGGAATCCGCTGCCAGGGACGACCCGTCCCTCAGCCACGCGTCGGCGTAGGCAGCCATGGTGGAGCCGATGTCGCCGCGCTTGGCGTCGGCGATGCTCAGCACGCCCGCCTCTGCCGCGGCAGCAAGCGTCCGCTCGAGTGCCGCCATTCCGGCGGAGCCATGGCGCTCGTAGAGCGCCACCTGCGGCTTCACCGCGGCAGCGAGCGATCCCACGGCTTCCAGCACGGTGAGTGAGAACCGCTCCAGGCCCGCGGCGTCGTCGTTCAGCCCCCAGCTGTCCAGCAGCGCCGGGTGCGGGTCGATGCCGACGCACAAGGGGCCGCGGTCGGCCATGGCCCGGCCCAGCCGGGAGCCGAAGGACTCCCGGCTGGCCGGTTCAACAGAGGCCGACTCAGGCATGCTGCACTGCCGCCTTCTCCGCTGCTGCCTTCTGCGAAGCCTTGAGGGCCGCGGCGTGCTCCTGCAGGCTGGTCACGGACCATTCGTAGGTGCGGAGCGCCTCGATGGCCTGGACGGCGGCGTTGAATTCGGCCACCGTGGTGATGCACGGAATGCCGATCGAGGTGGCCGCGGCGCGGAGTTCGTAGCCGTCGCTGCGGGCCTCGCCGCCGGAGGGCGTGTTGAACACCATGTCGATTTCGCCGGCCACCACCATGTCGGCGATGGTGCCCTCCCCTTCGGCGCTGCTGCCCTCGGCAACCTTGCGCACCGGGGTGGCCTGGATGCCGTTGCGGCGCAGGACGTCGGCGGTGCCGCCGGTAGAAACGATCTCGAAGCCGAGGTCGGAGAGGCGCTTGACACCCATGATCACGGAGCGCTTGTCCCGGTTGGCCACGGAGACGAAGATCTTGCCCTCAGTGGGCAGGGCATTGTTCGCGGCGGCCTGGCTCTTGGCGAAGGCGGTGTCGAAGTGCTTGTCGATGCCCATGACCTCGCCGGTGGAGCGCATTTCCGGCCCGAGGAGGGAGTCCACGACCTTGCCCTCCGGAGTGCGGAAGCGGCTGAACGGCAGGACCGCTTCCTTGACCGAGACAGGCGCATCCAGCGGCAGCGTGGAGCCGTCGCCGGTTTCCGGCAGCATCTTGTAGGCGCTGCGCAGCTGGTTCACGGTCACACCGGTGCCGATCAGCGCCGCGGCCTTGGCCATCTGCACGCCGGTGGCCTTGGAGACGAACGGCACGGTGCGGGAGGCGCGCGGGTTGGCTTCCAGCACGTACAGGACGTCCGAGGCCAGCGCGAACTGGATGTTGATGAGGCCGCGGACGCCCACGCCCTCGGCGATGGCCCGGGTGGCGGTGCGGACGCGCTCGAGCACGTTGTTGCCCAGCGTGATGGGCGGCAGGACGCACGCGGAGTCTCCGGAGTGGATGCCGGCCTCCTCGATGTGCTCCATGATGCCGCCGAGGTACATGTCCTTGCCGTCGAACAGGGCGTCGACGTCGATCTCCACCGCGTCTTCCAGGAACCGGTCGATCAGCACCGGGTGCTCCGGCGTGATTTCCGTCGCGTTGGCGATGTAACGGGACAGGTTGGGCTCGTCGTAGACGATTTCCATGCCGCGGCCGCCCAGGACGTAGGACGGGCGCACGAGCACGGGGTAGCCGATCTCGTCGGCGATCTTCTTGGCGTCCTCGAAGGACACCGCGGTGCCGTTCTTCGGGGAGATGAGCCCGGCTTCATCCAGCACCCGGGCAAAGGCGCCGCGGTGCTCGGCGAGGTCGATCGCTTCCGGTGACGTGCCGAGGATGGGCACGCCGGCGTCGGCCAGCTGCTGGGCCAGCTTGAGCGGGGTCTGGCCGCCGAGCTGCACGAACACGCCCATCACGCCGCCGGTGCGTTCCTCGGCCGCGATGACCTCGAGGACGTCCTCCAGGGTCAGCGGTTCGAAGTACAGGCGGGTGGAGACGTCGTAGTCGGTGGAGACGGTCTCCGGGTTGCAGTTGACCATGACGGTCTCGTAGCCGGCCTTGCGCAGGGCCATGGAGGCGTGCACGCAGGAGTAGTCGAACTCGATGCCCTGGCCGATGCGGTTGGGCCCGGAGCCGAGGATCAGGATGGACGGCTTGGCGTGCAGGGCCACCTCGTCCTCCTCGTCGTAGGACGAGTAGTGGTACGGGGTGTAGGCGGCGAACTCGGCGGCGCAGGTGTCCACGGTCTTGTAGACCGGGCGGATGCCCAGGGCCTGGCGCACACCGCGGACCACGGCCTCGGAGTTGTGCGTGAGGGCGCCGATCTGCTCGTCGGAGAAGCCGTGGCGCTTGGCGCGCTGGAGCATGTCCACCGTCAGGGCACCGGACTGGCGGATCTCGCGGGAGATCTCGTTCAGCAGCTGGAGCTGGTCCAGGAACCAGGGATCGATCTTGGTGGCCTCGTACAGGTCCTCGAGGCTGGCCCCGCCGAGCAGGGCGCGCTGGACCTGGTGCAGGCGGTCCGTGGTGGGGCGCTTGGCCTTCTCGATCAGCTCCGCAACTTCCCATTCCGGAACGTGGCTGAAGTCCAGCTGGGACCCCTTCTGCTCGAGGGACCGCAGCGCCTTCTGCAGGGCTTCGGTGAAGTTCCGGCCCATGGCCATGGCCTCGCCCACCGACTTCATGGTGGTGGTGAGCGTCGGATCGGCTGCCGGGAATTTCTCGAAGGCGAACCGCGGAACCTTGACCACGACGTAGTCCAGGGTGGGCTCGAAGGAGGCCGGTGTCTTCTGGGTGATGTCGTTGGGGATCTCGTCCAGGGTGTAGCCGAGCGAGAGCTTGGTGGCGATCTTGGCGATGGCGAAGCCGGTGGCCTTGGAGGCCAGGGCCGAGGACCGGGACACGCGCGGGTTCATTTCGATGACCACCACGCGGCCGGTGTCCGGCTCGATCGCGAACTGGATGTTGCAGCCGCCGGTGTCCACGCCGACTTCGCGGATGACGGCGATGGAGATGTCGCGCAGCCGCTGGTATTCACGGTCCGTGAGGGTCAGCGCCGGAGCCACGGTGATGGAGTCGCCGGTGTGGACGCCGACCGGATCGAAGTTCTCGATGGAGCAGACAACTACGACGTTGTCGTTCTTGTCCCGCATCATCTCGAGTTCGTATTCCTTCCAGCCGAGGATGCTCTCTTCGAGCAGCACTTCGCTGGTGGGGCTGTACTGCAGGCCCTGGCCGACGATCCGGCGGAGGTCGTCTTCGGTGTAGGCGAGGCCGGAGCCCAGCCCGCCCATGGTGAAGGAGGGGCGGACCACCATGGGGTAGCCGAGGTCCTCGGCCGCCTTCAGTGCCTCGTCCATGGTGTGGATGATGTGGCTGCGGGCGGATTCCGCTCCGCAGCGCTCCACGACGCCCTTGAACTTTTCGCGGTCCTCGCCGAGTTCGATCGCGGCGATGTTGGCGCCGATGAGCTCCACGTTGTACTTTTCCAGCACGCCGTTCTTGTCCAGGGCGATGGCGGTGTTCAGCGCCGTCTGGCCGCCCAGGGTGGGCAGCAGGGCGTCCGGGCGCTCCTTGGCGATGATCTTCTCCACCACCTCGGGGGTGATGGGCTCGATGTAGGTGGCGTCGGCGAACTCGGGGTCCGTCATGATGGTGGCCGGGTTGGAGTTGACGAGGATGACGCGCAGGCCTTCCTCCTTGAGGACGCGGAGGGCCTGGGTGCCGGAGTAGTCGAATTCGGCCGCCTGGCCGATCACGATCGGGCCGGAACCGATGACCAGGACGCTCTTAAGGTCAGTTCTCTTAGGCATTACTTCTTGTCCTCAGTCTTGGTGTCAGTTTCGTGTTGTGCGTCCGCATCCGTTCCGGCTGCGGGGTGCGCAGCGTCCACGGGCTCTCCGGACAGGTTGGCGGTACGGCCGTTCCGCGTGCCGTTCATCAGGTCGATGAAGCGGTCGAAGAGGTACGCGGCGTCGTGGGGGCCGGACGCGGCTTCGGGGTGGTACTGGACCGAGAACGCCGGGATGTCGAGGCACGCGAGCCCTTCCACGACGTCGTCGTTCAGGCTGATGTGGCTGACCTCGACCCGGCCGAAGCGTTCCTCCGGTGCCGTGGTGGGCCCGTCAAGCGGGGCGTCGACGGCGAAGCCGTGGTTCTGCGACGTGATCTCCACCTTCCCGGTGCGGCGGTCCATGACCGGCTGGTTGATGCCGCGGTGGCCGTACTTGAGCTTGTACGTGCCGAAGCCCAGGGCGCGGCCCAGGATCTGGTTGCCGAAGCAGATGCCGAAGTAGGGCAGCTTCTCGTCCAGCACGGTGCGGAGGAGCTTGACCTGGGTGTCGGCCGTGGCGGGGTCGCCGGGGCCGTTGGACATGAAGAAGCCGTCCGGGTTCAGCGCCCTGACGTCCTCGATGGTGGCGGTGGCGGGGAGCACGTGGACGCGGACGCCGCGCTCGGCGAAGCGGACGGGCGTCATGGCCTTGATGCCGAGGTCGATCGCGGCGATGCTGAACCGGGCCTCGCCCTCCCAGCCGTGGTCCTTCGGTTCCACGACGTAGGCCTCGTCGATGCTGACTTCCTCGGCCAGGCGGGCGCCTTCCATCGGCTCGCTGGCGAGCACTACGTCCAGCAGTTCCTTTTCGGTGGCCTGTGCGGCTTCGCCGGAGAAGATGCCGGCGCGCATGGTCTTGTGCTCGCGCAGGTGGCGGGTGATGGCCCGGGTGTCCACGCCCTGGATGCCCACGATGCCCTGCTCCACGAGTTCCGAGTCAAGAGATCGCTCAGAGCGCCAGTTGGACGGGCGGCGGGCGGCGTCGCGGACGATGTAGCCGGCCACCCAGATGCGGCGGGATTCGGCGTCTTCGCTGTTCACACCGGTGTTGCCGATGTGCGGGGCCGTCTGGACCACCAGCTGGCGGGCGTAGGACGGGTCCGTGATGGTCTCCTGGTAGCCGGTCATGCCGGTGGCGAAGACCGCCTCTCCCAGGGCGGTGCCCTGGGCGCCGTAGCTGGTGCCGCGGAAGATGCGGCCGTCTTCGAGCACCAGGGCGGCCGGGGTGGAACTTGCGGCCTGGGGTGCAGTCGCTGTGTTTACTTCGTTGGGATCCGTCACTGTATTACTTTCCACTATGGGCGTCGGCCTGGGGGCCTGCGGAGATCAATTCCTGAAGAGTCTGGAGGAGGGCCGGTTTGTCCGCGGCCCGTCGGGTCCGGAAACCCGTGTCCAGTTCGTGGGTGCCGAGGGACCAGCTGAGAACCAGAAGGCCGTCCTTCTCGACGAACTTGCCGGCCATGCCGCTGTCCTGGCGGACGCCGGCCAGCCTGGCCGCCGGGATGAAGAGCGGCCCGGCTCCGGAACGCTCAAACAGCACGCCCTCCGGGTGGACCGTGAGTTCCGCGTTCGTGCGGATGCCCAGGCCCTGGACGGCGATGCGGTCCAGCCAGTCGCCGGCCGTTGTGGTGGCCACGTACTGGCCGTCGGCGGCGGCAAGCGGCTGGCTCAGTTCCGCCGGAACGGCGGGCAGCTGTTCGACGTCGGACTGTCGCCGCAGGCGGTTCCGCCAGCCGATGCCGATCAGGACCAGCACGACGGCGATGAGCGGGAGCGTGATGACCAGCGTGAGGGCTTTGTTGTCCATCAGTACCCGCCCGCCGGCGCTGCGGCGGCGTCGGCCGGGTGACGGTAGGGGGTGTTGAGTTTGCCGTCCAGGACGGTGGGGTGACCCTTGAAGAACGTGGCCACCACCTTGCCCGGGAGCTCCATGCCGCGGAACGGCGAGTTGCGGCCCATGGTGGCCATGGCCGACGGGTCGACGGTCCAGCGCGCGGCCGGGTCCACCAGGATGATGTTGGCGGGCTCGCCTTCCTCCAGGGGGCGGCCCTGGTCCGTGAGGCGGCCGATGCCGGCCGGCGCAATGGACGTGGCCCTGGCGAAATCGGCCCAGGTCATAAGGCCGGTCTCGATCATGGCGTGCTGGACGACCGAGAGTGCGGTCTCCAGGCCCGTCATTCCCATCGCCGCCTGCGCCCACTCGCATTCCTTGTGCTCGGAGGGGTGCGGTGCGTGATCCGTGCCCACGACGTCGATGGTGCCGTCGGCGAGGGCGGCCCGCAGCGCCTGGACGTCCGCGTCGGTGCGCAGCGGCGGGTTGACCTTGTAGACGGGGTCGTAGCTGCGGACCAGTTCGTCGGTGAGCAGGAGGTGGTGCGGCGTCACTTCAGCGGTGACGTTGATGCCGCGGGCCTTGGCCCAGCGGATGATTTCCACGGAGCCGGCCGTGGACACGTGGCAGACGTGGAGGCGGGATCCGACGTGCTGGGTGAGGAGGACGTCGCGGGCGATGATGCTTTCCTCGGCGACAGCGGGCCAGCCGGTGAGCCCGAGGACGGCGGAGACGTCGCCTTCGTTCATCTGCGCCCCGGCCGTGAGGCGGGGTTCCTGCGCGTGCTGGGCCACCACGCCGTCGAACGCCTTGACGTATTCGAGGGCGCGGCGCATCAGGACGGGGTCATGGACGCAAATGCCGTCGTCCGAGAACATGCGGACCTGGGCCCGTGAGTCGGCCATGGCGCCAAGCTCGGCCAGCTGCTCCCCCGCGAGCCCGACCGTCACGGCGCCCACGGGACGGACGTCGACCCAGCCGGCGGCGCGGCCCAGGCTGTGGACCTGCTCCACCACTCCTGCGGTGTCGGCCACGGGCGTGCTGTTGGCCATGGCGTGCACGGCGGTGAAGCCGCCCAGCGCGGCGGCGCGGGTTCCGGTCTCGACGGTTTCCGCGTCTTCCCGGCCCGGTTCCCGCAGGTGGGTGTGGACGTCCACCATGCCCGGCAGGGCGATGAGGCCGTCGGCGTCGATGACGGTGGCGTCTCCGGCGGCGCTGCTGGCGGCTGCGCCGCGCGCGGCAATGACGCCGTCGCGGATGAGCAGGTCCTCGGCTGCGGCTCCCAGGATCGCCGCCCCGCGGATGAGGTAGGTGCCGGGGCTTCCGGTTGCGGCGTTCGTGGTTGTGCCGGTATCGGCGGATTGTTCAGCCATCAGTTGCTCTCCTTCAGGGTGGCGGCTGGTTCACGGGTGTCCCCGGAGAGCAGCAGGTACAGGGCGGCCATGCGGACGGACACGCCGTTGCGCACCTGTGCAAGCACGGTGGAACGCGGCGAGTCGGCGGCGGCCGCGGAAATTTCCAGGCCCCGGTTCATGGGTCCGGGGTGCATGATGATGGTGTCCTTCAGCCCGAGGCTGTCCAGCGCGCGGAGCCTGTTGTCGTCAAAGCCCCAGCGGCGTGAATACTCGCGCGTGGAGGGGAAGTACGAGGCATTCATGCGCTCGCCCTGGACGCGGAGCATCATTACGGCGTCCACTCCCTTTTCCAGGGTTTCGTCCATGTTGTAGCTGACGCTGCACGGCCACTGCTCGACGCCGATCGGCAGCAGCGTGGGCGGCGCCACGAGGGTGACCTCGGCGCCGAGGGTGCGCAGCAGCCAGACGTTGGAGCGGGCCACGCGGGAGTGCAGGACGTCGCCGGCTATCGCCACGCGCATGCCTTTGAGGTCGGCGCCGCTGGAGGAAAGCCCCGCGAGCTTTGTCCAGTGGCGGCGCATGGTGAAGGCGTCGAGCAGCGCCTGGGTGGGGTGTTCGTGGGTGCCGTCGCCGGCGTTGATGACGGCGGCGTCGATCCAGTCGGTGGCCGCGAGCCGGTGCGGAGCGCCGGAGGCCCAGTGGCGGATGACGACGGCGTCCGCCCCCATTGCGGACAGCGTCTGGGCGGTGTCCTTGAGGGACTCGCCCTTGGACACGGACGATCCCTTGGCCGCGAAGTTGATGACGTCCGCGGAGAGCCGCTTGGCGGCTGCTTCAAAGGAAATGCGGGTCCGGGTGGAGTCTTCGAAGAAGAGGTTGACCACGGTGCGTCCGCGCAGCGCGGGCAGCTTCTTGACTTCGCGGTCGCCGACGGCGGCCATTTCCTCCGCGGTGTCGAGGATGCGGACGGCGTTGGTCAGGCTGAGGCCCTCGGTGGACAGCAGGTGCTTCATGCGCCGGCCTCGATGACCACTTCGTTGACAGCCTGGCCGTCAATGACGTCGGTTTCCTCGAGGCGCACCCGGACTTTCTCGGCTGAGGACGTCGGCAGGTTCTTGCCCACGTGGTCGGCACGGATCGGAAGCTCCCGGTGCCCGCGGTCGATCAGCACGGCCAGCCGCACGATGCGGGGGCGGCCGAGGTCAACAATCGCGTCCAGCGCGGCCCTGATGGTGCGTCCGGAGTACAGGACGTCGTCAATCAGGACGACAACCTTGTTGTCGATCCCGGACAGCGGCAACTGGGTGTGGTGGGGCGGCCTGGTGGGCTGGTGGGAAAGGTCATCGCGGAACATGGTCACATCCAACTGCCCGACGATGGCGGCCGCATCAACGGCGGGATCGGCGGCTGCGATCTTCTGCGCGAGCCGGACTGCCAGCGGATAGCCGCGGCGTGGGATGCCCAGCAGCACCAGGTCCTTTGAGCCTTTGTTGGCCTCAAGGATCTCATGGGCGATACGAGTGAGTGCACGGTCGATGTCCGCGTGGTTGAGTACAACCCTGGCCGGGACCGGTGCCTGTGTGACATGAGTCAACGCTCGTCTCCCCTTTCCCCGCCTCACGGGACGGAATTAAAAAAGGAACATTTGCCTTCCCAAATTACCACACGGGCGCCCGGGGGCAGCCCCGGCGGGAGGCGTCGTCGGTCACACCTGCGGCGGCCGGCGCCGGTGGCTGTGCCCGGGCTGACCGTGGCCTTTGGCGACGCGCATCCCCGCCGCATAGGCTCATCCCTATGTCGATGAACCCGCAGCAGCCTGCGTCCGGCCCGTCGGGCAGCCGCCCCGGTGACCCGCAGTGGCAGTTCCGTGAGCAGGCCACCAACCCCAGCTGGATGGGTCACGTCCAGCCGCAGAACTACCAGCCGGCCCCCGGGCACGGCGGAGGTTCGGTCGTCCAGGTCATCCCGGAGTCGGCGTCCACTGTCGGCACCCGGACGTCGGGGGGCGCGTTGGGGCTCGTCGTGGCCGGAGGAATCCTCGCCTTCGTCAGCCTGTTCCTGGTGGTGCCCTTCCTGCTGGCCAACACCGGGGCCACCGGGTTCGCCATCGGCTTCGTCGCGTCGCTGGTCCCGCTGGGTGCCGTGCTGGGGTCCGTCTACATCATTGACCGCTGGGAGCCCGAGCCGAAGAGGCTGCTCCTCTTTGCGTTCACGTGGGGCGCCGCGGTGTCCATCGCCGTGACACTGCTCATCCAGCCCGTATTCGCCCTTGCCGCCCCGTACTCGGACGAGGCCGCCTTCCGGGACTTCATGACCACCGTGCAGGCGCCCGTAGTGGAGGAATTCGCCAAGTCCCTGGGCCTGCTCCTGCTGCTCCTGATGGCCCGGAAGAACTTCGACGGCCCGGTGGACGGGGTGGTGTTCGCGTTCACCATCGCGGGCGGCTTCGCGTTCACCGAGAACATCCTCTACTTTGGCCGTGCCATCGCCGAGTCGGGCACGCCCGGCAGCGACCTCGCCCAGATCTTCTTCCTGCGCGGAGTGATGTCACCCTTCGCCCACGCCATCTTCACCGGAACCACCGGTCTGATCATGGGGCTCGCGGCGCGCCGCTGGCACGCGGGCGCGTCGGTTGCCGCCTTCGTGGTGGGCCTCATCCCCGCCATGATCCTGCACAACCGTTGGAACAGTATGGGGCAGGACTTCCTGGCCCAGTATGTGCTGGTGCAGGTCCCCATCTTCCTGCTGGCGGTCGCGTGCATCGTGGTACTGCGGATTGCCGAAACGCGCCTCACGCGCCAGCGGCTCCTCGAGTACGCCGCCGCGGGGTGGTTCACGCCGGTTGAGGTGGAAATGCTGGCCACCGCCGGCGGGAGGCGGCAGGCCGTGCGCTGGGCAGGCGCCTACCACCGTGCGCCGCAGATGAAGGAGTTCGTCAGGGCAGCCACCAGGCTCGCTTTCACCCGCCAACGGATCCTCAGCGGCAGGGACGTCCAGGCACACCAGCAGGACGAGGTGCAGCAGCTGCGCGAACTCGTCGCGCTGCGCGCCGCCGTCGGACACTAAATCCGGCCGGCACGAAGCCGCCGTCGGACGGAAGAACCTGCCTGACGCGGGCAGCAGAGAGCCCCGGCCAGTTCAGTTCACTGGCCGGGGCTCTCTTTACGTGCTGTTGACCTTCGTAGGGTCAGGCCAGCAGTGAAGGCTTCAGCTGCTGGAGACGCCCGAGCAGGCCGTTGATGAACGACGGCGACTCATCGGTCGACAGCACCTTGGCCAGGGCCACCGCTTCGCTGACGGCGACGCCGTCTGGCACGTCGTCGTTGTAGAGCAGTTCCCAGGTGCCGATCCGCAGGATGATGCGGTCCACGGACGGCATTCGCTCCAGGGTCCAGCCCTGTGAGTACGTTTCCAGGAACTCGTCGATGGCGGGCTGCAGTGAAACGACGCCCTCGACGATTTCGAGGGTGTACGGGTTGACTATCTGGTCGGTCCTCTCCCGCCGCGCGCGCAGCACGTCAAAGGCGGAAACGGAGCGCTGCTCCGCTTCGAAGAGGACGTCAAGGGCCCTGTTACGGGCTTTACCGCGGGCGCTCACTACTCGCTTACCCTGCCCAGGTAGCTGCCGTCACGGGTGTCGACCTTGACCTTGGTGTTGTTCTCGACGAACAGCGGCACCTGGATCTCGTAGCCGGTCTCAAGGGTGGCCGGCTTGGTTCCGGCGGAGGAGCGGTCGCCCTGCAGGCCCGGCTCCGTGTAAGTGATTTCGAGGACAACGCTCGGCGGCAGTTCGATGTACAGCGGCGTGCCTTCGTGGATGGCAATGTTGACCATCTGGTTTTCGAGCATGAAGTTGGTGGCGTCGCCCACCGTGGCACCGGAAACGGTGATCTGGTCGTAGTCCTGGGTGTCCATGAAGACGAAGTCCGCGCCGTCCTGGTACAGGTACTGGTAATCGCGGCGGTCCACGGTGGCGGTCTCGATCTTGAGGCCGGCGTTGAAGGTCTTGTCGACCACCTTGCCGGACATAACGTTGCGCATCTTGGTGCGCACGAACGCGCCGCCCTTGCCTGGCTTGACGTGCTGGAACTCGATGATGTTCCAGAGCTGGCCCTCAAGCTTCAGGACGGTTCCGTTCTTGATGTCGTTTGTGGTTGCCACTGGTTTCCTCTGGTTTGTATCTGACTGCTTCTAGCTGCCAGCCGTATGCCAAGCAGGCATGCCGATCGGCCCGCCAGCGTGTATTTATCAAAAATCCAAGAACCATTCTAGCGGACCTGCGGGCGGCCTCGTTCGGCCCCGTCCGGCGGCCGCTGTCAGGAGGCCAGATCGAGGACGTCGCGTGCCCTCTGGAGCGCCACTGTCGACGAATAGATGAGCGCCGCGTCGGCTGACTGCTCAACCCTTAGGTCGAGCGCCCGGGCGAACGACTCCGCGGCCGCACCGATGTGGCCGGAAACGAAGTGCGTCCTGCCGAGGTACTGGTGCACGAGTGCCTCGTTCGGCGTGCCGGGCACCTCCGCGAGGAGTTGCTTGAACAGCTCAACGGCGCGGTCAAAGCGGTGGGACACGCGCAGGACCTCGGCCTCAAACGTCCGGAGCCGGAACGACTCCGGGTCCTTATACCGCGCCTCGGCGAGCAGTTCCGCCGCGTCCGACGCGTGCCCCTCGACGAGGAGCACGAACACGCGGTCCGCCGGGTCGGTCGACGACTCAAGGGCCGCAGCGCAGGCCTCGTCGTTGGTGATCTCCGGCAGCAGGGTTTCCGGGTTGATCCTGATTCCCGGGAAGCCGCCGGCGGGCCACTCGATGGTGCCGCCGTCGAACTCCCGCATCAGGAGGCAATCTCCTGGTAGGCGGCGAACAGCAGCGAGGTGTCCGGAACGTCCAGGATGCCGGGCTTCGCGACGCCGTCGAGCACCACGAACCGGAGCAGGTCACCGCGTGATTTCTTGTCGCGGCGCATGCCGTCGAGGAGTCCCTGCCAGCGGTCGCGGCGGTAGGTGACGGGCAGTCCGAGCGATTCGAGGATGCTCCGGTGGCGGTCGGCGTCGGCGTCGCTGAGGCGGCCCACGCTGCGGGAGAGCTCGGCGGCGAACATCATGCCCACCGAGACGGCCGCACCGTGGCGCCAGGAGTAGCGCTCGACGAGCTCGATCGCGTGGCCAAGGGTGTGTCCGTAGTTGAGGATCTCGCGCAGGCCGGATTCCTTCAGGTCCTCGGACACCACCCGGGCCTTGACGGCAATGGCACGCTCAATGAGCTCACGGAGGGCGTCGGAGCCGGGGTCGGTGACAGCCTCCGGGTCCTTTTCCACGAGATCGAGGATGGCCGGATCGGCGATGAAGCCGCATTTGATGACTTCCGCCATGCCGGAGATCATCTCGTTTTTCGGCAGCGTGTTCAGCGTGTCAAGGTCCGCGAGGACAGCTGCGGGCGGGTGGAACGCGCCCACAAGGTTCTTGCCTTCGGCCGTGTTGATGCCGGTCTTGCCGCCCACCGAGGCGTCCACCATGCCGAGGAGGCTCGTGGGCATGTGGATGACTTTGACGCCGCGCAGCCAGGTCGCGGCAACGAAGCCGGCGAGGTCCGTGACGGCCCCTCCCCCGACCGAGACGACGGCGTCGGAACGAGTGAAGTCGTTCTGGCCCAGCACCTGCCAGCAAAAAGCGGCCACCTGGATGTGTTTGCCTTCTTCGGCATCCGGGATCTCGGCGGTGAGTGCGGTGAATCCCGCCGCGGCGAGTTCGTCCCTGACGGTGTCTCCGGTGAGCCGGAGCGCCCGGGGGTGGATGACCAGGACACGCCGGACGCGCTCACCGAGCAGCTCCGGGAGGGTGCCCAGGAGGCCGCGCCCAACGACGACGTCGTAATTGTCGCCGGCAGACTCGCCCGTGACCTTGATGACGGTTGATTCGCTCACTTCTCAACTTCCTGTTTCGCGGCCGCGTCTTGCCCGGCCGCCGTAGTCGCGGTGATGGATCCCGCGCTGATGTTGTCCGCAGCCGGGGTGGCCGCACCTGCAAGGAAAGCGCCGAGCGCCGCTTCGAGCCGGCGTCCCAGCTCCGGCACCGTCCCCCGGCGGACGTCGAGAACGACGTCGGCGAGGCGCTCGTAGACGGGTTTCCGGGTGGCAAACAGCGTTTTCCAGCGGCGGATCCCGTCGCCGGCGAGCAGCGGCCGGCCCGAATTCCTCGCAATCCTGGCTGCGACCGTCTCCGCGTCGCACTCGAGGTAGACCACCGTGCACCGGTCCAGCAGCTGCTGGGTTCCTGAATCCAGGACCGAACCGCCGCCGAGCGAAATGACGGTGGCAGTGCCGGCCGCTTCCTCGACGACGCGGGCAACAGTGCGTGCCTCAATCTCCCGGAACACCCGCTCGCCGCGGCCCGCGAAGATGTCCGCGATGGAGCCGTGGCTTTCAACGATGACGGCGTCGGTGTCCACGAAGTGGGCGCCCAGCTGTTGTGCCAGCTGTTGCCCGATCGCTGACTTGCCGACGGCCATGGGGCCGATCAGCACGATGGGCCGGCCCCCCGCAGCAGAGGGTGTATTGCTCGAAGGCACTAGCGTCCGATCGTGTCCAGCGACGCCGGAATGCTGTCGAGGTAGCCCCTGATGTTGCGGGCGGTCTCGGCCACGGAATCGCCGCCGAACTTTTCGGTGACGGCCTCGGCAAGGACCAGTGCAACCATGGCCTCAGCAACGACGCCGGCGGCCGGAACGGCGCAGACGTCTGAACGCTGGTGGTGGGCCTTGGCGGGTTCGCCGGTGCTGATGTCGATGGTCTTCAGGGCACGGGGCACGGTGGCGATCGGCTTCATGGCGGCCCGCACACGCAGGACGTCGCCGATGCTCATGCCGCCTTCGATGCCGCCGGCACGGTTGGACGTGCGGATGATCTTGCCGTCCGCGTCCTTGATGATTTCGTCGTGGGCCTGGGATCCGCGGCGCGCGGCAGTGAGGAACCCGTCCCCCACTTCGACGCCCTTGATGGCCTGGATGCCCATTAGCGCGGCGGCCAGCCTGGAGTCCAGGCGGCGGTCCCAGTGGACGTAGCTGCCAAGTCCCGGGGGCAGCCCGTAGGCCAGGACCTCCACCACACCGCCGAGCGTTTCGCCCTCCTTGTGGGCGGCGTCAACCTCTGCCACCATGGCGTCCGACGTTTCACGGTCGAAGCAGCGGAGGGGGTCGGCGTCGAGCGCAATGACGTTGTCCGGGACCGGCAGGGGCCGGCCTTCCGGGACCGTCACGCTGGCGATGGACACCGTATGGCTGACAAGTTCAATGCCGAGGTGCTTCAGGAACTGTGCGGCGACGGTTCCCATTGCGACGCGCGTGGCGGTCTCGCGGGCGCTGGCGCGTTCAAGCACCGGACGGGCCTCATCGAAGCCGTACTTCTGCATGCCGGTGAAGTCTGCGTGGCCCGGGCGGGGACGCGTGAGCGGGGCGTTGCGCGCCTGATCGGCGAGTTCCCCGGGGTCCACGGGATCGGCAGACATGATCTGCTCCCATTTCGGCCATTCGGTGTTGCCCACCTGGATGGCGACGGGGCCGCCCTGCGTGATGCCGTGGCGGACTCCGCCAAGAATGGTGACCACGTCCTGCTCGAACTTCATCCGGGCACCGCGGCCATAGCCGAGGCGGCGGCGCGCCAGGGCATCGGCAATCTGCCCGCTGGTGAGTTCAACACCTGCGGGGACGCCTTCGATAATTCCGACCAGTGCCGGACCATGGGATTCACCGGCAGTCAACCAACGCAACATACAATCCATCCTGCCATGTCTGGCGGTCAGTACACGCGCCGGGGAGCCCCGACTGCGTCACACATCACATCTATGACTTCCGCGCTGGCGGCGTCGTCGCGGCCCGTAAAGTAGCGGACCTGCTCAACAGCCTGGTACAGCAGCATCTCCAGGCCGGCGACCACTTTTCCGCCGCGGCTTTCCCAGGCGGCCGCGATCCTGCTGGGCCATGGATCGTAGGCGACGTCCAGCAGGACGCCGTCCGCCGGCGCGCCCAGCGCCTCAAACTCTGCCGCCATGCCGTCCGCGGCCCGGGGAGGCAAGGTGGATATTACGACGTCGGCGCCGGCCAGTGCGGCGACAGCTTCCGTCATGGGGCGCACGGCGATCTCCATCGCCAGGCCGCTTGCGGCGGCCCTGACTTCGGCCGCCCGGCCGGTGTCCCGGACGTAGACGGCAACCGACCGTGCACCGAGTTCCCGGAGCGCGGCTGCGGCCGCCGCCGCGGTCCCGCCGCCGCCGAGGACCACGGCCACAGGTGCCTCGGCCGCTCCGGCGTTGCGCAAGGCGTTGACGATGCCCGCGACGTCCGTGTTGTAGCCGAGCCGCCGTGCGGACTCCCCCGCACCTTCGAAGACGACCGTGTTGATGACGCCCAGCACCTGTGCCACTCCGCGGACCTCATCCACTTCGCGGACCATGGCCTTCTTGAGCGGCATGGTCACGGACAGCCCGCGCCAGCCCGGTTCTGCCCGGACGGACTCCATGAACGCGGGCAGGGACTCCTCCGTCACGTCGATGGCGGTGTAGCCAATGTCCGCGCCGAGTTTCGCATAGGCGGCCAGGTGCAGCGCCGGCGACTTGGAGTGGCTAATCGGGTGCCCCAGGACAGCAGCACGCAGGCTCATACGCAGCGGCCCGGGTTGGCCTCACACCAGGCGTTGTACTGCTCGACGTACCCGTTGTGTTCTGCCAGCGTCTTGGAGAACTTGGTTTCCTTGGTGTCGAGGTTGATCGTGACCCAGTACAGGTAATCGTTCTTGTTCGGCTTGGCCGCGGCATCGATGGCGTTCTTGCCCGGCGAGCCGATCGGGCCTGCCGGCAGTCCCTTGATGGCGTAAGTGTTGTACGGGTTGGACTTGTCGGCTTTTTCCGATTCGTCGATGTGGAAGGTCTTCTTGCCCAGCCCGTACGTGACGGTCGCATCCGACTGGATGAGGCCGTTGGTTTCGGTGTTGTTGGGCTTGAGCCGGTTGTAGATGGCGCCCGCAACGTCCTTGTACTCGGCCTGGCCGCCCTCTGCCTGCACGATGCTCGCGACCGTAACCACGTCATACTGCTTGGCGGGGTCCGTGACGCCCTGTTTCTTCAGCTCGTCGGTGGTGCTCTTGACCAGGGACGTCAGCATCGCCTTCGGCGTGGTTCCGAGCGGGAACCTGTACTCGCCCGGGGCAAGGTAGCCCTCAAGGTTTTTGGCCGTCGCGGGGAGGCCAAACTGTTTGGGCGAATCGCTGAGCGCTTTCAGCTGGGATACCGGTATGCCGGAACCTTCGGAGATTGCCTGCAGCGATTCGCCGATCCGGAGTCCGGCGCTGAGCGCGACGTACATGACCTTGGACTGTTCGGCGTTCAGCAGGACGGCTACGGCGTCGGCATTCTTCATTTCCTGCTTGAAGTCGTATTCGCCGGGAGCAAGGGTGCCGCCTGAGGCGGCCAGCGCGGAGACGAAGGTGTCGGCGTTGGCTACCACCCTGGCATCCTCAAGTTTCGCGGCAACCGAGACGGGCCCTTCGCCGGGCAGGACTGCCACCTTCACCTGGCCTGTCCCGGGACCGGGATAGTCACTTGCCTTGTCGGAACCGAGCAGCGGCTTGAGGAACTGGGCCCCCACGACGGCGGCAGTGACGAAAAGTGCGAGGGACAGCAGCAGCGCCACCAGGCGGCGCCGGCGTCGTACTTTCTTGGAGGGCCGGGGCACCGTGCTCACGCTGTCCGCATTGGCCAGCAGCTGGTGCCCGACTGCCTCGTGTTCAAGAGCGTCATGGTCCCCGTACGGGTCGTGGTGCGCATCATCATGGACGTCATGGTGGTGGTCCTGGTAGCCGGCCCCTGCGGCGTCAGCATGGTGCAGGCCTTCGTCAGCAAGGTGCAGATGCTCGTCAGCGTGGTGCAGGTGCTCGTCGGGGTAATGCGGGTGTTCGTCGGGGTGATGCGGGTGTTCGTCAGCGTGGACGGCTGCTTCCTCGGCGGCGGGTTCCTGCACGGCCGGTTCCTGGACCGTGGGCGGAACAGGCGGCACGCGGGGCACGGCGACCGTTGCGGGCACGGGCTCAGGCTCCGTCACCGGCTCGGGGGCGCGCTGCGGAGCGGGCCCGGGAGCGGCGGAGGCAGTTTGGGTGGGCGCGGGCTGCCCGAACATCTCCGGTGCGGTGTCCTCGCCGGACTCGTAGGCGTGCTCGGGAACGACGTCGCCGGATTCCGCCGTGAGGGCCTTCTCCCGGGCACGGATTTCCTTGCGCGTCAGCGGCCGTCCGGCGTCCCTGAGGGTCCTGCCGGAGGAGTCGTCGTTATTGACCGGGCTCACTGTAGCCTTCCATCCTCTGAAGATTGTGTGTCGTGCACCGGGACAGCCTGCTCAGCATTGCCTGCTGCGGCGTCTCCGGTAAGCCCCGGCTGGGAAAGCGCGCGTACGCGGCTCCCCACATCCGTTCCCCTGGCTTTTTGCATGTCGATGGCGTGCTGCAAGATTCCCGCAGCCGCAACCTGATCCACCACTTTACGGTGATTTTTGCTGCTCATGCCAGCTTCGTGAAGGTGTCGGTGGGCTGTGACGGTGCTGAGCCGCTCGTCAACGAGGTTGACGGGCACGTCCAGCCCGGTGCGGACAAGCTCCTCTGCCAGCAGCTGGGCGTACTCCGTGGCCATGCGGGCGGAGGCATGTTCTTCCCCCTTCATGGTCCTCGGCAGGCCCACAAAAATCTGCACAGCACCCCGCTCGGCCGCCAACGCCGCAATCACGCGGACATCTGAGTTCTTTTTGGGGTTGCGGTCCAGTGTTTTGAACGGCGTGGCCAGGATGGCGTCGCGGTCACAGATGGCGACGCCGACACGGACGGTGCCCACGTCGACCCCCAGTTTGATGCCCTGGGGGTAGACGTGGGACGCAGCGGATGAGGTCACGGATCTGCTAGCGCCGTGTTACGGCATCTACGACAGCCGCCAGCGCCGGGCCGACCTTCGAGGCGTCGGTGCCGCCGCCCTGGGCGACGTCGTCCTTGCCGCCCCCGCCGCCGCCGAGGATGCCGGCAGCAAGCCGGACCAGTGCTCCGGCTTTGACGCCGGCCTCGCGTGCGGCTTCGTTCGTGGCGACCAGGATGACCGGACGGTCGTTGCTGACTCCTGCCACAGCCACCGTGGAAGCCTCGGAACCGAGGCGGTTCCGCAGGTCCATGGCGAGTCCGCGGAGGTCATCCGCGCCGCTGACCTGGCCGGCGTCGTGCGCAATGACCCGAACGCCCGCGGCGTCCTTGGCCGTACCCACGAGCTGGGCGGCCTCGGCGGTGAGCTTTTCCTTGCGGAGCCGCTCCAGCTCCTTTTCCGTGGCCTTCAGCTTGGTCAGGGTCGTGGCGATCCTGTCGGCCAGCTGGCCGGACGGAACTTTGAGCATTTCGGTCAGCTCAGTGACGAGGGCGCGTTCGGCGGCGAGGTGGCGGAAGGCGTCCATGCCGACGAATGCCTCGACGCGGCGGTTGCCCGATCCCACGGACTGTTCGCCCAGCAGCGACAGGCTGCCGATGAGGGACGTGTTGGAGACGTGGGTGCCGCCGCACAGCTCGCGGGACCACGCGCCGTCGATTTCCACGACACGGACCTCGCTGCCGTAGTTTTCTCCGAACAGGGCCATCGCGCCGAGCGCCTTGGCCTCGGCGAGGCCCATAACCTTGGTGTCCACGCGGAAGTTGTTCCGGATGGCCAAGTTGGACACTTCCTCGATCTCCGAACGGGTGGCGGCACTGAGGCCCTCACCCCAGGCGAAGTCGAAGCGCAGGTATCCGGCCTTGTTGTAGGAGCCGCGCTGGGTGGCTTCCGGGCCGAGGATCTGGTGCAGGGCCGCGTGCACGATGTGCGTTCCCGTGTGCGCCTGCTCGGCGGCATGGCGGCGTTCGCGGTCCACCGCGGCGCGCACCAGCGCGTCGGAAGCGATTTCACCCTCGCGGACGATCGCCTTGTGGACGCTGAGGCCCTTGACCGGCCGCTGCACATCGAGAACTTCGACGACGAACCCGTCACCGGTGATGAGGCCGGTGTCGGCAGCCTGGCCGCCGGCTTCGGCGTAGAACGGCGTTTCGGCGAGGATCAGTTCGATCTCGTCGCCCGTGGCGGCCTGCGCGACCTTGCGGCCGGCGCTGAGGATCCCGCGGACGCGGGATTCGCCGTCGAGGTCGGTGTAGCCGGTGAAGACGGTCTCCCCCTCCGACAGCAGCTCCTGGAAGGCGCTGACGTCCGCGTGGGCGCCCTTCTTGCCCTTGGCGTCGGCCTGGGCGCGCTTGCGCTGCTCGAGCATGAGCTTGCGGAACTCGGGCTCGTCGACCTTCAGCCCGGCTTCCTCGGCCATCTCGAGGGTGAGGTCGATCGGGAAGCCGTACGTGTCGTGCAGGGCGAATGCATCGGCGCCCGAGAGCGGCCGGCCGGCGGCCTTGGACTCGGTCACAGCATCTTCGAGGCGGGCGGTGCCCGATGCGATGGTCCGGAGGAACGCCTTCTCTTCCGCGTAGGCGATCCGGCTGATGCGGTCGAAGTCGGTCGCCACGATCGGGTAGACGCCCTTCATGGCGTCGCGGGAGGCGGGGAAGAGGTCCGGCAGGCAGGCCTTTTCGACGCCGAGCAGGCGCATCGAGCGGACGGCACGGCGGATCAGGCGGCGCAGCACGTAGCCGCGTCCCTCGTTGGACGGCGTGACGCCGTCGGCAATGAGCATCAGCGCCGAACGGATGTGGTCGCCGACGACGCGCATCCGGACGTCGTCCGTGTGGTGCGGATCGTCAGCCGTTTCGGCCGACGTGTACTCCTTGCCGGAGAGTTCGGAGGCCTTGTCGATGACCGGGCGGACCTGGTCGGTCTCGTACATGTTCTCGACACCTTGGAGGATCATGGCGAGGCGCTCCATGCCCAGGCCGGTGTCGATGTTCTTCTTGGGCAGCTCGCCCACGATGTCGAAGTCGTCCTTGGAGCGGACGTTGTCGATCTGGTACTGCATGAACACGAGGTTCCAGATTTCGACGTAGCGGTTTTCGTCGGCGATGGGGCCGCCTTCGACGCCGTAGGCGGGGCCGCGGTCGTAGTAGATCTCCGAGCAGGGGCCGGCCGGTCCCGGCTGGCCTGTGTGCCAGTAGTTGTCAGCCTTGCCCATGCGCTGGATCCGGCTGGCGGGGACGCCCGTGTTCTTGAGCCAGAGGTCCTTGGCTTCGTCGTCCTCTTCGTAGACGGTCACCCACAGCAGTTCCGGCGGAAGGCCGTAGCCGCCGTCGTCAACGCTCGTGGTGAGCAGCTCCCAGGCGAACTTGATGGCGTCTTCCTTGAAGTAATCGCCGAACGAAAAGTTGCCGCACATCTGGAAGAAGGTGCCGTGGCGGGCAGTCTTGCCCACTTCCTCGATGTCGCCGGTGCGGATGCACTTCTGCACGCTGGTGGCCCGGTTGAAGGGGGCCTCTTCGCGCGCGGTCAGGTACGGAATGAACGGAACCATCCCGGCGACCGTGAACAGCAGGGACGGGTCGCTGGAGACCAGGGAGGCGGAGGGCACGGCGGTGTGGCCCTTGCTGACGAAAAAGTCGATCCAGCGCTTGGTGATCTCCTGCGACTTCATGAGCTGATTACTTACCCTTCTTGGTTCACGCGTTCTGCCGCGTGACAGTTTGATTCAGATGGCAGGTCCGGAACAACGGTTACTGCCGGTTTAATTCTCCCGCAGCGGCGGCTAGCGCCGCACAACGTCCTGGGATTCGACGCCGAGAGCGGTGCGCAGGTCGGTCTCCCGCTCGTGCATTCCGGCGCGGACCGCGTCGGCGAAGTCATAGACGCCGTCGGCCAGCCGGCCCACGGCGCGGTTCAGGCCTTCGGGCCCCAGGTTCGCCTGGGCCTCGGTGACTTTGCGGAAGGCGATGACTCCGATGGCCACGCCGATTCCCATCCAGACAAGTCTTTTCATTTTCAGTTCTCCGGGGGGCTAGCGGCTGCGACGGCCGGCGGCGGGCTTCTTGCGGGCGGCGAAGGCGGAGCGGACGCCGTAGCTGAAGGCGGCAACCTTGATCAGCGGCGAGCCCACCGTGGCGGCAACCAGGGAGGACAGCGCCGAGATGTTCGCCGAGGCGTCCGAAACGTTGGACGCGATGCCGTCCACCTTTTTCAGCTGCTGGTTGGTGGTGGAGACCGTCGCCGTGACTTCGTCCATGAGTGGGGTCGCGCCGTCGCTGATGGAACGGATCGAGGTCCGCACTTCATCGAACACCCGCCCCAGCTTGAGGATCGGGACAGCAAGCAACAGGACCAGGAGCGCAAATACCCCGGCCGCGATCAGGCCGGCAATATCGCCACCAGACATAGACGTTCATCTCCTTGAAACTCCGTGGAACGGTACATGGTCCGCGGCGGCAGCGTGCTGCAGCCGCGGATGTCCCCCAAGTACCTTACATACAAAGAAGCCCGCGGCGCTTGCCACGGGCTTCCTTGTGTACGCTGCCGGAAATTTAGCGTGCGTAGAATTCGACGACGAGCTGCTCTTCGCAGGTCACGGGGACCTCGGAGCGCTTCGGGCGGCGGACCAGGCGTGCCTGCAGGGCGTCAAGCTTGACGTCCAGGTAGGCCGGAACCTGGGGCAGGACGTCGCGGTGCGCGCCGGCTGCTGCAACCTGGAACGGAGGCATGGTTTCGCTGCGGCTGTGAACGTGAACCAGCTGGCCCTCGCTGACGCGGAAGGACGGGCGGTCAACGCGGATGCCGTCAACCAGGATGTGGCGGTGCACAACCAGCTGGCGGGCCTGGGCGATGGTGCGGGCGAAGCCTGCACGCAGCACGAGGGCGTCGAGACGCATTTCGAGCAGTTCGATCAGGTTTTCACCGGTCAGGCCCTTGGTGCGGCGTGCTTCTTCGAAGGCACGGGTCATCTGGGCTTCGCGGATGCCGTACTGGGCGCGCAGACGCTGCTTTTCGCGCAGACGTACGGCGTAGTCGGAGTCCTGCTTCTTGCGGGCACGGCCATGCTCACCGGGGCCGTAGGGACGGCGCTCCATGTACTTGGCGGCCTTGGGGGTCAGAGCGATGCCGAGTGCACGCGAGAGGCGTGCGGTACGGCGAGCACGAGTGTTGTTAGCCACTTGTGTCCTTCCAATATCTGCGGTGTGTCAGTGTTACTGGCCTCCACGATGGAGAGCATCGGCCAACCGCTGCCTTTTGCTACTGGGCGCAGGCATAACCTCATCAAACGTGAATTTGGTGGATTTTGCGTCCGCGCCTTGCCAGACAAGCATCAATCTTACCAGAGTGCTTACTTGCCCCGGACAATCTTGCGGAGGCGTTCGAGCCGGATGGCGATGTCCCGCTCGGCGCCGTTGGCGGTGGGCACGTAGTAGTCCCGGCCCACAAGGTCATCCGGCGGGTACTGCTGGCGGGCCACGGAGTGCGGGGCGTCGTGGGCATACTTGTACCCCTGCCCGTGGCCCAGTTGCTTCGATCCCGGGTAGTGCGCGTCCCGCAGGTGCGCGGGGATTCCGTTCCCCAGGCCTGCCCGGACGTCCGCAATGGCCTTGTTCAGCCCCATGTAGGCGGCATTGGACTTCGGCGCCGTGGCGAGGTGGACCACGGCCTCGGCGAGGACGATCCTCCCTTCCGGCATGCCGATTAGCTGGACCGCCTGCGCGGCAGCCACGGCGGTCTGCAGGGCCGTGGGGTCAGCCATGCCCACGTCCTCGGCGGCGGAAATCACGATGCGGCGGGCCACGAAGCGCGGGTCCTCCCCCGCCTCCAGCATCCGGGCGAGGTAGTGCAGCGCCGCGTCCACGTCGGAACCCCGGATGGACTTGATGAACGCACTGGCGACGTCGTAGTGCTGGTCGCCGGCGCGGTCGTACCGGACCGCGGCGACGTCGAGCGCCCGCTCGGTGTGGCGCAGTTCAACGGTGACCGTTCCGCCGTCGTCCGCTTCACCCTCTCCGGCGTTGCCGGATGCGTCGCCCCCGTCGGCGCTGTCGCCGCCTGGCGAAGGGCCGACGTCGTCCGCATCGCCGAAGGCCACTCCGGCGGCGGCTTCGAGGGCGGTCAGGGCGCGCCGGGCGTCGCCGCCGGAGAGCCTGACCAGGTGGGCCAGGGCGTCAGCGGTCAGCCGGACCTTGCCGTTCAGCCCCCGGACATCCTCCACGGCACGCTGGAGCAGGCCTTCAATGTCGGCGTCGGTCAGCGGCTTAAGCGTGAGCAGGAGCGAGCGGGACAGCAGCGGCGACACCACGGAGAAGGACGGGTTCTCGGTGGTGGCCGCCACGAGCACCACCCAGCGGTTTTCGACGCCGGGCAGCAGCGCATCCTGCTGCGCCTTGTTGAACCGGTGGATCTCGTCCAGGAACAGGACAGTGGTGGTCTTGTACAGGTCGCGGGCGGTCAGTGCCTCGTCCATGACCCGGCGCACGTCCTTGACGCCGGCCGTGATGGCGGACAGTTCCACGAACTTGCGCCCGGGCCCGCGCGCGATCACATGCGCCAGCGTCGTCTTGCCGGTGCCGGGCGGACCCCAGAGGATGAGCGAGCTTGGACCGGCCGGTCCGACCGCATCGGTGCCCGCAGCCAGCTGGCGCAAAGGCGATCCCTGCCCCAGCAGGTGCTGCTGACCCACGACGTCATCCAGGGTGCGCGGCCGCATCCGGACAGCCAGCGGGCTCCGCGGCGAGGCCGTCCGCCCGCCAAGCGGGCCGCCGCTTGGGCGCCCGGACGGCGAGGCGTCGCCGTCGTCCCCGTCTTCGTTGTCCGGCCCCGGGCCGAAGAGATCATCCACATAGATAGGCTACTCATAGATTCATCGGGCAAAGTCCGGTACCGGGAGCAAGGAAGTCGGCCATGCCACACAGCAGTGCATCAGGCGGCCGTCCTGCCGCCGCCTCGCGGACCGCGTTCATCTCCGGAGAAAGGCTTGCCGGCTGGGTGGATCGCTTCGGCGCCAGCCACGGTGAGATTGAGGTTGAGGACCACGACGACGGCGTGCGTCTGCTTGCGGCCGACGGCGCCACCGCGCTGCTCCAGGCCCCGTGGCCGGACGACGGCCGCCCCGGACGGGGCGCCGGCCTGGTGGCCCGGCTTGCTTCGCTCGCGTCGCAGCCCCGGCGGATCGGGCTGGTGCTCATCCGCCGCGGCGGGTACGGAGTCGCCGTGGCGAGTGAGGGCAGGCTCCTGGCGGCCAAGACCGGTTCGAAGTATGTACAGTCGCGCACGGCGGCCGGCGGCCAGTCGCAGCAAAGGTACGCGCGGCGCCGCGCCAACCAGGCCGACGCGATGGTGGAGGCGGTGGCGGAACTCGCCGGGCAGATTTTTGCCGGGCAGGTCATCGAGTACATCGTTCCGGGCGGCGACCGGGGCATGGCCGAGCTGGTGCTCGACGAGCCGCCTCTCAACGCCTATGCCCGGGTGCCGCGCCTGGCCTACCTCGACGTCCCCGATCCCCGGGCGGCGGTGTTGAAGAAGGCAGCCGCGGATGCCTGTGCCGTGCGCGTCACGGTCACGGACCCGCCTGCCTAGCTCCTCCCCCGCGCCGCTTCGACGGCTCCCTGCCGGCTCGACGCTTTGCAACATCGGGTGCGCAGGGAACCGTCGAAACGGGGGGAGCTATTCTTCGGGCGCCAAGGTGACGGTGGCTCCGTCGAGATGCCGGCTGAAGCCGAGCTGGCAGGAGAGCCGGGAGCCGCATTCCCGGTAACCCTCCGCTTCGACGAGCAGCTCCAGTTCATCCTCACTTCGCTCGCCGAGGGTGTCGAAGACCTCCTTCTCCACGAACACGTGGCAGGTTGCGCAGGAGGCGGTGCCGCCGCACGAGGCCAGGACCGGAAGGTCGTTGTCACGCAGGGCTTCCATCAGGGTCTGGTCCGGCTCCCATTCGAGGTCGTGGGTGGAGCCTTGCCGGTCGATCACGGTCAGTTTGTTGTTGCTCATGACTGTTCCTTAGATTCGGGCTGCCGTAGGGACAGCGTCTGTGGGGTTGGGGCGGGTGGAAATGGCGTCGGCGAGGGAAATGCTGGGGTCCGCTGCCAGCCTCGGGTCGATCCGCGCTCCCAGGGCGATCAGCTTCCTGGCCGGCCGGAAGTCCGTCAGGCCCGCAATGGTGTCGACGGCGGCCAGGCGGCCGTTCCGGAGGTAGACCACGGAGAACCTCCCGCCCGCGGGTTCGCCGCGCACGATCACGTCGTCGTCCGGGTGGCGCACCCCTGCGGTCTGCAGCCGGACACCGTGCTGGACGGTCCAGAACCAGGGGATTTCCGGAACCGCTGCCTGCTGGCCCGTGATGTGGGCCGCCACGCGGTCCGCCTGGGCCTGCGCGTTCTGAATGCACTCCAGGCGCTGGCTGGCGCCGTCGATCGGGCTAGTGAATCGGGTGACGTCCCCGGTGGCGTAAATCGCGGGGTCAGAAGTCCGGCCGTCCCCGTCCACGAGGATGCCGTCCCGGCACTCCAGCCCCGCGTCCGCGGCCAGTTCCTGGTTGGGCAGCACCCCGATTCCGGCCAGAACGACGTCGGCCTGGACGACGGTGCCGTCGGCGGTGACCACGCGTTCGGCCCGCGCGACTCCGTCAATCGCCGTGATCGCTGCGCCGAAGATGAACCGGACACCGTGCCGTTCGTGGAGCTGTTCGAAGTGACGCGATACGGGGGCGGAGGTCACGCGGCTCATCACTCGGTCCTGGAACTCCAGCACCGTGACCTCGCAGCCCTTGGATGCGGCCGCGGCTGCCACTTCAAGTCCGACGTACCCGGCGCCGATGATGGCGACGCGGGCTCCCCGGACCAGCAGCCGCTTGAGCTCGAGGGCGTCGTCCCGGGTTCGCAGCGACTGGACGCCGGCGAGCCCGGCCCCTGGCACCGTGAGGGGCCTGGCCCGCGAGCCCGTAGCGATAACGAGCCGGTGGTAGGCATGACGGCTGCCGTCGGACAGCAGGACAGCCGAACCCTTCCTGTCGATGGACTCCGCGGTGATGCCACTCAGCCGGTCAATGCGCTTGTCCTCGTAGAACTTCTCCTTGCGCAGCACTGCGGACTCATCCGGCGCCCCGTCTTTCAGGAGTTCCTTGGAGAGCGGAGGGCGTTCATAGGGCGTCTCCTTCTGCGCGTCGAGCAGCAGCATGCCGCCCTCCCAGCCCCGGGCGCGGAGTCCCGCGGCGACAGCGACACCGGAGTGCCCGGCGCCGACGACAATCACCGGAGGAGTGGCTTCCCTAGCCGGTTCGCGGTCACGCATCGAACTGCTCCAGCGTCACGTGCAGATGCTCCGGCCCCGAGTTGGTCAGGTTGTTTCCGCGCACGTACTCGATCGGCTTCGTCGGATGCAGGGCCAGTGATCCGAGCTTTTCGGCGAGCAGCTTGACGGTCACCAGGACTTCAAGCCGCGCGAGGGGTGCCCCGAGGCAGCTGTGGACGCCGTGGCCGAAGCCAAGGTGGCCGTCGGTGTTGCGGTCGATGTCGAAGCGCTCGCCGTCGGGGTACTTGCTGCTGTCCCGGTTCGCCGCGGCGGGCAGGAGGCGGACGATGGCGCCGGCCGGAATTGTCACGCCGGAAACCTCCACGTCCTCCGTGGTGATCCGGCTTGCCCGCTGCACCGTTCCGCGGTAGCGGGCCAGTTCCTCGACGAAGAGGCCCGCGTCGTCCGGGTTCCGTCGGATCCGGTCCAGCAGTCCGGGCTGCTCGCTGAAGACGCGGAACGCGTTGGCCAGCAGGATGGTGGTGGTGTCGTGGCCGGCGACGAAGACGAAGGCACAGAGTTCCTTGGCTTCCTTCTCACTGAGCAAGCCGCCCTTCCACATCCGGGCAATGTGGCCGCCGACGGAGTCGCTCTCCTCCCGGTAGAGCCGCTCCATGGCGTCTTTCAGGTAGGCGAAGAACTCGAAGGTGCTCTGTTCGTCGGTGCCGGTGCCCTGGGCATTGCGGGCGAGCCGGCCGAAGTAGCTGAAAGTCTCGTCGGACCAGAATTTCATTTTGTCGAAGTCCTCGGCGGGCACGTCGAGCAAGGCGCTGATGGTGGACATGCTGAGCGGGATGGCGTAGTCGTCCACGGCGTCGCCGCCCCCGGCGGCGAGCATCGGGGCCAGATATTTTTCGGCGTTTTCACGGACCCGGTCCTCGAAGCGGGCAATAGCCTTCGGGATGAAAGCCTGGGCGACGACTTGGCGCAGCCTGGTGTGATTGGGGGCGTCGAAGAGGGTGAGGAAGGTCAGCGGAACCGGGTCCACAACCTGGGAGGAGAAGACTTTCGGGGCCCGCATGGCCCGGCGGACGTCGTCGTACCTGGAGATAAAATAGACTTCCGAAACGGGTGAATGGGCCCGAAGCACGGGGGCGTTGTCCCGCATCCATGCATAGTGGGCGTACGGATCGCCCTGCGTTCCGTCATCGACCACCTTGAACGGCGCCATGCCCTCGGGCCAGCTCAGTTCGTGCGAATACGGCGGCAGACCTGTTTCATCTCCCGCGGTCGCCGAGGAAGTTTCTGTCAAAGGGGCAGACATCATTGTCCTTCTTTCCGGATTGCGTCGACGTGATTTACGTCTCAATTCACCTTGCCGACTTCACCGTTTCCGCACCCACAGGACTTCCGTTCATCGGTTGTGAAAGTCCGCCGCCGGACTGGCGACGAAGACGGCACTGCAGGGTGACGGCTAGGGTCGGGGCACCGCGGAGGCCTTCAAAGCCCGTGAAATTCCGTTTGCCGCGGTCAGGAGCGCGGGGACGGTCACCGGAACGGCGGCTTCCTGCCGCGGAACAATCGCGTTGAGCGCGGCAGCGATGGTCTTGCCGGGGCCGAAGACGGGCACGGCGATGCCGGTCCATTCGGTGACGCCGATGCCCGGCAGGGCCACGTAGCCGCGCTGCCTGATTTCGGCCAGGTGCTTCCGGATAAGGGCCGGGTCAACGACGGTCTCGGGCGTCACCGGCGCCAGCGGACCTGATAGCACCTCGTCCTGGAAGCCAGGCGGCGAGAAAGCCAGCAGCACGAGGCCGGACGAGGCGGCGTGAATCGGCATTCTCTGGGCAATATGGGCCGCGTCCAGGCTGGATTTAGGCGAGGACAGACGCTCCACGTAGAGCACCGTGCCGTGGTCCAGCACTGCCAGCGTGGTGTGCTGGTGCACGGCTGCCTGGACGTCGTCCATGAAGGGCAGCGCCAGCTCACGAAGATTCAGCGCACGCGAACCCCGTGCTGCCAGCTCCCACATCCGCATCCCGGAACGCAGGTTCCCGTCCGGCAGCCTCTCGATCAGGCCGTGGAGGACCAGATCGTCCACGAGCCTGTGAGCTGTGGTGAGGGGCAGGCCTGCGCGGCGGGCCAGGCCGGAGAGAGTCATGGTCGGCACGTCCCGGTCGAACGCGGCCATGACCCGCACCACGCGGCTGATGACCGATTCACCCGATGGGGAGTTCGCCATGGACGCCTCCGGCCCGGCGCTCTAGGCTTCCACGGTGGCCGCGCGCCCCACACCCCGGCCGGCCGCGAGTCTGGCGATGTCGCGGCCCGCCCGGTAGCCGAATACGAGGGCCGGCCCAATGTGCGAGCCGTATCCCGGGTAGCCGCCGCCGAAGACGCTTACCGCGGCCGCACCGACGGCAAGGAGGCCCGGGATGGCCGTTCCGTCGGCGGTGACGACTTCGGAGTGCTCGTTGACGCCGACTCCGGCGAAGGTGCCGAGGTCTCCCATCTGGATCTTCGCGGCGTAATACGGACCTTTGCCCACGGGGGCGAGGTTCGGATTCGGCGTGTGCTCCAGATCGCCCCGGAAGTGGTTGTACAGCGTTGAGCCGCGGCCGAACGCCGGATCCTCGCCGCGCTCCGCTGCCGGGTTGAAGTCAGCCACCGTCGCTTCGAGGCCCCCGGCGTCGATGCCGAGGTTTCCTGCCAGCTCCGCGAGGGTGTCCCCCTTGACCAGGTATCCGGTCCTGTAGAAATAGCCGCGGGGCATCGGCCAGGGCTTGGCGTAGCCGATGCCGTATTTGTGCATGGTCTTCGCGTCGCCGATCACGTAGCCAAGCGTCTTGTCCTCGTCCTGGTTGTGTCCGATCATTGCGCCGCCGAAGTCGTGGTAGCTCAGCGCTTCGTTTCCGAAGCGCTTGCCGTGACGGTCGACGGCGATCAGGCCCGGCAGGCCGATCGCCCGGAGGTGCGGAAAGAGTCGCTGCCTGCCATCGAGGTACTTGAACACGGTCACAGGCGCCCACGAACCGACGCTGGACACCGCATCGTCGATGTGCCCGCCGGCGCTGATCGCCAGGATGGCGGCGTCCCCGCCGTGGCCAACTGTCGGCGTGAAGTGATCGTCGCCGTCGGCGTCGTGCGGAAAATACCGCTGCCGCAGTTCCGTGTTGCCCGAGAAACCTCCGGCGGCGAGGATGACGCCGAGCCGCGCCGTCACCGTGGCCGCGTGCTCACCGCCGATCACCGCCCCGGTGATGGTTCCGGCGTCGTCGCTGGTCAGCGAAAGGGCTGGCGACGATTTCCACAGCCGCACGCCCAGGTCGTCGGCGCTCTTCACCATGCGGGTCATCAGGGCGTTCCCGTTGGTACGCAGGACCGGGCGCTTGTACCGGGCGGCGTCAGCCCATGTGCGCAGCAGCTTCTTTGCCACATAGACGAACGAGCTGACCGACTGGTTGACGTGGAAGAACTCGTTGATGTCGGGTCCCACCTGCGGCATGTAGCCGAACACGGTGTAGGAACTCATGTAGGGCTGCATCAGGAGCCGTTTGTCGCCGAGCACCCGCTCGTCAACATCCTGCGGCAGGATGGCACGGCCGGACAGCTTCGCGCCGGGCAGGTCCATCTGGTAGTCCGGGGACTTCTCCGGGTAGGTGAACTTCACCTCGGTTTCGTCCTCGAAAAAGGAGATCGCTTCAGGGACGGTATCCAGGAAGTCCCGAACGCCTGTTTCGTTGAATGTCTCCGGGGCAAGGTTCTTCAGGTACGTCTCCGCGGCCGCCCGGGTATCGCCCTGCGCCATGCCCTGCTTGTTGCCAGGGACCCACGCCCAGCCGGCGGAAATGGCGGTGGTCCCGCCGAAGTACTGTTCCTTTTCCGCAACGATCACGGTCAGTCCCTGCGAAGCGGCTTTCAGGGCTGCCGCCATCCCGGCGACGCCGGAGCCGATGACGAGCACATCACAGACAGTCGTGTTCGTGGTTCCTGTGGTGCTAGCGGTACTTGTCTTTCCCATGGTTCCTGCCTTGCTCATGATTGTTGCTCCGTTCAGTCGGCCGCCCGCATCCTCGCGGCGGCCGGGTGAGGCTAGACCCAAGTAGACGCGGCGACAACGGCGCCCGGGAGGAGGATTACCATTGAGCGGGAATCCTGAGGAGGAAGCGTGGCCAATTCCGCATCGGGCGAGTCGATCATCGGCCGCTTCGTGAAGATCGTGAGCGCGTTCGACGACCGCCACACCTCCATGAGCGTCGCCGAGCTGGGGCGCCGGACCGGGCTGCCCGTGACCACCACCTACCGGCTGGTCAACGATCTGCTGCGCGAACGGCTCCTCGAACGCGAACCCGGCGGCGACATCCACATCGGCACGCGGATGTGGGAACTCGTTTCCCGCGGGTCCAAGATGCTGGGACTGCGGGAGGCCGCCCTGCCGTTCATGGAGGACGTCCAGGCAGTGGTGCAGCACTCCACCACCCTGGGCATCCTTGATTCGGACGAGGTCCTGTATATCGAGCGGCTGGGCTCCGACAAAACCATCGTCGACATCACCAAGATCGCAGGCAGGCTGCCCGTGCACGCGACATCCTCCGGCTTGGTCCTGCTGGCCCACTCCCCCGCTGCCTATCAGGACACCTTCCTGGCCCGGCCCCTGACGAAGTTCACCGAAACCACCTTGACCGATCCGGCGGTTCTCCGTCGGCACCTGGCCGAAATCCGGCAGCGCGGCTTCGCTGCCATGCCGGGAGTGATCGTGCCCGAGTCCAGCGGCATCGCCGTCCCCGTCTTCGGACCCGACAACACCGTCCGCGCCGCACTGAGCGTCGTGGTTCCCCGGAACGAGGAGAACGCTGCCGCCCGGGTGCCAGTCCTGATGGCCGCAGCGCGGGGCATTTCCCGGGCGCTCGGCTGGCGTGGCGAGCTGAAGGGAACGCTGCGCCAGAGCCACGGAAAGTAAGGTTTTCCGTTCATCGGCAATCGTGTGGTTCCTGTCACAGCTCCCCTGCCAGTCTGGCTAGGACGCAGCGAAGAGGCTGCAGGAGCACGAGGAGCACCCCATGAATCCCATACTTAACCGCGTGGCCGGAAAGACCGCCATTGTCACCGGAGGCCGCGGCGACCTGGGCGGCGCCACCGCCGCCCTCCTGGCTGAACACGGCGCAACCGTTGCCAGCCTGGACGTTGCCGGCATCCCCGCTGCCGCGGCCCACGCAAACATCTGCGAGTACGACGTCGATGTCACCAGCGAGGCCAGCGTCGCCGACGCCGTCCGCCGGGTCCGCGACGAACTGGGCACGCCGGACATCCTGGTGAACGCCGCGGGAATCATCGGCCCCGCCGGCGCCTCGCACACGGCGACCGTTACGGACTTCGACACGATCTTCAACGTCAACGTCAAGGGCGTCTGGCTGATGACCAAGCACGTGGTCCCCGGCATGATCGAAAAGGGCGCCGGCAGCATCGTCAACTTCTCCTCCATCCATGGCATCACCGGCGGCAGGAATGTTCCGCTCTATCACGCCACCAAAGGCGCCGTCCGGCTGCTCAGCAAGTCGGACGCGGCGGCCTACGGAAACTACGGCATCCGCGTGAACTCCATCCACCCCGGATCCATGGACACCCGGATGAGCCGCCGCTCGGCCGAGCAGTCCGATATCGGCGCCGAGGCCTACTACAAGCAGCTGGTCGGCTCCAACCCTCTGCCCCGCCAGGGCCAGCCGGCCGAGATCGCCTACGGCGTGCTGTACCTGGCCTCGGACGAATCGCGCTTCACCACGGGATCCGAGCTCGTGATCGACGGCGGCTACACCGCCGTCTAACCGGTCCCGCCGCCTTCGGCCGCGGCAGCCCCAGCGGCCGCCGCGCCGGAGATTCTGCGCAATCACTCTCCCCCCGAAAGGCACCACCATGAAATTCGTAAACGGAACCGCCTCCGAGAGCTACGACGTCGTCGTCGTCGGTTCCGGCGCCGGCGCCCTCACCGCGGCGGCCACCGCCGCCCGGGCCGGCAAGTCCGTCGTCGTCCTCGAAAAAAGCGACCTGCTGGGCGGCACGTCCGCCGTCTCCGGCGGCATGCTCTGGGTGGCGGACAACCACCACGCCCGCAAGGCCGGCATCACCGATTCCAAGGAGGCGGCCGCCAGGTATGTGCGCGCGGTGGCCCGCGGACGAGGCCGCGAGGAACTGCTCGACGCGGCACTGAACTACGGCGACCGCATGCTCCGGTTCGTGGAGGAGGAATGCGGCGTCCGCTTCATCTTCCTGGACAACTTCCCCGACTACCGGCAGGACCTGCCCGGCGCCCTGGAGGGCGGCCGCACAGTGGAGCCCGAACTGTTCAACAGCAAGGACGCCCTGGGCGGGCTCAGGGCGCACGTCCGCAGCGACGGCCGGGCGCCCTTCACCATGCAGGAGTACGAAAACTGGGGAGCGTTCACCAAGTTCCCGTGGGACGAACTGGCCGGCCGCCAGGACGACGGGCTCGTGGCCAAGGGGCAGGCCCTCGTCTCGATGCTGCTGGCAAGCCTGGTCCGCGATGGTGCCGCGCTCGTCACCGGTGCGCGGGGGCACCGGCTGCTGACCGACGGCGGCCGGGTGACCGGCGTCGAACTGGAATCCGGCGAAGCCCTCCGGGCGAACGACGGCGTGGTGCTGGCCGCCGGAGGCTTCGAGTGGGACAAGGCTCTGGCCGACTCGATGCTTGCTTCGCGGCTGTACACGATGTGCTCGCCGCCCTCGAACACCGGAGACGGGCTGCGGATGTCGCAGCGCATCGGCGGGCAGACCCGCGGCACCCGCGAAGCCTGGTGGGCACCGATGTCCGTCACCGGCGACACCCGCGACGGGCAGCCTGTGGGCACCCTGCTCCGATTCGAACGCCAGGGCCCGGGATCGATCATGGTGAACCGCCACGGCCGCCGGTTCGCCAACGAGTCGCAGAACTACAACGATCTCGCCCGCAGCCTGCAGTCCTGGGACTCTGCCGCGAACCGGACCCTCAACACCCCGGCCCACGTGATTGTGGACCACGGCTACCTGGAGCGCTACGGCATCCTGGCGCACCGCGCCGGCCAGCCCACGCCGGGCTATCTGACCGAGGCCGCGACCCTTGAGGAACTGGCCGCGAAGATCAACGTACCGGCGGAAAATCTCACCGCGACCGTGGCCCGGTTCAACGAGTACGCGGTCAAGGGCCAGGATCCCGACTTCGGCCGCGGCGAAAGTGCCTATGACAAGTACTGGGGCGACGACGACACCCCGTGGCCGAACCCGTCGCTCGGCCCGCTCCGGTCCGGACCGTTCTACGCGCTGGAAGTGGTCAACGGCGCGTTCGGCACCAACGGCGGCGTGGCAACCGACGGGCTGGCCCGGGTGCTCGACGTCGACAACCAGCCCATCCCCGGCCTGTTCGCCGCCGGCAACACCACGGAAAACGCCTACGCCGCAGGCTACCCGGGCGCCGGCGCCACCCTGGGCCCGATCATGACCATGGGCTACCTCGCCGGACGCACCATCGCCGGCCAGTCACCGGAGTACGACTCAGCCGAACAGGCTGAGCAAACCAAGGAACTGGTGGGTGCCTGAGATGATCCGCCACACTGTGCTCTTCAAGTTCAAGCCGGGCTTCCCGCCCGCCGATAAGCAGGCCTGGATTGACGGCCTCAACAACATGACCGGCAAAATCCCCGGCATGCTCAGCCTCAGCCACGGAGCGGACATCCTCAGCACCGACCGCTCCTTCGACTACGCCATTGTGGCCGACTTCGAAACGGTCGAGGACATCGACGCGTACAACACCCACCCGCTCCACGAGCCGCTGAAGGCGTACTCGTTCCCCAACAGCCAGCAGATCCTCTCCGTGGACTTCCACCTCGGGGACACCTCTGCGGCCACCACTAAGACAACGCAGTCTTAAGGAGATTCCCATGCATACCGGACCCTCAACGCAGGCAGCCCCCCAGCCGGCCCCCCCGGAAAACGCCGGGCAAGGCTGCCCTGGCATCCTTCCTCGGCAGCACGCTGGAGTACTACGACTTCTTCATCTACGGAACAGCCGCCGCCCTGGTATTTCCGCACCTGTTCTTCCCCTCCGCGGACCCCGCCATCGGCCTGATCGGCGCCTTCGCCACGTTCGGCGTCGCCTACGTGGCCCGGCCGGTCGGCGGCCTGGTCATGGGCCACTTCGGCGACAAGCTGGGACGGAAGAAGATCCTGCTGCTGACCTTGGGCATCATGGGCCTGGCATCGCTGGGCATCGGGTTCCTGCCCACCTACGAGCAGCTCGGCGTCTGGGCGCCCATCCTCCTGGTGGCCGGCCGGCTGGCACAGGGATTCTCGGCGGGCGCAGAGTCGGCAGGAGCCTCCGCCCTCACGCTGGAACACTCGCCTGAGGGCAAGCGGGGCTTCTTCACCAGCTTCGTGATGACGGGCTATGCCTCCGGCATGGTGCTGGCCACCCTCGTGTTCATCCCCGTCACCGACCTGCCCCAGGAAGCGATGATGAGCTGGGGCTGGCGCATCCCGTTCTGGCTTTCCATCGTGGTCCTGGCCATCGCTTACTGGGTCCGGACGCACCTGGACGAAACACCGGTCTTCGAGGAGGCCCAGGAGCACAAACAGGTCACCCCGATGCCCATCAAGGAAGTGCTCCGGTTCCAGGCTCCGGACGTGCTGCGTGTCGTGGGCATGTCCATCATGTCCGTGATGCAGACCATTTTCACGGTTTTCGGTCTGGCGTACGCCACTTCCACCGCGGGATTCGACCGGGCGTCCATCCTGACCGTAAACGCCGTGGCCATCGGCCTATCCATGTTCGCCATGCCGCTGGCGGCGAAACTCGCGGACCGGATCGGCCGCCGGCCTGTGCTGCTGACCGCCGCGATCGGCTGCTCAGTCACGATCTTCCTGTACTTCCTTGCGCTTTCCTCCGGCAATATCGTCTTGGTCTTCCTGGCGGCCTTCCTGAACATGACCGTGTTGTACTCGGGCTTCAACGGCATCTGGCCGGCGTTCTTTGCCGAGCAGTTCGCCGCCCCGGTGCGCTATACCGGTATGGCCATGGGCAACCAGCTGGGGCTGGTCCTCGCCGGCTTCGCGCCGATGATTGCCGGCATGCTGCTGGCCCCGGGAGTCGCGGGCTGGGTGCCGGTGGCCGTGTTCGGCACGGTCTGCATGCTCATTGCTGCAGGGTCCGCGTTCTACTCCCGGGAAACGTACAGGACGCCGATCCAGGAGCTTGGGGCACCCTACCTGGGGGGAACCGCACGGCGCCGGAAGGCACTCGACGAACAGCGACTGGCCTAGCAGCCGGCCGTCCGGATTCCCTAAGCCCCGCTCCCAATAGCCTGCGACGAGGAAGGAATGCACATGCGCCGACGCATCAGGCCGCGAATCTTCGGCCCGCGGAGCAAGTACGCCAGCCACAGGCCGGTTGAGGCATCGGGGATGTTTCCCGGCCGGCGGCCATGGCCCCAGTCCGGCCGGGCGGTATCCGAAGAGACGCCCGCGGGAACCGCCCAACAGGCCGACGGCGGCGAACTTACGGCGTCGCCCTGGATCGGCCTTTACTACAGGAGTGAGTGGTCCTAGCTGTACCCGGCCATTAGGTTAGTGACACTCGCGTGATCGGGGTGCTGTTGATGGCGGCGTGGATGCGTTCAGTGTTGTAGTAGTTCAGCCACGGGTCAAGCGCCGC
>NZ_JBDLAK010000022.1:0-86231 GCF_039748055.1 Burkholderia sp. RS01
CGTCGGTTTTCGCTTCGCCGGGGTGCAGGTCCGCGATCCGGCGCATCGCCAGCCCGGGAAGGTAGCCGACGGTGACACCGGCGGCCTGGGCGACCGCGACCGGCAACGCACGGATCGTCGCGGGCTGGTCAACCACGAGCAGGATACTGCCGTGCTTGTTCAGTGAGTCAAGGATCTCGCGCAGCCTGAGCTCGTCGTTGGGTAAGGCCTTGTCGAAGAGCTTCTTTCCGGCCCGGTCCACGGCAACGGCGTGGTGTTCGCCCTTGCCGACGTCCAGGCCGATGAAGACATCGATGCTTTCGTGGTTTCCGATCACCTGTACCTCCCGGTCGTAGCAGTTGATACCTGTGCTGGACTGTCCGCGGTGTCAGAGCCCGGCATCCACGTTACGCACGACGATCCCAAACTGTCCTGCCTCTATTAGCGGTCTCTCCGGCACCTACCGGACCCCGGTGACAACACCCCCCGGATCATTGACGACTGGGGGCGGCAATCATGCCGGGGGCGGCAGGCCAGCACACCCTCATCCTGCAACAGGAACGGGCTACGAAAAAGGTAACGGGGGGCGACGGCCGGGGCCTTCTCGCCTGGCCCCGGCGGTGGTACTCTCTGGGCCGCCTGAAGAACTGCTTAGGGCAGCTTCAAGGGGGATGCGGTCCTCATTTCCAGTATTGACCTTGGGGCACAGGAACAAAAGAGGTTTGTGGACCGCCAAGGCTTCATCCCGCAGCGCAGGAGTCCGCAACCCGAGGCGGCTGCCTCTCTGAGCTACGCGGTGCTTCGCCAGCAGCCAAAACAACCGGGGAGAAGGGAATCTGGCCGCTCACCCGAGTTGCCCCACCCACCGAATCCTGAGCAATGGACACCAGAACCCACGTACACAACGATGCGGCCTCCCAGGTCCTGTAGCCGTCCAATTTGCGCTCGGATAGTTTCCCGCCGGGCAGTGCCGTGGCGGCATTGTGGTGACGGCAAGGCCAGCGCGACCTTGACCGGCGAGGCGAGGGCCGACGGCTGCCCTGTCCCGCGCATGATCTTAGCCGGGTCGTCCTGGCCCTTCCAGCGTCTGCGGACCGTCCGACACATCCGCGGCAGCTTGCGCCTTGGCGTCCGCAGCGGCGGAAGCTGAGTTTGTATTACGCGCGGGACCTGCCGCGGATGAAGTGGAAGATCAGAACCACCACGGCAATAACCAAAAGCAGGTGAATTAACCCGCCGCCGATGTTGCCGAGCAAGCCGAGAAGCCAGAGAACAGCGATGATGATGGCTATCCAAAGCAACATGAGAGTCTCCCTTGTTTGTCTGCGGATGAAAATGCTGATTCTGCGCCCCGGCCGCCCCGCGTACATTGGCGCGCAGCAGGAATAACGTGGGGGTCAGAGCCGCACCGAGGGCCAATGCCGGTGAGAATCATCTTCGTACCTCTCCCTCTCATCAACCCTGACGCCGCATCAATTCCCCTGCCGTGATATCAATCCAAGTTCGTGATTCCGGCCGAAGGCCCACGCGGAGTATCGTGTGGTGCGCTTCACCCTATGTCAGGATCGGGTTCTTGGAAATGGCAAACATATTGGCGGATCGAACTCAAAGTAACGGCCTGAGCGGGACCAGGACGGCTTCGCTGAACCGGGCGATCATTTGCCGATCCTGCCATTCATCCAGGGTCAATGCACGGCAGTTCTCACTGTCCACGTCGAATATTTTCCGCATGTCCGAGGCAAAATTGTCGTCATGGATTTCGAGGTTGATTTCGTAGTTGCCGGTCAGGCTCAGCCTGTCGATATTGGCGCTGCCCACGGTTGACCAGCTGCCGTCGATCGTGGCCGTCTTGGCATGGATCATCGCGTTTCGGTAGAGCAGGATGGTCACACCCTCCTCGAGCAGAGACCGGTAGAACCCGCGGGAGAGCCAGTCCGAGAGGATGTGGTTGGAATCTTCGGGGAGGATCAGCCGGACATCAACACCGCGCCTGCTGGCAGCGAGCAATGCCCTGAGGATCTGCTGGTCCGGTATGAAGTAGGCCATGGTGATAAAAATGTGGTCTTGCGCCCGGTTGATCGCATCCAGGTAGACCCCGCGGATCGGATAGACAAGGTTCGACGGAATGTTGTTCACGGCGCGGATCCGCGGCTCCCAGACGTCCGGCGTTGTGTGAGGTATCTCGGGCAGGGACCCGGAAGAGTGGTCATTCCAGACATTCACGAAAGCCTGGCGGAGATCCCACACGGACGGTCCTATGAGTCGGAGGTGCGTGTCCCGCCATTCGGTGGCGTACAGGGAACCGATGTTGTAGCCGCCCACGAAACCGATGTGATCATCGACGATAAGGAGCTTGCGGTGGTCCAGCCCGGTGCTGCGAAGAGTCTTGAAGAACATTGAAGGTCGGACCACCGGGAAACGGTACACGTGGATGCCTGGGTGGAAACGGAAAAACGAGGGTGGCACGACCAAATTGGCGAACCCGTCGTAAATGACAAAGACCTCGACTCCGCGGTCCGCCGCTTCATCCAGGGCGTTCTTGAACTTCCGGCCGGTGTCGTCGTCCTTCCAGATAAACGTCTCAATCAGGATCCGGTCTTTTGCTTCGCCGATCGCCTGGATCATGTCACGGTAAAGATCGGCCCCGTAGGTGTACGTCGTGACCTGGGAGTCGGAGACGGTGCTCTCAAAAATGCCCGGGTGCGGGAACCCCTTGCGCTTGCTTCGATCCCGTTTCTTCGCCATGTCCAATAGGACGAGCCCGGCAATTACCGCCCCCTGAACCGCCGCGACGGCCAAGAGTGAGCGGACCACAGTCTTTTTAGCCACGGCCGCGACGGGCTCCGGGAGCAATTCATCCATTGGCACAGCCTAATGGGCCGCCGCGGTGCGTAGGAGCGGGTCCGTACCTTCCCGCACAATTCCCGGCTGCAGCAAGAAGGGTGCACTCTCGCGGGAGATGCACCCTTCCTTGCGTTCAGGTCAGTCCTTTTTGAAGGCGTCCTTGACCTTCTCGCCGGCCTGCTTCAAATCGCCCTTGGCCTGGTCCGCCTGACCTTCGGCCTTCAGGCTGTCATCGCCCGTGGCCGCTCCGGCGGCTTCCTTACCCTTGCCGCCGGCCTTTTCTGCAGCGTTTTCGATCTTGTCGCCGAGTCCCATGGTGTTCCTCCTCTGGTTGGCGGCCGTTCGATTCGGCCTTAGAAACATAATAAGCATGCTTAGCAAGCAGCACCACTGCTCATTCAGACCTGCGGGGAACGGGGGACCCCTGGTCTGCCGGTGTGGAACTCGCCGTGGTTCCGCAGAATTGCTACCGGCTGAAGCGGCCGGTGCTGCACCCGGCGGTATCGTCGTTCATCGCATCCCAGTAATTCCTTGTCGATCGGTGTCCCTTAGCATGGCAGGGGTGCTTTCGTGACCCTTGTTTCGGACACCGTGGCTCCGGAAACGGGTGCGTGATTTCGCTAGCTGGTCGGTCAGCTCTGCTGGCGGTGCCTCTCCAGGACGTCCCTGGCACTCGTCCATTTCCTACTGCCGTAACGGTCGTTGTTGATGTGACGCAGCTTCGCGTCGCCGCTGAACATGCTGGCGAAGTACAGCATGCCCTGCCACGGTGGGAACGGCTCGCTAGAGGCCGGCCTGGTCGGGGGCGGACCAGAAGAGCACACGGTGCCGGGAGAACAGGATCATTGGTGCCTGCCCGGAGAGCATGTCGGTGAAGGCGCCGCTAAGTATCGATGTGGCCTGGATTTCGGTTGCGTCCAGGTGCTGTGCGACGTCCCTGCGGAGTTGTAGGTTCCGGTTGCTCCCGGGCCGGATACCGCGGTAGTCGATGGAGAAGTCGGAAGGGATGAAACGGGGCGCACCCACCGCGGCCGCCGCCTCCAGCGGGCGCAATTGAGCCCCTAGGATTGCGCTGTCGAGCCCGTTGATCGCGGAAACCACACAGTCAACATCCGGGCAGGCGTGTTGGAGGCCGCCCGGATCGTCGTAATCCGTCTGGACCACCTCGGCGCCCTGGGCGCGTAGCTGGGCAACCCGTGCTGTGCTGGTCTCGTGTCGTGTCAGGACCCGGACGGTGGCCCCAAGAGCGACCAGATTCCGCATGATCCGCCCGCCGAGGTCATCTGTGGCGCCGGCAACGAGAACGGTTCCCAAAGGGGTGTCGTCGCGGTCATGACGCGCACCTCAAGTGATCCCTGTTGTGGGCGGTGGTCGGCTAGAGACTACCAACGCCGTATGCAGCCACATCGCTCTTCGGCTCCGCCTGTCCCCGTGACGGATCGATCACCGCTCTGTTGGTGCCCGTTTGCCGAACGGTGACCGATACGCCCAGGGCAACGTGAGACTGCCAATCGAACCGTGAGAGCCGCCATGCGCCGCGAAAAATTTCGGCGGGGATTGAGCTTTCGCAGCATTCGTCAAATACGCCAGGTCGGCGTCTTTGATGACTCATCTGAGGCCGTTGACCGTGATGATGGGCGGGAGGAGACTTTGTTTTGGTGGTGCCACGTCGAAGGGAGCCGCAAAATGCCGTGGCGTATAGGCCGTGGCGTATAGAGGGTACGTATTTTGAGAATTGCAACTGCGATATGGTCTGCCCGTGCTCGACTTCCGGGTTGACCGCACCGGCGGACAACGAACGTTGCCACGTGGCCTTGGCCTTCCACGTTGACACCGGCGACGTTAACGGCGTCGACGTCGGTGGCCTTACCGTCTGCGTCGTCGCCGACACACCCGCCCTGATGGGTGACGGAGGCTGGAAGGTCGGAGTCCTGATGGATGCTGCCGCCTCAGCTGAACAGGCCGAGGCGCTCGGTGCAGTCTTTGGCGGCCAGATTGGCGGACCGATGGAGGGTATGGCCGCCTTGATCGGTGAAATGGCTGGCATGGAGTCTCTGGAGATGGCCTACGCCGACGATGGGCGCCGGCATCAGGTCAGGATCGGCAGTGCCGTAGACATGGCGATCGAGGACTTCGTGTCTCCCATGGATCCTACGGAACTTGGCGTGAAAATCAGCGGGGTCGGATTTCCTGCGGACACCTTGGCAGCCGGCACCGCGAGCACCGGCCGCGTCGACGTGTTCGGGATGACCTGGGACAACGCCGGGAAGAACTCCTTCTCGGCCCCGTTCGCCTGGTCGGCTTAGGTGCCGGGCCCGGAGCTACCTGACCGTTAGCCACCATGCCGCAGGGCTGTCGTTGATCGGGTGCGAGGCACGGGCGCGGTCCTTACTTTCCCAGGCCTTACGGGCGCGTGTCCACAAGCCCGGCGACGTCGGCGATGCCTGAGACATCGCCGACGAACTGACGGCCATGGGAGTAGTGCTCAGTCTTGGCGGCAGCACCTACGACCCGACTGATCCGGTCGGCCGGCTGCTGTTCAACGTCCTCGGAATGAGAGCCGAGTTCGAGGCGGAACTGATGCGCATGCGAACCCGCGAGGGAGTGGGGCTGTCGCCAAAGCGAAGGGGCGACTGAAGGGCAAGCAGCCTAAATTATCCAAGACCCAACGGAAGCATCTTCTGACGCTGCACGCCGGTGCGGCCCAGGGGGCGGTACTCCATGGTGGTTCCTTGTCTCTGCCTCAGGCTTCGGGGGTCTTAGGCTTCGGGGATGACCATGGCGAAACGTTCCTCGCGGGCTTCGTCCGGGTCCGGACCGTTGCGGTTGCCGGTGTTGAGCGAGTCGATGGCGGTGAGTTCGTCAGTACTGAGTTGGAAGTTGAACACGTCGAAGTTTTCGGCGATGCGTGTCGGGTTCGGATGCCCTGCCCGACCTCGCGCTCGTTGCCGTAAGCTGCGGCGGTGTCGATGTGCCTGTAGCCGGCTGCCAACGCGGTCTCGACGGCGGCAGTGGTCTGCTCCGGGGCGCTTTGGAAGACGCCCAGGCCCAGGGCTGGCATTGTGACGCCGTTGTTGAGAGTCAGTTCCATGTTCATGCCTTTCACGGTAATGAGACGTACGGAATTTTGGGAGTGCACGTCATTTCCCCCTTGATGTGGGTAGCCTTGCTGGTTCAACGGACCCCTTGGACCTGCGGCGCAGGGGCGGTCCCGGGCTGCTTCTCTGTGTGGCGGGCGGCAAGATCGGCGGGCAGGATGAGAGCCGCGGCGATTGCCAAGGCAACGAGCAGGAGCACGCTGCCCGTGGTCAGTGCCGCGCTGACCTGCGCCGCCAGGTGCGCGACGGCGGAACCCGCCGTCGCGACGGTCGCTGAGGCAGCGACCGCGATACCAAGCCCGAGGCAGGTGCCCACCTGGTGGAAGGTGTTCACCAGGCCGGATGCCGCGCCGGCGTCTGCCGCTGGGGCGCCGATGATGCCGAACGAGGTCAGTGGCGCAAAGGCCAAGCCTTGACCGGCGCCTATGAGGACCATCGGCAGAGCCACGCCAGTCAGGTATGCGGAGTCGACTCCGACCCGGCTGAGCCAGAATATCCCGGCAAGAGTGACCAGGATGCCTGTTACGAGTGGAATGGAACCCGGCATTCGGCCCGCGAGCCGCGGGATGCTCATTGCGACGGCGAAGTTGACCGCGGTCATCGGCAGGAATCCGATGCCGGCCTGCAGCGGGTCGAAGCCAAGTACTTCCTGCATGAACTGGGTAGTGAAGAAGAAGAACGCGATCATCGCGCCCAGGTACAGGAAGCGGGCAAGGTAGGCGCCGGTGCGACGGCGGCTCGCGAACAGCCGCAGCGGCATGATCGGCTGGGCCGCCCTGCGCTCGATCTGTACGAACACCGCCAGGAGTACGACGCCGGCACTGACGGCTGTGACCGTAACCGGGGAAGTCCATCCCGCATCGACGGTGTTGATGATGCCGAACACGAGAGCGCCGACGCCTAGTGTGGCGCTGAGCGCGCCGAATACGTCGAAGCGGCCGCGGGCCCGGACTGTTTCCGGGATGAACCGCGGTGCGAGGACGATCATCGCGGCGCCGATGGGTACGTTGAGGCAGAACCCGGCCCGCCAGGAGATCCAGTGGGCCAGCGCCCCGCCGATGACCAGACCGAGGCTGGCGCCGATCCCTGCGGTGGCGCCGTACAGTGCGACGGCCCGGGTGCGCTCACGGCCCTCCGGGAAGCTCGCCGTGAGCAGGGACAGCGAGGCGGGCGCGACGATCGCGGCGCCAATACCCTGGACGGCGCGGCCGGCGATCGCCCACCGGCCCGCCGGCGCCAGTCCGATCAGAAGTGACGCGATCGAGAACACCACCAGCCCGAACACGAAAACCCGCCGGCGTCCGAGCAGGTCTCCTGCCCGGGCGCCGAGGAGCAGCAGGCCGCCGAAGACCAGCGTGTACGCATCCTGAACCCAGGAGCGCTCACCGGTGCTCAGCTGCAGGTCTGCCTGCAGACTCGGCAGGGCGGTGAAGATGACCGAGTTGTCCAACAGGATCATGAAGTAGCTGACGAGGATGATCGCCAGGATCGCTGCCCGGCGGGGAGCGGTTGCGGGTTCAGGTTTCATGCTTCTAATGCAACCGTGAATCCTTATAGGCCGGGAGTCACTGTCGTTCCGGGTAACGCCAGTGCCTCCCTCGTCCCATCGACGGCGCGTAGCGTGGATGCCATGACCCACAGCGACGACGTGCGGAAATTCCTGACCTCCCGCCGTGCAAGGATCACGCCGGAAGAGGCCGGCCTGCCGGTCTACGGCGGCAACCGGCGCGTTACCGGGCTGCGCCGCGAGGAAGTCGCCATGCTCGCCGGGATGAGCATCGATTACTACATACGCCTTGAACGAGGGAACCTCTCCGGCGCCTCGGACAGCGTCCTCGAAGCCCTCGGGCGTGCCCTGAAGCTCGACGACGCCGAAACGGCCCACCTTTTTGACCTGGCCCGAGCCGCCACCGCCTCCCCCCGGGTGCGGCGCAAGCGCAGCCCGCAGACGGTGCGGCCGAGCGTGCAACGCGTCATTGACGCGATCACAACGGCGCCGGCCTGGGTCCGCAACGACCGAGGGGATGTCCTCGCCGCCAACGAACTGGGCCGTGCCCTGTATCTGGACATGATGGCAGAGGGGCCCAATCCGCCGAACAGCGCACGCTTCACCTTCCTGAATCCGAAAGCGCGGGAGTTCTTCGCCGATTGGGAACGCGCTGCGGACGACGTCGTCGCAGTCTTGCGCTCCACGGCCGGGAAAAACCCGTACGACAAGGACCTCACGGACCTGATCGGTGAACTCTCCACCCGCAGCGAGGAGTTCCGCGCCCGGTTGGCCCGTCACGACGTGAAATACCACCGCGCCGGCCGCAAACGGCTCCACCACCCGATCGTTGGCGACTTGGACCTGAGCTTTGAAGCGCTGGAACTCCCTGCAGACCCGGGACTGCGCATCAACGTGTACACAGCAGATCCCGAGACAGCCTCCGAGGACGCACTGAAAGTCCTCGCCAGCTGGGCCGCCACCCAGCGTGAAACGACAACTGCCGCGGTCAACGAGAAAAAATGAGCCACCGTCCCTCCACTGCTTGCCAGGGATGTTTAGGGCAGACTGGTGGCGTGAACGGAATCCGGTGGGTGCTGCACGTCGATCTCGACCAGTTCATCGCGGCGGTCGAAGTGCTCCGGAGGCCGGAGCTTGCGGGCAAGCCGATCATTGTCGGCGGTCGAGGCGACCCCACGGAACGAGCGGTGGTGTCGACCGCATCGTACGAAGCCAGGGCGTTCGGGGTGGGTTCCGGAATGCCCTTACGCATTGCGGCCCGGAAAGTGCCCGACGCTGTGATCCTGCCCGTCGATCATGAGGCTTACCTCGCGACGTCTGAAACGGTGATGGCCACCCTGCGCGCGCAGCCCGGCGCCACCGTGCAGGTGCTGGGTTGGGATGAAGCCTTTGTAGGCACTGAGACAGAGAATCCGGAGGCCTACGCCCGGCAGGTGCAGGCCGCTGTCCTGGAGCGAACGCAGCTGCATTGCAGCGTGGGCATCGGCGACACCTTGGTCCGAGCCAAGGTCGCCACCGGTTTCGGCAAGCCGGCCGGCGTCTTCCGCCTCACTGCCGGGAACTGGCTCGACGTCATGGGCAATCGGCCCACCAAGGACCTGTGGGGCGTCGGGACGAAAGTGTCGGGCCGGCTGGCCAAGCTCGGCATCAACACAGTCGCCGAGCTCGCCGCGTCCGACCCCCAAGATCTTGTCCCGGAGTTCGGCCCCAGGATGGGTCCCTGGTACGCGGAGCTCGGACGCGGGGACGGCGCCAGCGTTGTGGACGACACCCCGTGGGTTGCCCGCGGGCATAGCCGGGAAACCACCTTCCAGCGGGACCTGACCGAGCCCGCCCAGGTGGACGACGCCGTGAGGGAGCTGACAGCGCGCGTCCTTGAGGATGTTGTGGCCGAAGGACGGCCCGTGGTTGGGCTGACCCTCAAGGTTCGGTACGCGCCATTCTTCACCAAGACCCACGCGCGGAAGATTTCCGAGACATTCGACCGGAACGAAATCCTCGCGCGGGCCTTGGACCTCGCGGCCGGAATCGAAGCTGGCCGTCCGATCCGGCTCCTGGGCCTGCGGGCCGAAATGGCAATGCCCGATGATGCCCGAAAGGGACATACGCCGACGCGCGGCGGTTGGTGACGGCGTCGCTCCTTTCCTTACCAGCGCGGATTAATCGCTTCGCGGAAGTAACTGTCGTAGATGCGCTGCGGAACGGGCACCGGGATGACTGTGGTGACGCCGTCCTGCGCGATCACCCGCGCGCAAGAATCACCTGGCCACTTTATCCGTGTAAGCCTCGGACGTGGCAATCGGCGGGCACAAAATAGCGCCACGGAGAATACTCCGTGACGCTTGTTTGCTGATGAATTGCTTGACTTTATGAACTGCTCGATTGCAGTCGATTGCGTTCCGAAATGTGCTCCACCAGTTCGCCCACACGCTCCTCCGAGTAGTTGCGCGCGATGTCACCCTGGCTGATGATGCCGACCAACTTGTGGTCAGCAATGACCGGGAGCCGCCGGACCTGGTACTTTTCCATCATTTCGATGGCGGCGTCAACGTTCGCATCGGCGTCAATCCAGCGGGGCGCACCCGTGGCGAGGTCGCGGGCCACCATCTCGCGTGGATCCCGGCCCACGGCAACGCACTTGAGAACGATGTCTCGGTCAGTGATCATGCCCTTCAACTTGCCGTCGTCACCACAGATCGGCAACGAGCCGCAGTCCAGATCCAGCATCATCCGTGCGGCATCTACGAGGGACTGGTTCTCCTTAATACACTGTGCATCCGTAGTCATGAATTCACGTACGGCACTCATTGGTCCTCCTTCATCGATTGAGGTATCGACGCAGAGTCACCGGGCACATGCGCCGATGTTGCCAGCGTACGCCCGGGTCAGCGCCGATGTCGACGGCGGGTTCCTCCCCTGTTTGGGAGCTTCCGGACGATGCCGTGCAGAGCCTCCCTGATGGATACCATCACCATTCCTGAACCGCCGGCCACCCGCTGCCGGTTGGCGGCCACGCCCGCCCCCGGCTGGATCTTCCCTGAAACAATCCCGTTCTGACCCGGTCCGGACGCCCGGTATGGCACTAGGGTGGGACGGTCGGCATTCGCCGCGAAAACCCTCAAGGAGGGTGCATGACTTCCAGCCAGTCCAGCTCCGACCACTTCGGGCAGCATTTAAAAAGCGTCGGTGGTTCTGAGGCTGACGTCGGCGGTTCCGGGTATGTCGTCACGGCGGATGACACCGTGGAGAGCGTCGTCTCGGGCCTGCGCATGAAACAGCAGGAGAATGGCAATCTGGCCAGCGAGCCCTCCATCCTCCATGCCTCGGCACAGGTCCTCATCAGCAGACGTGATGAAATGGATCCGACCCATCACAGCGGGACCTCCCAGCCGGGGGAGTATCAGCTGGACATCCATTTTGGCGGGGACCACAGCACCCGGGAGCCTATCCCCGAGAAGGATCTTGAAGCCGCCAAGATCTGGGCCGGGAAACGGATCGAGTCCGCGGGCGCCGGTTTCGGCGCCATCTACTTCCCCTCCGGCGGCGGACTCGCCCCCGGAACGGGTGCACTGGAGTGCAGCTATGACTCCGCGCTGGGTTGGAACCGGTAAGCTCCCTGCCCCTTGCTCCCGCGTATTGGTGCCGTCCCGTCCCTCTTCGAAGAATCTGCTTCCGTGAATGACGAAGGCGAACTGTTGCCGGCCCACAGGATCGCGGAGGCGGTGCGGATCTGCTACGCAAGCCCTCGACTGTTGATCGGCGCACCATCATGGTGAGCGTCACGCGCGCCCGAGACTAACCCGGGCCGTCGGAGATTGCTCCACCACCTCTGCCGATCGGGAAATCCTGGTTGCAGTTGCTGCGGGCGCGGGATTCAGGATTCCCGCTTCCAGTCCGGAGGACGATACTGGGGTAGTGAGGATCGACGCCGGATCAGGGGCCCAGGGGCGGCGGCTAGGGGCAGGCACGAGCCCGTACCCGCCGATCGCCGACTATGGGTTTTTGTCTGACTGCGAAGCCAGCTGCCTGATCGCATCGAGCGGGCAGGTGGAGTGGATGTGCGTGCCGCGTCACGACTCACCGAGCGTGTTCTCCGCTATGCTCGACCGCGCCGCGGGTGGCTTCAAGGTGGCGCCGTACGGCGTCCGGGAGCCCACTGCGCGCCGCTATCTCCCCGGCAGCCTGATCCTGGAGACCACTTGGCAGACCAGGACCGGATGGCTGATCGTGAGGGATGCCCTGGTGATGGGTCCGTGGCACCACACCGAAGAGAGGGCCGAACGATACCGCCGCCCGCCGATGAACTACGAGGCGGAGCATTGCCTGCTGCGGACCGTCCGGTGCGTCAGCGGTGCAGTTGAGTTGTCCGTGCTGTGCGAGCCGGTCTTCGACTACGGCCGGCGCCGGGCAAGGTGGGAGTTCTCCAGCCCCGCATACGGGGAGATCGTGACGGTCAGCGGCGACGGGGAGGATCCGCTGCTTCGTCTGACCACCGACCGCCGGCTGGGCATCGAGGACTCGATCGCGGTCATCCGCAGCCGGATGACCGAGGGCGAGCAGGCTTTTATCGCGCTCTCCTGGGGGTCGCTGCCCCCGCCGCGGACGTGGGATGAAGCCACGCGCAAGCAGTGGCAGACCACTGAGTTCTGGAGGCAATGGATCACCGGGGGCGAGTTCCCCGACCACCCGTGGCGGGAGCAGCTGCAACGCAGCGCGCTGACGTTGAAGGGCCTCACCTACGCGCCCACTGGAGCTCTGGTCGCGGCGCCCACCACGTCGCTGCCCGAGACGCCCGGGGGAGAGCGGAACTGGGACTACCGGTATACGTGGGTGCGCGATTCCACGTTCGCGCTATGGGCCCTGTACACACTCGGCCTGGACCGGGAAGCCGACGACTTCTTCGCTTTCATCCGCGACGTCGCCGCCGAGGAGGACTTGCAGATCATGTACGGCATCGACGGCGAAAGGGATCTTCCCGAGGTCACTGTCGAGGGGCTCGGCGGCTACGACGGCGCCCGCCCCGTCCGGATCGGCAACGCTGCCGCCCGCCAGCGGCAGCTCGACGTCTGGGGCACCATGCTGGACTCCGTCTACCTTCACGCCAAATCCCGTGACCAGCTCCCCGAGCCGCTCTGGCCCGTCCTGCTCCGCCAGGTCGAGCAAGCCGCCGCCCACTGGCGGGACCCCGACCACGGCATCTGGGAGGTCCGTGGCGAACCGAAGCACTTCACATCCTCAAAGCTCATGTGCTGGGTGGCCCTGGATCGTGGTGCCCGGCTGGCGCGCCTGCACGGCCAGGCTGATTACGCCCGGAAGTGGGACACCATCGCCGAGGAGATCCATGAGGACATCTGCCGCAATGGTGTCGACGACCGCGGTGTGTTCGTTCAGTCCTACGGCACGACGAACCTCGATGCCTCACTTCTCCTTGTCCCGCTCGTCCGGTTCCTGCCCGCCAACGATCCACGCGTGTGCGCCACTGTCCTGGCCGTCGCCGACGAACTCACCCGGGACGGGCTCGTCCTGCGCTACCGCCCCGAGGAGACCGACGACGGACTCACCGGCGTGGAGGGGACCTTCACGACCTGCTCGTTCTGGCTTGTCTCAGCCCTCGTCGAGATCGGAGAAGTGGTACGCGCCAAGGCACTGTGCGAACGTCTGCTGTCCCTCGCCAGTCCCTTGGGCCTTTACGCTGAGGAGCTGGATCCGGTGAGCGGCCGGCATCTCGGCAACTTCCCACAGGCGTTCACCCACCTGGCCCTCATCAACGCGCTCGTGCACCTCATCCGCGCCGAGGAAACCCGCCGGGCGGCGCAGTTCGCCCCGGCGCACCGCAGCACCTGACAGCAGCGACGGAAACTGACGGTGCCGTCAGGACCTCTTGTTTGCCGGGTCGTTCGGGTGGGGATTGAGGGGCGTGATTTCCACTGTCATCCATTTGTGCAGAGGGAGGGTGGCGAGAATGCCCTTCAACTCTGTCTCACTGCCTGCTCTCCAGAGGCCAAGCGTTCGCCATTCACCCGGCTCGACCGGAGGCCTCCACAGCCGGAGCAGGTGACCTTGCTCGGCCAGCTCTGCGGCCCTGAGCGCTTCCCGTGATCGGGTGTCGCTGACGATCGCGTCCGATGTTCCGTCGGGAACGTTTGTAATGAGGGTGGTCAGGAATTCCATTTACTTGATCCTTCTTCAACAGATTGGTGAGGGGTGTCGGGCTGGATGGGTGGTGGGGGAGACCCCGGCGTCACCTTCTGCGGGCGATGGATGTGGTTCTTACTCGTGGCCAGCCATCGCCTGCTCCCCGGCGGTTGGCCGCTGTCGCCGTTCCGCGCGGGCCGTGGCGATGAGCAGGAGGATCGACTTCGCCGCGATCGACACCACAAGTAGCGTAACGGCGCCGAGCACCGCAATTGTGATGGCCTGCCAGGCAAACGGTTGGAGCAGATGCAACCACGTGATTGCGAGCGCAGCGACAGTCGCCACAGGGAAGGTGAATGACCAGAATCCGAGCGAGAACGGCAGCGCGCGGTAGCGCGGCAACAACATCACCTGGATCAGCACCATGAACGCCGTCATCGCCGTCAACCCCTCGAAAACATGATCGGGTCGACCGCCAGAGATGGTAAGCCATGCTGCTGACGCAACGGCCGGGGGAGCGATCATGATCGCGAGTGTCGGGACAAGTGGTGCAGGCATGGCTGGACGGACCGCTAGCCGGAGGAAGAAAAACACGGAGATCACCAGCCAGAAGAAGATGCCGACCGCGAAGCTTCCGACGGCGAGCCAGTTAAGGCCCGTCTCTGCGGCAGCGAGGGCACCGACGAAACCGGCGGCACTGATGGGCAGGAAGTAGCCGCCGTGCACGGATTCGAGCGGCATTTCCCCGCGCATCCAGAAGCTCAGAATCCATGCGCCGAACGCGGCAGCGGCGGCGAGGGAGATCAAGGTCAGCACGGTCGCGGCAAGCGGAACCGTGCGGTGAAGGCTCGCTCCGAGCAGCATCGCGGCGATGGGGAGCAATGCCGCCAGCGGACCCTGAGCGAAGTGCGTGAGCTGATGCGAGAGCGGTTGATCGGTGCGCGTGCCGCGATGCACGTGCACCGCGATGGTCCAGATCCAGGCGATCGCGGCGATCAGCCAGAACGCCTGCCCGACCTCGAACGGGATGCCGAGCGCGGAAGTCGCCACGGACCAAACCTGGGCGAGGCCAGCCAAGCCCAGCGGGATAGCAAGCGTGTTCAATGGGACCCTCTTGCGCAAGCGGCTCGCAGGGGCGGCGTGCGCCAAGTGCGGTTGAGCGGACAAAGGAATGCCTTCCTGAAAGGGGTAGGGGGACCCGGCGGGTGGTCATCGGCAGTTTTTGACCTTGAAGTACAATATCACGCAAGTTACGCTTTTCCCATGGGCAGACCGATGCAGTTTGAAACGGACGCGGCCGTCGACAGGGCGATGGACCTGTTCTGGCGCCAGGGGTACGCCGGAACGACGCCGCAGGAGCTGGCCAGTGAGCTGGGGATCGGAAAAGGTAGTCTCTACAACACGTTTGAAAGCAAGCACGCGCTCTTCGTGCGTGCTCTTCGGCGCTACAGCGAGAGACGACTCGAGTACCTGACCGAGCTGTTCTCAGCGCCGGGGCCGATCGGGCCGCGCCTCAAAGCTGCGGTGACTGTCCTTGCCGGCGTAGGCGAGCACCAGCGGGGCTGCGTCATGGTCAATGCCGCCGCAGAGCTCGGCACCGCCGACGACGACGTGAACCGCATCGCGGACGACCTCTTCACGCGGATCGAAGCGGTGTTTCGTCAAGCAGTCGCGCAGGGACGGGAGTCTGGAGAATTCAGCGTGGATCGGGATGCCGAGACCGCCGCCAGTCAGCTGCTTGCTTCTGTGGTCGGGCTTAGCGTGCTCGTCAAGGCGGGTGGGTCATCGGAGAGGTTCGGCGCAGTCGTCGACGGCATCGTCGACGGACTATGACGTCGGAGAGAGAATCCCCGATTAGACCTGGCGGGCGCGCGCCGGGTCACGCTGACGCGGCGAAGAGTTCGATGCCGGCCGCGATTGCGACTTCGCGGTAGGCGTTTGCCAGGTCAGCGAGGCTCGCGTGTTTGTTCAAGCCGCTCGGGTTCGGGACCACCCAGACGGGGGAGCCGCCGAGAGGATCCGGCTGACGGCCGGTCCTCGCCTGCGGCCGGGCGAAGGCCGTCCGGTAGGCAGTGATTCCCAGTATCGCCACCACTGCCGGAGCGATGCGTTCGACGCGCTCGGAGAGCGCTTCCGCGCCGGTCACGAGTTGCTCTGCGGTTAGTTCGTCCGCGCGCGCCGATGCTCCCGCAACGAGCGAGGTGATGCCGAGGCCACGCTCACGCAGATGTGCGAGGTCTTCGGGAAGGAAGCCCGCGGAAGCATCTATCCGCCGATCGACGATGCCCGCCAGGTAGAGAGCGGGATAGAAGCGGTTGCTTCCGCCGCCGAAATGCGCCTGCACTGCGACGGCGCGCAGGCCGGGATTAATGCCGACGAACAGAAGTCGCGTGTGGTCCGCGAGCAGGTCCGGCAGGCTCCCGCCGCGGAACGAATCAAGCGCAGACCGAGTAAACCTCAAGCCGAACTACTCTTTTCCAAGCCGGTTCCGGAGTTGCTGCGGATAATCGTCGTAAGCGGCAGCGATGTCTTCAAGATCGATCAACGGCGGGAAATCGATCACCGGCTGATGCTCGGCCAGGAAACGGGCAGTTTCCTCCACAACCCGTTTCCCATCGGCCTCGGCCAGCCCGATGCTTTCAAGAAAACCGGGATCGGTTCGGAAAAGCGACTCCACCGACTGTCCTTCTGCTTCCGACCGCACAGCGTACTCGTTGTCATTGACCAGCTCGATCTCGAATGAGTTGTCCATGAATGCAGCGTACGCCCGGACGCCGACCACTTCGACGTTCGGACACAGAACTCCCGCGCCCCTACCCGGGCAGCGCGGCGGTCGCTTTGAGTTGCTCAAAATTGCCAGGAACAGGATGCTGGCGCCGTCAGCAGATTGGGCTTCGGATCGGGCCGTGCATCGGCCGCATTTGCTCGGACTGCCTGTGTTTCCGGGACTTCCCCGTTTTGAGCGGAGGAGCCGAACAGAACAGTTGGAGATCGGCGACCAGCCGGAAATACCGGTCGGATTCGAGCGCGGCGAGTGCCGTCGTGTAAGCCGCAGCGTATCCGTCTCCCTCGGGAGGCGTGAAATGGCTGAGCGGGCCCAGAGCCACGGTGAGCCATTCCAGCTCCGCAAGGAGCCTGTTCACTGTCGTCGCGTCCAACAGCCTGCGGTGGTTCGCGAGGTCCAGGCAGACCCGGCCGGTGGCGGCCATCATGGCGCGTGAGGCATCCTGTGCTCCGGATCGTACGCCGGGGTCGTAAGCGAGCAGCGCCGAGACCTCGTCGAGAAGGAACGCTGATGCGACCGGTTCGACGTGGTGCTTCCGCAGCGGCTTCCAGTTGCTGCGCCCGTGCTCCGGCCACTGAAGGTTTCCGCGCCTGCTGTGGGACCCGGATCCCCGTCCTGGGCGGTCGGAACTGTCGAATATATCGTGGGTTTCCTCCAAGGTTTTCAAGGTCACATCTCCCGCTATGGAATGCTCGGACCCTGCTGCGAGAGCAGCACGGGTGAGGGCGCCACAAACACCGGTGAGGGCCGGAACCTTCAGCATCCTCTGTCCCGCCTGTCACGATGCCCGGGTCCCGAAAAGACCACGAACGTTTCGTCGTCTTTGACACCTTCCATGCTGGCCTGCAGACGTGAGGCAGCCATGAGAAGCCGGTGAGGGTCTTCTCATGTACGCCGTCGCCGGACGAGTTTGCCTAGCTTCGCAGTGCCGCCAGGGCTTCGGCCAGCATTGAGTTGCCGCCAGCGCCGCGGCGGGGCCCGGACGATGACCTGACCGAACGTGACTTGGTGCTATTCCCTCCCTTGGACATGGGCCAGTTCTTCCGGGCGCTGAGGAATGGGATTCCCTCCGGCGTCGCGCGCTCAGACACTCGTTCTTTGGGTCGCGATTCTCGCCTCCTTCGTGTCCTTTTTGGACAGCAGCGTCATCAACGTCGCATTACCGGCCATTTCCCGTGAACTGGGAGGCGGCCTGACCATCCAGCAATGGGTCGTGGACGCCTACCTGATCACCCTCGGTTCGCTCATCCTCCTTGCCGGATCGCTCTCTGACGTTCTCGGACGGATCCGCATTCTCCGCGTGGGCCTGGTCGGTTTCGGCGTGACGTCCCTGATGTGCGCGTTCGCACCCGCCGCCGAGGTTCTGATCATTGCCCGGGCCCTGCAAGGCATTGCCGGGGCTTTGCTCGTGCCCAGTTCCCTCGCGCTCATCACCTCACATTTGACGGGGCGGCCAGGGCCAAGGCCATTGGCCAATGGACGGCCGGTACCACCGTGGCTTTCATCGCCGGACCGCTCCTGGGCGGCATATTGGTCGATTCCGTCGGATGGCGCTGGGTGTTTGGCATCAACGTTCTGCCGATCGCGGTGATCCTGTGCCTTCTGGCCGTGTTGCACGCGACGGACGTCCGCAAGGCGGGGGTCCGCATTGATTACCCCGGGGCGGTGCTGTGCGTTCTCGGACTGGCCGGACCCGTGTATGCCCTGATTGAGCAGGGCACACGCGGATGGGGGAGTCCGGCCATCCTGCTGCCCTTGACCCTCGGAGTACTCTGCTTGGCGGCGTTCCTCTGGCGGCAGGCAACAGCGAAACAGCCGCTCATGCCGCTGAGCCTCTTCGCCGTCAGGAACTTTGCGGCCGGCAACATGGCCACGACGTTCATCTATGCCGCGCTCTCCGTCGGCGGATTCACCATCGTGCTCTTCCTGCAGCAGGTGGCCGGATACCCGGCGACTTTCGCTGCTCTCGCCCTGCTGCCGGTCAGCCTGCTGAGCATCTGCTTGTCGTCATGGTTCGGTTCACTCGCCGGCCGGTACGGCCCGCGGTGGTTCATGGCCTTGGGTCCGGCCGGCGCCGGCCTCGGCTACCTCTTGATGGTCTCGTCGCAGACGCCCCTCAGTTACTGGACTCAGCTGTTGCCGGGAATCATCCTCTTCGGGGTCGGGCTCTCGGCCACGGTGGCACCGCTTACCGCAGCCATCCTGGGCTCGATCTCCGAACAGCAGTCCGGGATCGGCTCGGCAGTGAACAACGCGGTTGCCCGGGTGTCGGGTCTGATTGGCATCGCTCTCGTCGGACTCCTTACCGGAACGCAGCTTGACCTGGCCGGATTCCACCGGGTGCTGATCGCCGTCGCCATCCTTCTGGTCATCGGAGCCGCGGTCTCAGCCTCCGGAATCAGGAACCCGCCACGGAACCCCGCGCCGCGGACAACGCCGCCACCCAGGCTCGGCGTTCGAGTCATGCGCACGCCGGACAAACCCAAGGGCATCCAAAACCCTTAGCCTGGTCTGTCGGGGCGTTGCCCGGGCAGCGGCAGGTGATGACCGCGGATGGACGCTTTTTCGGGGACCGCATCCGCGGGGCAACGCACAGGGATGCGCCCCGGGAGCCGAGTGGCAGAATTCTTGGGAAGGGACCGCGCCCCCGCAGGGGTCAGTGCAGACGGTCCCCGGAAGCTGAAGTCCGGACGGCGGAGGACCCTTCGATGGACTATGCGGAAGCTGCTGACGCTCGCAACGGGTGGCCCCGGCTTCGTGTGGCTGACTGGGCTGAAACCCGGGATACGGTGCACATGTGGACCCAGATCGTGGGCAAGATCCGCATGGCCCATGCGCCGATGCTCAACCACTGGTGGCACGTGACCCTGTACGTCACACCGCGCGGGCTTGCGACCTCCAGGATCCCGTATGGCCGCGGCGCTTTCGATATCGAATTCGATTTCTGTGACCACCGGTTGCACATACGCTCCAGCGACGGGACTGCCGAGAGCGTCGTCCTCGAAGCCAAATCGGTGGCCGAATTCCATGCCGAGGTATTTCAGGCATTGCGGAGGCTCGGCATCGACACGTCCATCCGGGCGATTCCGAACGAGGTGGATCCGGCCATACCCTTCGCAGCAGACGACCGGCATGCCTCCTACGACGCCCAGGCCGTCCGGCTGTTCTGGCACCAATTGGTCCAGACGGACCGGGTCCTGAATGAATTCAGGTCCTACTTCAGCGGGAAGGCGAGTCCCGTTCACTTCTTCTGGGGATCGATGGATCTGGCATACACGAGGTTCTCCGGGCGTGCGACGTCGACCGAACCGGGCGGTGCCCCAAACTGCCCCGACTGGGTCATGGCCGAGGCCTACTCCCACGAAACGAGCGGCTGCGGGTTTTGGCAGGGCGGAGGTGAGGAAGGCGCCTTCTACGCCTATTCGTTTCCCGAGCCGGCCGGTTACTCCGAGTACGTCAGCGAAGCGGACGGTACCGTCTACAGCAAAGCCGACAAGCTCTACCTGCTTCCCTATGAGAACGTCCGCGCCGCACCGGATCCGGACGGGACCATGTCTCGGTTCCTTCACTCCACTTACGGGGTGGCCGCCGAGACAGGCCGCTGGGACCGGGCAGGTCTTGAAATCGATCCGGACCGCTGGCGGCAGCACCGTCACCACCGGCAGCCCCGGGCAGGCGCGCGGCGCCGCCTCGCCCTGACCCCGGGCCTTTCGCGACCCGACGTCGGACCGACAGGACAAGGACCCTCCATCGGCCCAGGCATGGATCTGGACGTAAAATAGTGCGCGGGCGACGGCGCCCGAATCCGAGGAGAAGCCAAATGAACGTGGTGCAGGGCATTGATGTCTCGGTCCCGCCCAGCGGTGCCGGATGCATTGAATGCGACGCCAGCGGAGGCTGGTGGCTGCATCTTCGCCGGTGTGCCCAGTGTGGCCACATCGGCTGTTGCGACAACTCACCGGCCCAACACGCCTCCGCTCATGCCCGATCCACGGGCCATCCCGTCATCCGCGCCTTCGAACCGGGCGAAGCCTGGTTCTACGACTACCCCAGCTCCACTTTTTTCGACGGACCGGACCTGGCGCCGCCGGCCCATCACCCACTCGATCAGAGCGTCCCGGGGCCGGCCTCGCGAGTCCCCCAAGACTGGCGCCACAAGTTGGCCTGACCATGTGCCCTGGCAGAACCGACCCCCAGGTAACCCCTCAGCATCCCGTTCCGGGGGAGGACTTCCCTAGACGGGCGTCGGCGGAATGTTGTGGTTGAGGCGGAAGAGATTGTGGGTCGTAGCGGTCTTTGAGTGCAAGGAGGCGCTGATATTTCTCCTGCCCGTAGGCCCGGCGCGCGGCGTCTGCGTCGTGGGGTCCGAGTTCGGCGCCAAGGAAGTTGACGTATTGGCCTTCCTCGGAGAATGGCTGCATGAGCGCGTAGGCCTTGCGGGCAAAGGCGGTCAGCCGGTCGTCCTCGGATGGGTCGTGCCATAACCCATAGACGTTGAGCCAGTAACGCGCGGACCGGTTCGGGAACGCTGTGGCCACTTCCGGCACCCGTCCGAACGCGCCTTCCAGATGGTGGACGTCTATCCCCGTGCCCTGCCAGGTCAGCTCGGAGGCTAAACCAACCAGTACGTCGATGACCTCCTGGTCGAGGCTGGAGAACGCAACGTTCTTCCAGTAGCCGCGCGAGCCCTTAGGAAACACGGTGTCCATGGCGCCCTGCCAGCCCACCCACGAAGTCGCGCCCACTTCCTCTTGGTCGGGAGGAGCCTCTAGGCGCAGTTGCTCAAGGAGCTTGAGGCCGGCTTGGTGGTCGTCGGCAACCCAGGCGAATCCGGCAATCATCCACGGCTCGTCGCCCATCCCGAATTCGGGCTGGAGTACGAGGAACGCCCCTCCGCCGCTGCGCACGTGCTCGCCGGCGGCCGCCCGGGCAACGGCACGAGGATGGACATTGACCATGCCGTTCCATACCGCCCGGGCTTCCTCATAGAGCGGATCCTGTGGCTCGATCAATGATCCCGACAGCCGCCCGCGCAACTCCTGCAGAGCCTGTTGGATAGTTCCGGATCATGTTGATGAACTGTGTTCATCGGTCGATGCTTCCGGGTCAAAGGGCGAAACCCTTGGTCAATTTTCTTTGGATGTGGTCGGCATCGGCGCCCGAAGGTCACCAGATGCGGCTCTCAGACATTCGTCTGAACTCCCGTGAGTTGTCCCGATTTTAGGTTTGCCACCTGAGCTGGGCAACAACTTATTTGTCTAACGCGCCCGTAGGGCGACGAGTCCAAGTCCTGCGTCACGTCGTCCCTAGTTGGACGCGAAGGTGCCCGTCGCCGTAGTCGAACGTCCGTGCGTCGACGGAAGGAATGCTGGTGCACGGCGCTACTCGGCGGGCGGACGCCTTCGCTGCTGTTTCGTCGCCGCCCGCTGTTCCTTCGCAGCGCGGTGCCGACGGTTCGAACCCCGGGTGGGTTTGGTCGCCCGGCGTTGAGCAGCTTCTGGAGCAAGACCCTCGGCAACGAGGCCGGAGAGTTTGGCCAGGGCGATCTCGCGGTTGCGCAGCTGAGAGCGATGCTCGGAGGCGGTGACGGTGATGACCCCGGCGATGAGGCGACGGCCGAGGCGCGTGACCAGCATCAGGCGTTGGCCGTCCGAAAGCGCAGTCGAGTCAACGACGTTCCACGACAGCTCGACGCGCGTGTCCGAGGTGTTGACGTGTTGCCCGCCTGGCCCGGATGAACGCGAGAACCGCCAGCCGAGTTCCGACGAGGGAATCGTGAGCGCGGGCGAAACTTCCAGATCCATGGAACCAGCCTTGCACGATGTGCGCGCGGTAGAAGCCCCCGACAGTCGCCTCACTCGGTCATCCAGCGGCAGGAGAGGTTAGGGGATTGCTCAGAGGCGGAGTTCCATGAAAACGCTGTTTGGATCCAGGGCGTAGCCGGCAAAGGGCGGACACTCGGTGAATCCGTGGCGGGCGTACAGCCGCCGGGCGGGAGCGAAATACTCCTCTGTTCCTGTCTCGAGATAGATGCGCTTGAAGTCCCGGCTTCGGGCGTCGTCCAGGATGTGCCTGAGCATGAGGGTCGCCACGCCGCGGCCCCGTGCACTTGACGTGGTGCGCATGGACTTTATTTCGCCGTGCCGTGCAGAGCCGGGCGGGGAGTCGAGGAGTTTGAGCGCGCCACACCCCAGGAGCTCGCCTTCCTTGCGGGCCGTCCAAAAGGTGATGGACGGCCCGGACAGGGCTGAGGGGTCCAGTGCGTGCACACTTTCGGCCGGAGAAGTGGCGAACATGTCCGCCAGGTGCTCGCTCAGGAGTTGGTGGACATCCTCGCGGGCGGGGTCATCGGGGTCAATGTGAATCATCGCCTCAAATCTACCGGTTCCGCCAACTAACTAGAAAGTACGGGCGCAAATGCCCTGTTGGAGAATAAGTCCAGTGTCTATTCTGTTGGTTAGGACCGCCGCGACACACGGTCCACAGGCCGCCGGCACGTCCCGGGAAGCCTTCCCGCTGCGGGGCCCGTCTCGATGAGGAGGCGTCGATGTCCATTCCTGATGCTCCAACGCGCGGGCCGGCAAGACCTGGTCCGTACGTCATCGCCGGAATACTGTTGGCAACCGCCATTGTGGTTCCGTTGTTTGTGCCGGCGTATTCAATCGATGAGCCGCGCTTGGCCGGTATGCCGTTCTTCTACTGGTATCAGATGATGTGGATTCCGGTCACCGCGGGCCTGGTGGGGTGCTCTTACTGGCTGATCACCAAGGAGGATCGGCGCCGTCGCGAAGCCGTGCGGGGAACGACCGGTGCAGAGGATGAGCGATGAGCGGGCTCACCGTGCCGCTGGCCGTTCCGGACCGGCCCATTAACGGCGTTGCACTCACTATTGTGATTATTCTCTTCGTCTTGGTGGCTGCCTTGGGGTTCTTTGCGGCGCGGTGGCGCCGAGAAGAGGCGACTGGGCTCCACAGCCTGGACGAGTGGGGCCTTGGAGGCCGCGGTTTTGGAACCTGGGTGACCTGGTTCCTGCTGGGCGGCGACCTCTATACGGCCTATACCTTCGTGGCAGTCCCGGCTGCGATGTGGGCCACGGGAGCCGTCAGCGGTTTCTTCGCAGTACCGTACACGATCGTTCTGTACCCGATCGTGTTTCTCCTTATGAGCCGTCTGTGGTCCGTTTCGCACCGGCATGGGTTCGTCACGCCGGCCGATTTCGTTGGCGGCCGCTACGGCAGCAAGGCCCTTACCGTTGCCGTCGCCGTGACGGGCATCGTCGCGACCATGCCTTACATCGCGCTGCAGCTGGTTGGCATCAAGGCTGTGCTCACGGTGCTGGGCCTGGGCAGTGCGGAGAACGTGCTGCTGACGGATCTGCCGCTGATCATCGCGTTCGTAGTCCTGGCCGCCTACACCTACACGTCGGGTCTGCGGGCTCCGGCCCTGATCGCAGTAGTCAAGGACCTGCTGATCTATCTGGCGGTGATCGTTGCGGTGATCTACCTGCCGATCAAGTTCGGCGGCTGGGGCACCATCTTCGACTCGGCTGAGGCGAAACTGGGTGCGGTCAACCCGGCAACCGGCAAACCCGCTGGAGTATTCATTCCGGGCGCCGGCAGCTACTCCGCGTACTGGACGCTGGCTTTGGGCTCGGCCTTGGCGCTGTTCATGTATCCGCACTCGATCACGGGCGTCCTGGCGACGAAGAGCAGGAACACGATCCGGAAGAATGCCGCGGTGCTGCCGCTGTACTCGTTGATGCTGGGGTTCCTGGCGCTGCTGGGTTACGCGGCGATTTACGCCGGTACCAAGCCCATCGACTTGAACGGCGCCATTAACCCGCAGCTGGTGGTGCCGCAGCTGTTCCTTGACCACTTCCCGGACTGGTTTGCCGGCATCGCCTTGGCCGCCATCGCCATCGGCGCGTTGGTCCCGGCCGCGATCATGTCAATAGCCGCCGCCAACCTCTTCACCCGCAACATTTACCGCGATCTGATCCGACCTGACGCCAAACCCAGGCAGGAAGCCAAAGTCTCCAAGATCGCATCGCTGGTGGTGAAATTCGGTGCACTGATTTTCGTCATCGCCATGGACCAGTCGGCAGCCATTAATATGCAGCTCCTCGGCGGCATATGGATCTTGCAGACTTTCCCGGCAATCGTGGCAGGGCTATACACCCGCTGGTTCCACCGGTGGGCGCTGTTCTGCGGCTGGGCAGCCGGAATCATCTATGGCACTATCGCTGCCTACAACGTGGTCAACCCAGTCACGAAAGCCAACTTTGGCGGCTCCATCGCGGCCATCCCCGGTACCGACGTGCAGGTCTACATCGCTGTCGTGGCCTTCGTGATAAACCTTATCGTCGCTGCCGGCCTGTCTCTGGTACTCCGTGCATTCAAGGTCCCTGATGGAAAGGACATCACGCGCAGCTCGGACTACGGCGCCGACGAGAACGATCCGAAGGTCGCCGAGATCCAGCGTGAGTACCCGCTCGGCGAGCCCGGCGGCCCCGCCTTCTGACACGTATTACAACGGAATTCCGCGCCACAGTAATAGGTTTCCGGAGTTTCCGTTCTAATGCTCCGCGTCTGGGCCAGCGGGTGGAATCGACCGGCTGAGGCCGTCAAGAATGAGGTTCAGCCCGAAGTCGAACTCATCCCCGAAGTCGTAGCCGGGTCTGAGCACGTGTTCGGTGGCAATCTCGACCAGGTGGGGGTACTGACCGGTTGAAAAACTCTCCACGATCGGCGTCGTGGTTTCCGCGGCGGTGTCCGGGCCGGTAAAGGGCAGGGCGGCTTCCTGGAGGGCGAAACCGTAAATGTAGCTGTCCAGCAGGGCGTAGGCGTGGGCCGTGAGCTGAACTGAAAAGCCGGCGGCTCTTAGCGTGCCCAGCGTCGCGTCGTGGTGGCGCAGGGTCGCCGGGCCGGGGGAGGTGCGGGATTCCAAGAGTCCGACCGCCCACGGGTGGCGCCTGAGCGCGCGGCGCATCGCGTGCGCCCTGCGGTGCATTTCGTCCCGCCAGTCGCCCGCGGGGGAGGGCTGTTCGATTTCGCCGAAGACAATGTCCACGATGCCGTCAAGAATCTCTTCCTTGTTGGCCACGTAGTAGTAGAGCGACATGGGTTTGGTCCCCATGCTCTGCGCGAGCGATCGGATGGTCAGTGCGGCGATTCCGGACTCGTCGGCCAGGCCCAAAGCGCACTCAAGCACTTTCTCCCGGCTGAGCGGAAGTCTCTTCCCAGGGACGGGCGGCGTGGTGGTCGACAACGAAAACTCCTTGGCCGTAGCGGTTTAGTACATTGTACGATACTCTTTTTAGTACAGCGTACGAATCAGTGGGCTGCACACTCCAAGTGTTTGAAAGGAACGGCCATGACCTCTGGTCAACAAGCTAAGGGGACCCCTCGTCCGGGCGGCTCGCCGGGCGGCTCGCCGGGAGGCGAGGTCACCATGCGGGCCATCGTGCAGGAGTCCTACGGCTCCGCCGGTGTCCTGCACATGGCGCAGATTCCCAGGCCGGGGATTGGAGAGGACGAAGTGTTGATCCAGGTCCATGCCGCCGGGCTGGACCGGGGCACCTGGCACGTCACCACGGGCCTGCCGTACGCGCTGCGCCTGGCCTACGGCATCCGCGCCCCCAAAAACCCCGTTCCCGGGCTGGACCTGGCCGGCACCGTCATCGCGGTCGGAGCGGCCGTGACCCGGTTCTCAGCCGGGGACCACGTCTTCGGCGCAGGGAAAGGCCCCTTCGCCGAGTACGCCACCGCCCGCGAAAGCCAGCTCGCCCGCAAGCCGGCGAACATCAGCTTCGAACAAGCCTCGGTGGTTCCTGTGTCCGCCTGCACCGCCCTGCAGGCCCTCCGCACCGCCGGCCCGATAACGCCGGGGCAGAAGGTGCTGGTCCTCGGCGCCTCGGGCGGGGTCGGCAGCTACGCTGTGCAGCTCGCCAAGGCTTCCGGCGCAGTGGTCACCGGAGTTTCCAGCACCGGCAAGATGGACCTGGTGCGTTCGCTCGGCGCCGACCACGTCATCGACTACACCAGGCAGGACTTCGCCGACGGCAGCGAACACTACGACCTGATCCTGGACATCGCCGGCAACCCCGGCCTGGCGCGCCTCCGCCGGGCGCTCACCCGCACCGGAACGGCCGTCATTACCGGCGGCGAGGAAGGCGGGCCCTGGACGGGCAGTATTGACAGGCAGTTCCGGGCGCTGGCCCTGTCACCGTTCATCAGCCAGCGGCTGACCATGGTCCTGGCCAAGGCGGAGGCAGCGGACCTCGAGCACCTCGCCGGACTCATCGAAGCAGGAACCCTGACCCCTACCCTCGACCGTACCTATCCGCTGGAACAGGTCCCCGATGCAATGCGCTACTTCGATGCCGGCAAAACCCGCGGGAAAATCGCCATCACCATTCCCAAATCAGGTTCTTGACCTTCCCGTTGCGTCAACCTTTAGAGTCGGCTTATCGGCGCGGAGGTGCCGCGGAAGGAGGAACGCATGGACTGGTCGATCCAACAGATCGCCAGGATCGCCGGCACCACAAGCCGGGCGCTGCGGCACTATGACGACATCGGCCTGCTTAAGCCGAGCCGGATGGCCCCCAACGGCTACCGGCACTACGACCAGGCGGCGCTGGTCCAGCTCCAGCGGATTCTGCTGTTGCGCGAGCTGGGCCTTGGCCTGTCGGTGATCGGCGAAGTGCTTGGCGACGAGTCAGACGCCGTCAAGGCCCTGAGCGGCCACCTGAAGTGGCTGCGCCAGGAGCAGGACAGGCTGAACCGGCAGATCGCATCGGTCCAGCGCACCATCGAGGCAGTGAAAGGAGGTGGAGAGCTGATGGCAGAGAACATGTTCGACGGCTTTGACCACACCCGGCACAAGGATGAAGTGGAGGAACGCTGGGGCAGGGATGCCTATGCCAGCGGCCACTCCTGGTGGCGTGGAATGGACGCCCGGGAGAAAGCGGCCTGGAAGCAGCGCTCGCAGCAGCTCGGCAGCGACTGGATCGCCGCGGCCGGTGCGGGCATCGCCGCCGATAGCGACGAGGCGCAGGACCTTGCCCGGCGGCAGGTGGAATGGCTCCGGGGAATTCCAGGTACGCCGGCGGCATCGGGAGGTGACGTGAAGGGTTACGTGATCGGGCTCGGCGAAATGTATGTGGCCGATCCTCGCTTCAGCGCAAACTATGGCGGCGAGTCCGGCGCAACTTTCGTTCGGGACGCCCTGCGCGTCTACGCGGAAGCGAACCTGTAGCTGCGGCCGAATACTGGAAAAGCCCCCTCGGCGAGGGGGCTTTTCCCGTTGCCGGAATCAGTGCGGCGATGGGTTCAAATCCACTTCGGCGCGGCCGGAACCGCACCGTTGGTGGCTGCCATGCCGGTGGCGGTGACGCCGCCGAGCCCCCGGCCGGCGGCCCATTCGACGACGGCGGCCAACGGCCCGGAGACCACGGTGGGGGACGCCGACGTCGGATCCCCGAACGTGAGATTGCGGTCCGTCACTTTGACCACCAGTCCCGCGTCGGTGCCGCGGGTGTGCCACGCACCGGTGATGTCCTTGAGCAGGCGTTCCAGGACGGGCGCCGGGATGTCGGCGAAGGAGGCGCCGTTGTCCAGGTCGACGGCGTGCATCCAGACTTCGCGGGTGCGCATCCAGACCGTTTCCGTTGCAGGCACCTCCCGGCCCTGGATGGTCCGCACTTTGTGGTGCCAGGCATCTTCGGGGAGGTCGCGCCATTCGACGTTCAGGTGAACGGCGGAGTGGTCGAACAGGTTCCGCAGCGCGATCGGGCTGAGCGTGGCGCCGAAGTTGATTTCGTGGTCCCGCACCGACGTGGAGGCGTACATGGGTGTCTCCACGCCGGTGCCCGCCCACTCGACCAGCCGCGCGATGGCCCGCGCGTTGTAGCCGATGTGGGCCGTCACGTGGCGGCGGGTCCAGCCCCGCAGCAGCGAATCGCCGTCGAGCTCCTGGTCGCTGAGTTCGTTGAGTTTGCGGGCGAAGAACGCGGTGCCCCGCCGGGCCTGCAGCAAACCCTCGAGCAGCTGCGGGTCGGTGGTCTGGTCGGTGCGGGCAGCCATCAGGCTTCCTTGACCACGCGGTTGTTCAGCTGGCCCAGGCCCTCGATGGTGGTGACCAGGAGCTGGCCTTCCTGCAGGTAGCGCTTGGGGTCCTGGGCGTGGCCAACGCCTCCCGGGGTGCCGGTGGCGATCACGTCGCCGGGGTTCAGCGTGATGATGGTGGAGATGTAGGAGACCAGGAACTCCGGGGTGAAGACGAGGTCGCCGGTGGGGGTCTGCTGCTGGATCTCGCCGTCCACGGCCGAGGTCATGAGCGGGCCGGCGGTGAATTCGTCGCTGGTGACCAGGGCGGGGCCGAACGGGGTGGACTTCTCCCAGGTCTTGCCCTGCAGCCATTGGATGGTGCGGAACTGATAGTCGCGCATGGACACGTCGTTCAGCACGGAGTACCCGGCGATGTGGTCCTTGGCGTCGGACTCGCTGATCCGGCGGCCCTGCTTGCCGATCACCACGGCGAGTTCGGCTTCCCAGTCGACGGTGTCGGATTCCTGCGGCAGTGCCAGGTCGTCGTTCGGGCCGATCAGGGATTCCTGGTACTTGGCGAACAGGGTGGGGTACTCCGGGATCTCCCGGCCCATTTCCTTGATGTGGTTACGGTAGTTGTGGCCCACGCAGATGATTTTCCCCGGGAAGGGCACGACGGCGGCGAGGTCGGCGCCGTCGAACGGGTGCGTTGCGCCGCTGGCTGCCTTCGCGGTGTCTTCCCAGCCGTCGCTGCGGAGGAGCTCTCCGACGTCGGCGAAGCCGTCGATCTGGGTCAGGGTGTCGCCGTCCTGGCGGACGGCCGTCGTCGTTCCGTTGCCGGTGCGGAGGGTGAGGAGTCTCATTACTTGTTGCGTCCTTCGGTGTAGGTGCGGTTGAAATTCAGCCGTTCAAAGATGGGTGCGTCGCTGAAACGGAACAGGTCGAACTCGGTGTCCGCCTGCAGGGACCATTCCTGCCAGGACGGGACGACGAACAGGTCGCCCTTGTCCAGGGTCCTGGTCTCGCCGTTCAGGACCACCGAGCCGAACCCTTCGAAGACCTGCCACACGCTGGAGCCGACCTCCCGGACGGCCTCGGTGCTGGCGCCGGCACGGAGGCGGTGGAACTCGGCCCGGATGGTGGGCATCACGTCCCCGCCGGTGGTCGGGTTGGAGTAACGCACCGCGGCGTGGCCCTGGGAGACCGTGGCCGGGTGGCCTTCGTCTTCGAGGAGCAGCTGCTCGGTCAGGGCACGGTCGGTGTGTTCCCAGCGGTACGCGGCGATGGGGGAGTTGGTGGTGTCATTCAGACCCGAGAGCGGGCGCAGGCCGGGGTGGGCCCAGAGCCGTTCGGAGCGGGAGATGTCCGGGGTGGCCTCGTCGGTGACGCGCTCGGTGCCGAACTCGAAGAACCCGGCGTCGGCGTAGTGCACGAACGGGATGTCCAGGCCGTCGATCCAGGCCATCGGCTGGTCAGTGTCGTTATGGTGGCCGTGGAAGTTCCAGCCCGGGGTCAGCAGGAAGTCCCCGCGGCGCATCGCGACCGGGTCCCCGTTCACCACGGTCCAGACGCCTTCGCCCTCGACGACGAAGCGGAACGCGTTCTGCGAGTGGCGGTGTTCCGGCGCGGTTTCGTGCGCACCGAGGTACTGGATGGCTGCCCACAGCGTGGGCGTCGCGTAGGGGGTACCCGCCAGGCCCGGGTTGGCCAGTGCAATCGCGCGGCGTTCACCGCCCCGGCCCACGGGAACCAGGTCGCCCGCCCGGGCGGCCAGCGGATACAGGTCACTCCACCGCCACACATGCGGCACGGCTTTCGGGGACGGAACCATCGGCATCAGATCCGCAATCTCCGTCCACAACGGGATCAGGTTCTCGCGGTCAAAATCCCGGTACAGCTGCTTCAGCTGGGCTGCCTCTTCAGGCGTGGGCTCCGGCAGGGCGTGGCTGGCGGCCACTGAATCATGGGTCGTGCTTTCGGCGCTGATGGACACGAGGGCCTCCTCTAGGTCAGAACAGTTCGTTGGCGTAGTTCGACCCTACGGACGGAGCAGTGTGACCCCCAACATATTCTGCTGGTCAGAATTAGTTGGTCGAGGCTGAATTCTCGAGACCGACGGAGCCTTAGTCCGGCTCGGCCGGATTTGCCGCGATGTCGATCTCCAGCTGCCGGCAGGTTTCACGCAGGGCGGCGACGAGTCCGCCGTCGAACACCCTGCGGAACCGGGTCGCGGGAGTGGCGACGCTGATCGCGCCCACAACCTGACCGTGCCTGTTGTGCAGGGCGATTCCCAAGGCGCTCACGCCCTCCTCCGTGCCTTCGAAATTGGCGGCGAAGCCGTTGCTGCGGATGGACTCGAGTTCGCGCAGGAACGCCGGATACTCCGTGGCGGGAATCGTGTCCCCGCCGATCTCGGCGTTACTGCTGCGGAAGAGCTGTTCGATCATGTGCGGTTCCAGTTCGGCGAGCATGGCCTTGCCCCCTGAGGTCTTGTTGGCTGGCATGACCGTCCCCTGCCGGTCGCCGACACGTAACACATTCTCTCCTTCGACGGTGGCCAGGAAGCGCACTTTCGTCCCGACCCGCACCATCAGATTGACGGTCTCGTTGAGCCGCCCAGAGAGCAGTTCCATGTGCGGCTGGGCGAGCGAGCGGAGCAGCCTGGTCCAGCCCAGGCCGGCCGGACCGACGCCCATGGCCGGACCGGGTGCGTAGCGGCGGGTTTCATCCTGCACGGCGAACCCCCGGTAGACCAGCATGGCCAGGAGTCGGTGGGCGGTGGACGGGGCCACGCCGAGCTCCTCGGCGGCGTCCTTGAGCCGCAGCGCCCCGCCATCGCGGAGCAGCTGGAGAAGCTGCAGCGCGTTGTCGACGGCCTCGATGGAATAGGTCGGCCGCTTCTGCACGGGCTTCCTGGCTGATCTGGCTGCTGGGTTGTTCTGCACAACAGAATTCTATGGTGCTTCACCTGCGGCGGCCACGACAGTAGTGGGATGAATCACACACTTCCCGATGCAGCGCCGCACCGGTTCCCGCCCGGGGCTCCCGCCCCCACTGCCGCCGATGGGCCTGCATCGCGGTTTTCCAAAGGCTCCGCAGCCGCCGTCCTGGTCTGCTGGCTCCTGGTGGTCTTCGATGGCTACGACCTCATCGTCTACGGCACCGTCCAGTCCTCCCTGGTCTCCGAGACCGGCTGGGGACTGACCAAGGCCACGGCCGGAACCATCGGTTCCATGGCCTTCGTCGGCATGATGATCGGGGCAATCTTCGCCGGCCGGATGGCCGACTCCTGGGGGCGCCGCCGTACCATCCTGGGCTGCGCCGTTGTTTTCTCGATCTTCACCATCCTCTGTGCCTTCGCCCCGAACGCCGCCGTCTTCGGGGGGCTTCGGCTCCTGGCCGGCATTGGCCTCGGCGGCCTGGTGCCCTCAGCCAACGCCCTGGTCGCCGAACTGGTTCCCGCGAAGTGGCGGTCCACCATCGCCACCCTGATGATGTCCGGCGTCCCGATCGGCGGATCCATCGCCGCCCTCGTCGGCATCCAGCTGATCCCCGCCTTCGGCTGGGAGTCCATGTTCCTGGTGGCCGTGCTGGCCCTGATGGTCGTGGTGCCGCTCGGGCTGAAATACCTTCCGGAGACGCTGGCCCCGGTCAGCGCCGCGGATAGGGCCACGCGCAAGACCAAGGAGCCGGCAGGCTTTTCCTCCCTGCTCCGCGCCCCGTACCTGGGGGTGAGCCTGCTGTTCGCCTTGGCGACGATCGCCACCCTGTTCGCCTGGTACGGGCTGGGAACGTGGCTGCCCAACCTCATGCAACTGGCCGGCTACAACCTGGGGTCCGCCCTGACCTTCGCTTTGGCCCTCAACCTGGGTGCGGTGGCAGGCTCGGTCATCACGGCCTGGGCCGGGACCCGTTTCGGTCCGATTCCGACGGCGATAGCCGCGGCCGCCGTCGCCGCCGGTGCGCTCGTCGTCCTGGTCACGGGACCGCCGGTCACCGTCGTGTACCTCATGCTGGTCCTCGCCGGTGTCGGCACGCACGGCACGCAGTGCCTCATCATCGCCGCCGTCGCTAGCCACTATCCCGGACACCTGCGCGGGACCGCGCTGGGCTGGGCGCTGGGCACCGGCCGCATCGGCGCCGTCGCCGCACCCCAGGTAGGCGGCCTCCTGTTGGCCGCCGGCCTGGGCGTCAATTCCAATTTCCTGGCCTTCGCCGGTGCAGCCGCCATCGCCGCGCTGCTGCTGGCCGCCATCGGCCTCAAGCTGAAGTCAAAATCCTCAATCTCTCAAGGAGCAAGCAATGTCTGAGCACGCCACGTCCACCGATGTCCTCGTCATCGGAGGGGGAATGGCCGGACTGGCCGGAGCCCTCGCGCTGCGGGAGAACGGCGCCAACGTCACCCTCGTGGAGCGGGCCCCGGAATTCGGCGAAGTCGGCGCCGGGCTGCAGATGGCCCCCAACGCTTCCCGCGTCCTGCGCCGCTGGGGCCTGCTGGAAAAGGCACTGGAGATCGGTGTCCAGCCCAAGCACCTGGTCTTCCGCGACGCCGTCACCGGCGAGGAGCTCACCCGCCAGACGCTGGACGGCGAATTTGAGGAACGCTACGGTGCGCCGTACGTCGTGATCCACCGCAGCGACCTGCACCGGGTCCTGCTCGAAGGCTGCGAGGCGGCGGGCGTGAAGCTTGTCAACGACGTCATGGTCGAAAGTGTTGAGACCGTGAACGGGCGCGGCGTGGCCCACACCGCCGCCGGCGTGGACTACGAGGCCGACGTCGTGATCGGCGCCGACGGACTCAAGTCCACCCTCCGTCCGCTCGTGGCCGGCGACGAGCCAGTCTCGTCCGCTTACGTTGCCTACCGCGGCACGGTGCCGATCAACGAAAACACGCCCAAGGCGGACCTCGAGGACGTCATTGTCTACCTCGGCCCGGACTGCCACCTGGTGCAGTACCCGCTGCGCAAAGGCGAGCTGCTGAACACCGTGGCCGTCTTCAAGTCCGCGTCCTTCGAACGCGGCGAGGAGCAGTACGGGGGAGTGGACGAGCTCGAAGCCGCGTACAAGGATTGCGTCCCGGCCGTCCGGGAAGCGCTCGAGAACCTGGGTACCAGCATGCGCTGGCCCATGTACGACCGCGATCCGATCGAAAACTGGGTCGCCGGCCGGATGGTGCTGATGGGTGACGCCGCGCACCCCATGCTGCAGTACCTCGCCCAGGGCGCCTGCCAGGCGCTCGAGGACGCGGCCGTGCTGCAGGACGCCACCAGCGGCACCGTGTTCACCCCGAACGGCGTCAACCCGGGAGCCTGGGATGACGCTATCCGGGAATTCAACATCCTCCGCGCCGGCCGTACGGCCCGGGTCCAGCGCACCGCCCGCATCTGGGGCGAATCCTGGCACGTCTCCGGGCTGGCCCGGACGCTGCGCAACCTGCTCTTCAAGAGCCGGAAGGACAACAACTTCCAGTACAACGACTGGCTCTACGGCCAGGACGGCGGCGGCGTGCCGGCAGCTCGGGCCGCCGACTCCAGGCTGGCGGACCGGATTTCCGCCTGATCCGGTGACGGGTCCCGGCCCTGCTGCCGGATGAGCGATCACGTGCACCGGACCGGCTCCCCCAAGGAGCCGGTCCGGAGCACTGCCCCTCCATCGCGTCAGTCCGGCTGTCTTGAAGGCTGCCTGAAGGAAGGGCAAAGAAATTTCCGGGCCCGTGTCGATCTGCCCTCGCGCCGTTCGACCTGTGGGTGAGAAGGTCGAAGGGCGGCCTTCCAAAACCTAGGAGATTGATTGAAATGGCAAAGTACATGTTGATCATGCGCGGAACCGACGAGTCTTACGCCAACCTTGAGAAGGCCGACTTCAACGAAATGCTCGAGACCATGGGTAAGTTCAATGACGAACTGATCCGCGCCGGCGTCCTGCTGGCGGCCGAGGGCCTGGACGATCCGAAGGAGGGCGTCGTAGTGGACTTCACCGGCGAAACGCCAGTGGTCACCGACGGGCCCTACGGCGAAACCAAGGAGCTGTTCGGCGGCTACTACATCCTGGATGTGGCATCGAAGCAGGAAGCCATTGAGTGGGCCAAGCGGGCACCCATGACGGCTGGAACCAAGACCGAAATCCGCCGGGTACCCTCGATCGACGAGTTCCCCCAGGACAACGAATGGATCCAGAAGGAACGCGCGTGGCGCGAGCAGACCGGTCAGCTCTGAACCGGCCAGTTCTGACCCGACAGCTTTGATCCGGCAGTGAGCAGCAACGAGGCAAGGGCCGCCGTCGAAGCGGTGTGGCGCATGGAGTCCGCCCGCATCGTCGGCGCCCTTGCCCGCTACACGGGCGATTTCCCGCTGGCCGAAGACCTCGCACAGGAGGCGCTTGCCGAGGCGCTGGTGTCCTGGTCCGTGAATGGAGTCCCCGCGGAACCTGTGGGTTGGCTGCTGGCCACCGGCCGGCGTCGTGCGATCGACACCTTCCGGCGCCGTGCCGCCCGGGACGAAAAGTACGCGTTACTGGCCCGGGACCTCTCGGAGGAGGAGCCGGGCGCGGATTCCCTCTTCGATCCCGAAGCGATCGACGACGACGTCCTGGCCCTGATGTTCATCTCCTGCCATCCCGTATTGTCCAAGGAGGCGCGGATCGCGCTGACATTGCGGGTAGTGGGAGGCCTGGGCACCGACGAGATCGCGAAGGCGTTCCTGGTTCCGGTGCCCACCATCCAGGCGCGCATCACCCGGGCGAAGAAGACACTGGCCGCCGCCCACGCTCCCTTCGCCGTTCCCGAACCGCAGGAGCTACCGGCAAGACTTGGCTCTGTCCTCCAGGTGGTCTACCTGATCTTCACCGAGGGTTCCTTCGCGTCCGGCGGTACCTCCTGGATGCGAACGGACCTGGCCAGCGAAGCACGCCGCCTGGCCCGTGTGCTCGTGCGGCTCGCGCCCGAACCCGAGGTGCATGGCCTGCTGGCCCTGATGGAACTCACCGCCGCGCGGTTCCCGGCGAGGCTCGACTCGTCTGGCCGGCCCGTCCTCCTGGAGGACCAGGACCGACGGCGGTGGGACCAGTCCGCGATCCGGCGCGGCCGCGCGGCGCTTTCGACGGCCATAGCAGCCGGCCGCGGGCTGGGAGCCTACGGACTGCAGGCCTCCATCGCCGAATGCCACGCCGTGGCCCGCTCGGTTTCGGAAACGGACTGGCAGCGGATCGTCATCCTCTACGAGGCGCTGGGGCGGCTGTCACCGTCGCCGATTGTCGAACTGAACCGTGCTGTGGCGGTGGCCATGGCATCAGGCCCGGCTGCAGGGCTGGAACTGGTTGACGCAATCGACAGGCGCGGCGAACTCAACGGCTCGCACCTGCTGCCGGCGGTCAGGGGAGAGATACTGATCAGGCTCGGCCGGGCCGGCGAAGCGCGGGCGGCCCTGCAGCAGGCGGTCAGCCTGTGCACGAACGCGGCCGAACGCGCAGCCCTTGAACGCAAGATTGACGAGCTGGCCCGCGGGTAGGCCCCGGAACCATGGCGCCGTGCGGTCAGCGTGGCCTGTCGAGCACGGTGACTGTCCGCGGAGCCTGGAAGGACAGGAACCGGATCCATTCGGGCTCGTGATCGCTCAACTGGATGCGAGGCAGCGCCGCGGCAGCTTCCTGGACGGTGACGGCCGCCTCCAGTTCCGCGAGTTTGGCCCCGAGGCAGCGGTGGATACCGGAGCCGAACACGATGCCATAGCCGGTTGATTGTCCCTTGGCCGTCTCCGGAGAGGCCGCCTGCGCGGACCGGGACTGACTCCCAGATGCGGACGCCGGTGTGATCTTGTTGCCGCTCAGTTCGAGGAGGATCTCCGTGCCTGCGGGGATCAGTTCGCCGCCGAGGTCCGTGGCGTGGGCTGCCACACGGCGCCAGGTCGGGACCGACGATTCGCTGTTGAGCACGTGCCGGACCGTGGCCTTGGAGCCTGCTTCGGACGCCGCGTCCTTCCAGCCCGCGGGCGCGGACCCTTCCATGAGGCGGAACAGGGTGGTGCTGATCAGCTGGGTGGTTGTTTCCTGCCCGGCGATCAGCAGGAAGTATCCGAGCGAACACATCTCGGGCGTGGACAGGCCTTGTTCTGCCAGCGACTTGAACAGGTTGCGGCCGGGAGCCGCCCTGGTTTCCGCCACGAGCTTGCGCAGCCAGGCGTAGAAATCTGCGGCGCTGTGGGCCAGTGCCAGTTGCCGGTCCGTGTCGGGCCAGCCCCAGAACAGCTCCATGGAGTCAAGGCCCCACCGCTTGAGGTCCGCGAGATCCCGGACGGGCAGTCCGAGGAGCTCGAGCATCACGACGGCCGGGGGAAACGCCGCCACCGTCTGCACGAGGTCCGCATGGCCGAAACGGCCGATCTGGTCCGCGGCGTTCCGTGCCGCTTCCCGCGCCAGCTCCCGGATCCGCGGCTCCATGGCCGCGACCGTGGCAGGGGTGAAGAATCCCGCCACGACCTTGCGGATCCCGGCGTGCGTGTCTGTGTCGTTGCTGGCCAGCACGGGTGGCAGCGCAAAGCCCACGCGCTGCAGGACGCGCAGGGCGGCCCCTTCCAGGGGCGTCACCGCGACCAGGGCATTCGCCGGGCTGAAGTCTGCAGGCCGGTGCAGCACGTCACGGACGGTGTCCGGGTCGCGCACCACGAGGTACGGGCAGCGGCCCTGGCCAGGCACTTCCGCCCGGTCAGCGCTTTCCACCTGGTCAGAGCCCTCCGCCTGCCCGACCCGGTCCGTCCACGGCCCCGCCGATCCGGCCGTCATCGCCGGGTTCATGCGGGCAGGCCGTTCAGCCATGCAGCTGCCCCCGCACGGAAAGCGGCCGGGGACAGTTCCGCGGCCTGCTCGGGCAGGGCGCCGAGGAAGGGCGCCGGCAGCGATCCGAGCACCTGCCGGTTGCTGCGGTGCACGAATTCAGGGTTGACGGGCCAGCTGCCGAGCACCACACCAACGACCCGCAGGTCCCGTGCCTCCAGTGCTTCGAGGGTCAGGGCGGTGTGGTTCAGGGTGCCGAGCCCCGGCCGGGCAACGAGCACGAATGCGGCCGCCAGGAGAGATCCGAGATCCGCCAGGGTGCCGCCGTCGGAGTCCAGCGCCACTAGCAGGCCGCCTGCGCCTTCAACCAGGACGTGATCGTGGGACGCGGCGAGTTCGCGGACCGTCCCGGCGTGCACGGCCACCGTAGGGAGCGGCGTTCCATCGATGGCGGCAGCGGTGACGGGGGCCAACGGCTGCTGCAGGACGACCCCGGTTTCCGCCGTCACCGCGCCCGCGAGCCGCATGATTTCGCCCGCGTCGGAATCGCCTGCGGCGGCCCCGGACTGGCAGGGCTTGTACACGGCGACGCTGCGTCCCCGGCCCCGGAGGGCGGCGGCGAGGGCCGCCGTCGTGATGGTTTTTCCGACGCCGGTGTCCGTTCCGGTGACCAGAATGATGCGGGGCAGGTTCATGGAAGTTCCTCCAAAATGCCGCGCAGCACAGCGCAGCTGTCTTCGATTTCCTCGGCTGTCAGGGTGGCGCGGGCGGTGAGCCGCAGGCGTGAAATTCCGTCGGGAACGGACGGCGGGCGGAAGCAGCCGACCCGGACGCCGGCCGTGCGCGCGGCCTCGGCAGCTGCCAGGGCTGATTCCGCGGACGGCATGGCGATGGACTGGACCGCCCCCGCCGCCCGGTCTACGGCGGCGCCGCCACCGGCGGCAGATCCGCGGGCTGCAAGGGCCGGGGCCAGCCCGGCGGACAGCGCCGCAGCGTTGCTTCGGACGGATCCCGCGCGCCACGGTTCGTCCCGGATGATCCGCACCGCGGCGAGGGCCGCCGCTGCCGAGGCGGGCGCCAGGCCGGTGTCGAAGATGAAGCTCCGGGCCCGGTTGACGAGGTGCTCCCGCAGCAGGGCGGATCCCAGGACCGCTCCGCCCTGGCTGCCCAGGGCCTTGGACAGCGTCGCGGTCACGATCACGTTCGGATGCCCCGCAAGGGCGGTCCCGGCCACCGAGCCACGGCCCTGGACGTTGCCGGTGCCGGTGACTCCCAGGCTGTGGGCCTCATCGATGAGCAGCACGGCGTCGTGTTCCTCGGCCAGTGCCAGTAAGTCCCTGAGCGGGGCTTCGTCACCCAGGACGCTGTAGACCGATTCGACGGCGATGATCGCGCGGGGTTCCGGACGGTCAGCGAGCAGCCGGCCGGCCTCCGCCACGCTGTTGTGGGTGAACGATTCGGTGCGGGAGCGGCTGAGCCGGAATCCGTCGATCATCGAGGCGTGGCAGTGTTCATCCGCGACGATCAGGGTTCCTGGGCCGCCCAGCGCCGTGATCACACCAAGGTTGGCCAGATAGCCGGAGGAGAACACCAGCGCCGACTCCATCCCGGCCAGCAAGGCCAGTTCCTCCTCGAGGTCCAGGTGCAGCCGCGTGGTTCCGGCCACCAGACGCGAGGATGTGGCGCCCGCGCCCCACAGCGACGCGGCCGCCGCAGCAGCCCCCGCAACCCGCGGGTCCGCCGCGAGGCCCAGATAGTCGTTGCTCGCCAGGTCGATGAACCGTTCGTCCGCGGTGCGGGGGAGCGGGCGGCGGACCAGGCCCCGGCGGTCCCGGACAGCGGCCTGGCGCTCGAGCCACTGGTTCATCGAGGCGTTCATGCCACGCCTCCGGACCGTGCCGGGACGCGTTCGTGGACTTCGGCGACGGCCGCCGTCATGCCCGCGGTGATCTGTTCAACATCAGCCGCTGTGCTGATGTACGGGGGCATCGTGTAGACGAGGTTCCGGAACGGCCGGACCCAGACGCCGTGCCGGATCGCCGCGGCAGTGACCGCGGTGACGTCGACGGCGCCGTGCAGCTCGATGACTCCGACGGCGCCGGTGGTGCGGACCTCCCGGACGGCCTCAAGGTCCCGGGCGGGGGCCAGCCCGGACGCCAGGCCCGCGGCGATCCGGGCAACGTCGGCCCGCCACCCGCCGTCGCCGATCATGCCAAGACTGGCGTTGGCCACCGCACATGCCAGCGGGTTGCCCATGAAGGTGGGGCCGTGCAGCAGGGCCCCGGCCGCGCCGGCCGAGACGGCAGCCGCGATTTCGCCGGTGCAGAGCATGGCGGCCAGCGTCAGGTAGCCGCCGGTCAGGGCTTTGCCCAAACACATGATGTCCGGCACGACGCCGGCATGATCGGCCGCGAACAGCTCGCCGGTCCGGCCAAATCCGGTGGCGATCTCATCGAAGATGAGGAGCAGGCCGTGCCGGTCCGCCACCTGCCGCAGCGCGGTCAGGCATTCGGCCGGGTAGGCGTGCATGCCGCCGGCACCCTGCAGGACCGGCTCGACGATGATCGCGGCCAGCTCCCCGGAATGCGCAGCAGCGATGTCCCCGAGCCCGGATGCCCACTCCCGCACGGATTCGGGCGTGGCTGACGATGCCGCCGGGGGACGCGGCGCAAACACGTTGCCGGCCAGCAGGCCCGGGAAGGAGGAATGCATGCCATCCACGGGGTCGCAGACGCCCATCGCCGCGAAGGTGTCCCCGTGGTATCCGCCGCGCAGGCTAAGGAACCGCTGCCTCCGCGGGCGCCCGGCTGCGGTCTGGAACTGCACCGCCAGCTTCAGTGCGACCTCCACGGCCACCGAGCCCGAGTCCGCGAGGAACACCCGCTCCAAACCCGGCCGGCCCGGGGCAGACGGGGCCATGTCCACCAGCCGTTCGGCCAGTTCAACGGCCGGGGCGTGCGTCAGTCCGCCGAACATCACATGGCTGAAATCCGCCAGCTGCCGCCGTGCAGCGGCGTCCAGCACCGGGTGGCGGTAACCATGGATCACCGACCACCACGAGGACATCGCATCAACCACGTCATGGCGGCCGCCGTCCTCACCCCGAAGCCGCAGCCGCACGCCGTCGGCCGCCTCAACCTCCCAGAGCGGAAGGTCCGGGGACGCCGGTGCGTACGGGTGCCACAGCCGCGCACGGTCCCGCTGGATCAGGCCCATTGGCGTGTCCGTCATGGTGCGAGCACCCCGTGGCCGGAGCATTCCGCCGACCAGCCCAGTGGCGTCACCTGGACTTTCATTCGGCGTCGGCACACGGCGCAGTACCGCGGCGGTTCCATCGCGAGGCGCTCGGCGCAGCGGCGGTGAACGTCCGACGTCGGGCCGGCGCCGCCGTCGGACGGCTCGCCGCAGTGCCCGCAAAACTCAGCGGTGGTTGCGCTCGTGGATACCCCGTTGCTCGCGCCCGTGGATACCCGATTCATAGTGTCTTCTGGAGTTCCTTGATGGGCATGTTCAGCTCGACCAGCAGGTTCAGGTCGGCGGTGGCCGGGCGGCCCAGGGTGGTGAGGTAGTTGCCGACGATGACGGCGTTGATGCCGCCCATCAGGCCTTCGCGGGTGCCGAGGTCGCCGAGGGTCAGTTCCCGGCCGCCGGCGTAGCGCAGCACGGTGCGGGGCATGGCGAGCCGGAACGCGGCGATGGCGCGGAGGGCGTCCTTGCCGTCCATGATGCCCTGGTTTTCCAAGGGTGTGCCGGGGCGGGGGTTGAGGAAGTTGAGCGGGACTTCGTGCGGTTCCAGGGCTGCGAGCTGGGCGGCGAGTTCGGCGCGCTGTTCCAGGGATTCGCCCATGCCGATGAGGGCGCCGCAGCACAGTTCCATGCCGGCGGCTTTGACCATGTTGCAGGTGTCGAGGCGTTCTTCGTAGTTGTGCGTGGTGACCACTTCGGGGAAGTAGCTGCGGGCGGTTTCGAGGTTGTGGTTGTAGCGGTGCACGCCCCATTCGGCGAGCTGGTCCACCTGGCGTTGGGTGAGCATGCCCAGGGAGCAGGCGATGTTGATGTCCACGGCTTCGTTGATGCGGTCGATCGCGAACTTGATCTGGTTCATGAGCTTGATGTCGGGTCCGCGGACGGCGGCCACGATGCAGAACTCGGTGGCCCCGGTGGCGGCGGTTTCCTTCGCGGCTTTGACGAGTTCGGGGATGTCCAGCCAGACGCCGCGGACGGGGGAGTCGAACAGGCCCGACTGGCTGCAGAAGTGGCAGTCCTCGGGGCAGCCGCCGGTCTTGATGGAGATGATGCCTTCGACTTCGACGTCCTCGCCGCAGTGCTTCAGGCGGACCTGGTGGGCAAGTTCCAGGGCTGCGGGGAGTGCTTCATCCGGGAGGCGGAGTACTTCCTCGAGCTGGCCCTGGGTCAGGCCGATGCCGTCCTCCAGGACCTGCCGGCGGGCGGTTTCCAGGATTTCATAGGTCGTGGCGTTGCTGACCGCCGGGCTTGTTTTGTCGCTTGCTTCGTCGCTCGTGGCGACGTTTGCCTGAATCGTCATTGATGGGTCCTTTGCGCTTGGTGGCTGCGGATGTTCCTCCGAACCGACGCTAGTTCCCCATCGGAGACAGGATTTTGTTGGGTCTCGACAAGCAGAGGGGCGTGACTTTAGACCGTCCTGCAGTGGTCTTCTTGAAAGGTGAACGCTGGCGTCAACGGATCCGCCTCACGGCAGCACAAGATTTGTGAGTTCTGACCGTTGGCCGGTTTCCAGGTCCTCAATGAGGACCAGCGAGCTGACCTTGGGGCAGTAGTACTTATGTTCCCTGGAGTTTTTCTCAAGCGGCGTCCAGTCGTAGACCTTGACGCAGTCGGTGTATGTGCCGGACTTCGTGGATACCGTCAGGCCAGTGGCGAGAGTGTCCCGCATATCTTCGGCCTGTCCCAGGTAATATTCCTGCCTGTAGGAGTCGCCCACCCGCTGCTCGGCCTTCATCCAAATACCGGCTTTTGCGCCATCTTTTCCATGAATGAAGCTGCCGGAATGATTGAGGAGATTTCCGTTGAAAAAGTTATTTACGTCCTCGCCGAAGTACCACACGTCTCCGTTTTTGTGTTGTGCCAGGTAATCCCTGGTTTCCTCGACAAGCTGCCCGTTGCTGTAGACCTTGTCCAGGTAGATGGCCGTCTCAACACCCTCAATGACCTTTGATTCATTGAGGATCTCAATCTCGATTCTCTCGGTGATTCCGCGCAGGTCCGTACTCTCATACGTCATCTTCTTGCCCGCGGGAAGGGCGAAATACTTGTTGGTAATATTGGTGGTGAAGTCTGCCGGTTTGATCTGCGGATTGTACTCGCTTGCCATGCTTCTTAGGTTGGCAAAATACCATAATGCCCCGCCGGCTATAACCACCACTAAAACGATGATTCCCGCGAGCATTCTGGTTCTTGGATTCATGCGATTCCCGCCCTTCCGAATAGGCCATTTATCGATTGAGCGTAGAGCGTTGATCTGTGCCTGTTCGTGGCGTGCTCAGTTTCTGACCGCGTGTCCGAGGCTCGTGAGGAGGCGGGTTATGGCGTCCTCGGCGGTCGGCACTGCGCCGAAGACTTCGCGCTGCCGGGTGGTGTCGGCGACGTAGCGGCCGGACTGGAACCAGCCGGCCATCGCTCCCATGTCCTTGGCCAGCGGGTTGATCGGTCCGAGGACGGTGCCGACGGCGCGGATGAGTCCGGTGGGGATTGTCCGGACCCGGATGCGTTTGCGGAGGAGCCTGCCGGAGATCTCTGCGATTTCCTGCATGCTGACCGGCCGGTCCCAGCCGATATCGATGCGCTGCCCGTCAATGCCGGGCGAGTCCGTTGCGGCTGCCAGGTAGCCGGCAAGGTCAGCCGTGAGGACGAAGGTCAAGGGAATGCGCGATGACCCGAGCCAGGTGAGGCGCCCGTTGCTGAAAGGGTCGCCGCCGAAACGGGTGACCTGGTCAAGGAAGGCCCCCGGCCGCAGCGCCACGAACGGGACCCCGAGTTGCTCGAGCCGGTCCTCGGTCAGCTTCTTGTGCCAGAAGTGCGGAACGTGCGGAGTCTGGTCACAGGTGAGGATGCTCGTCAGCACGAATCTGCGGACGTGGGTGCGGCTGGCCGCTTCGGCCAGGTTGCTGTTGCCAATGGTGTCGGTTTGAGGGGTGTCGCCCTTGCGGTGACGTGTGTAGCCGGCCGCCGTGGTGATCACGCTGTCGGCGCCCTCCATCGCGCGGATCAGCGAGCCAAGGTCCATCATGTCGCCGCGGGCGATGGCTGCCCCGGCGGCTTCCAAGCGGGTCGCGTCGGATCCCTGGCGCACGAGGGCCCGAACTTGTTTTCCATGCGAGAGCAGGTCGGCCACCACTTGGCTTCCCAGCATGCCGGTGCCGCCTACCACTAGCACCGGTCCGTCACCAGACATCGTCGCCTCCAGTGCAGTCGAAACCGCGGACACCCTGTGTGAAGCAAATGTACTCAGCCGCGACGATGCCGCAAGCCCCGGCCGGGACTGGTTGGCCCGGGCGGCCGCCCGTTGGGTTTTGGCCGGTGCGCCCTGCATCCAAGGGGATGGCGTCAGCACTGGACGGTGCCGGTGCCCCAAGCCATGATGGGAGGAAGCGCGAGGGCCGGAATGTCATCCGCACGTGGCGGTGGCACCCCGCGGCGGAGGTGCGGTGGCATGTCAGACAAACCGGGGCCCGGGGAGCAGGCCGGGTCCGACGTACTCCGCAAGGCAAGCGAAGTTCTCCTGATCGACTACTTCGCGAAGGTGCCGCCGGAGGATCTGCGGAGCTACAGTCCGGAGACTCTTCGCATGCGGGTGGCGCACCACCTCAAGGTGGCGTCGTCGCGCGCGCCCGGTGAGACCGCCGTCGGGATCCTGAACGAAATGGACGCCAGCATCGTTGCGGTGGTGACCGAGGACATCCCGTATCTGGTCCACTCAGTCACGGCGGAGCTCGCACGCGATGATGCCGCGATCCGGCTGCTTGTGCATCCGAGCTTTCAGGTGCTGCGGGATCCGGTTTCCCATGAGCTGTTGGACGCCTGGACCGGTTCTTCCCCGGAGGGCGTTTTGGGAGGCCGAGCCCGCGGAACAGGCACAACCGAGGTATGGATTGCGGCCGAGATCGGAAGGCTGGCGGACGACGCGGCCGCAGCGGAGCGGACAGCGAACCTGCACAGGGTGCTGGACGATGTTCGGGTTGCCGCCGAGGACGCCGCTGCGATACAGGGCAAGGTGGCCGATGCCGTCGCCTTCGCGGTCGGAGTCCCGCGCACTGTTGTTCCGCCACTGGAAGAGATTCGCCAGCTGCTCCTCTGGCTTGTCGACGGCAACTTCCTGTTCCTGGGCTACGACGAATATGAGCTCACGACGGCGGGCGGCGGCCCGGAGCTGCTTTCCGAGCGGCCCGGTTCCGCGCTGGGCCTGCTGAGACGGCCGCAGGCGGACACCTCTGCCGGAGGGCCGGCGCCGGGGCGGCCCGTGATACGCGGACCCGAGGCGCTCACGCTGACCACTTCGGAGGAAAGGTCTACGGTCCTGAGGCGGTCGTACCTGGATGAATTGCGTCTGCGGGTGTTCGACGGGGCCGGCGAAACCATAGGGGAACGGCGCTTCGTGGGGTTGTTTACCGCCGGCGCCGCGCATCAGTCCGTCCGGCGGATTCCGGTGATCCGTGAAAAGGTCCAGGCTGTTAGCCAACGCCTGGGATATGCGCCCCGGTCCCACCACGGCAAGGAAGTCCTGGCCATACTGGAGACCTTCCCGCGCGACGATCTCTTCCACGTCGATGTGGATGATCTCACGCGGCTGGCGGACGAAGTGCTCCGCGCCGAGATGCAGCGGCGGACCCGCGTGTTCCTCCGGCCTGACAGCTTTGGCCGGTTCATGTCCGCGCTGGTCCTCTTCCCGCGCAGCCGCTACAGCACGGCCGTCCGGCTGCTGACGGAACAGGAGCTGCGGCAGGTCTTCAAAGCGAAATCCATTGAGTTCGATGTCCGGCTGACGGAGTCGCCGATGGCCCGGGTCTTCTTCCGGATCCACATGGCCGGCACGGCGTTGGACGCATCGGAGTCCACGACGGCCGACGTCGACCCTTACGCACTGGAACGGCGGCTGATCGCGGCCACCCGGCCATGGTCGGAGGGCCTCGAGGAAGTGATCCGCGAGCGCTTCACCGCGGCAGAGGCCACACGGCTGACCGAGCTGTGGTCAGAGGCCTTCCCGCCGAGTTATCGCGCGGACCACGAGGCGGAAGCCGCGATCGGGGACATCCTCAACTTCGAGAAGTTCGACCTCGACGGCACGGGCGGCCGTCCCGACGGGGATCCGCTGCTCACGGTGTACGTCAGGCCGGGCACGTCGCCCACCCTGGCCGAGGACGCACGGATCCGGCTGTATCTCACCAAGCCCAGAAGCCTCACGCAGATCCTGCCGTTCCTGCATAACCTCGGGCTCGAGGTGCTCGACCAGCGACCCTTCCAGCTCCGAAGGGGGAGCGGCCGGAATGTGTTCTTATACGACCTGGGCGTGAAGTATCCCGGCGGCGTTGACCCCGAAGCAACCAGCGAACTGATCGCTGATGCCTTCGCCGCTGCCATGCGGGGCGACATCGAATCCGACCGGATCGACGCACTGGTCATCAGGGAGCGGGTGGGCTGGCGGCAGGCGGCGATACTGCGAAGCTACGCGAAGTACCTCCAGCAGTTGGGAACAACCAACTCTTACGGTTTCATCGCGGACACGCTGTTGACCAATGCCCGGGCAACTCACGCACTCCTGGACTTGTTCCAGGCGAAATTCGATCCCAGGCTGGACGCGCCCGCCCGGCTCGAGCGCACCACAGCTGCCCCGGAGGAGCTGCTGGCCGCCATTGACGAAATTCCCGTCCTCGACGCAGACCGGCTGCTGCGCACCTTCATGAACCTCGTGGAAGCCACACTGAGGACCAACTACTTCCTGGATAAGACACACCTGAGTTTCAAACTGAATCCGGCCGCGATCGCCAATGCCCCGTTTCCGCGACCAAGGTACGAGATCTGGGTGTACTCCCCACGCGTTGAAGGCGTCCACCTCCGTTTCGGTGCCTTGGCTCGCGGCGGGTTGCGCTGGTCCGACTGAAGCGAGGATTTCCGGACCGAGGTCCTGGGGCTGGTCAAGGCGCAAAACGTGAAGAACTCCGTCATCGTGCCGACGGGAGCCAAGGGAGGGTTCTATCCCAAGCGTTTGCCCGACCCTGCCGCGGACAGGGAGGCCTGGCTTGCCGAGGGACTGGAATGCTACCGGATATTCATCAGCGGGCTACTGGACCTGACCGATAATCTCGTAGTCACGGACCGCGGTGAAACGGTTGTGCCGCCCGAAGGCGTAGTGCGCCACGACGGCGACGATTGCTACCTCGTGGTGGCGGCCGACAAGGGAACGGCCACCTTTTCCGACACAGCGAACGCTCTCGCAGGGGACTATGGGTTCTGGCTCGGGGATGCCTTCGCATCCGGTGGGTCCGTCGGCTATGACCACAAGCAAATGGGAATCACGGCCCGCGGGGCGTGGGAATCCGTGAAGCACCATTTCAGCGAGCTGGGCATTGACTCACAAACCGAAGACTTTACTGTCGCCGGCATCGGAGACATGAGCGGGGACGTGTTCGGCAACGCTATGCTCCTCTCGCCGCACATCCGGCTGGTGGCGGCATTTGACCATCGCCACATCTTTCTTGATCCCACACCCGGTGCGGCATCGTCCTTCCGGGAACGCAGGCGACTCTTCGGCCTGCCCCGTTCGTCCTGGGCGGACTACGATCCCTCGTTGATCAGCCCGGGCGGGGGCGTCCACTCCCGCCGGGCCAAGACCATCGACATCACTGAGGAGGTCCGGTTCTGCCTCGGCCTGGAGCCAGGAACCGCATCGCTGCCGCCGCACGCACTCCTGCAGGCTATTCTCCGGGCGCCCGTGGACCTGCTCTACAACGGGGGCATCGGCACCTACATCAAAGCCTCCACGGAACAGCAAACAGACGTGGGTGACAAAGCCAACGACGCCATCAGGGTCAACGGCAATGAACTGAGGGCCCGGATAGTGGTCGAAGGCGGAAACCTGGGCGTCACCCAGCGCGGACGCGTCGAGGCAGCCCTTGCCGGCGTCTTGCTCAACACCGATGCGATAGATAATTCGGCCGGTGTGGACTGCTCGGACCACGAGGTCAACATCAAGATTTTCGTGGACCGGATGATCGCGGAGGGAAAGATGCGGGCCGCGGGACGCGCAGCCTTCCTGCAATCCCTGACCGATGAGGTCGGCCGGCTGGTCCTGGCAAATAATGCGGACCAGAACGTCCTCCTGTTCAACGACCGGCACATGGCGCCGGAGCTGAGCCCCGGCTTTGAGCGGATCATGGACTGGCTGGAGGCCGCCGCGGACTTGGACCGCAGCCTGGAGGGACTGCCGAGCACGGATCAGCTCCGGGACAGGCTGCAGTCCGGCAACGGACTGACCGCACCGGAATTGTCGGTGCTTGCCGCCTACGCCAAGATCGAATTGGCCAAGGAGCTGACCGCCAGCGACCTCGCCGATGATCCGTGGTTCAGGAGCGCGCTTCGCGGCTACTTTCCGCACCAGCTGCCCGAACGCTTCGATGCTGAGCTGGACGAACACCCGTTGCGCCGGCAGATCATCTGCACGGTGGTGGCCAACGACATGATCAACCTCGGCGGAATCACTTTCGCGTTCCGCGCCATCGAGGAAACCACGGCCACCGCGGCTGCAGTGGCCAGGGCCTTCGTGGTGGTTTGCGAGGCCTATCAGCTGCAGTGGTTCGTGGACAGGATTGCCGCCCTGCCTCCGGGCTTTCCCAGCGAACACGCCGCCGCTGTGGTCCAGCCGCTGCGCAGGATCATCGACCGCGCGACGCGGTGGTACGTCACCCATGACCACCGCGACCAGCCCGTCGGCGAAGCCCTGGCGAGGGTCGCGCCGACCCTGGACCTGCTGCGGACGAGGACCTCGGACTTTCTGCGCGGCTCGGATCTGGACCGCGCCAAGGGGCGGCTGGCGCACTGGAACGACGTCGGGATGCCAAGTGAGCTGGGGCGCCGCGCCTCCGATCTGCTGGAAAGCTTCGGACTGCTGGACATTTCACTCGTGTCGGAGCAGGTGGATGAACCCCTCACCACGATCGCGGACATGTACCACACGGTGATTCACTGGGTCGGCGTGGGCACGTTGTTGCTGCGCATCACTGACCTGCCGCGGCAGAGCCGGTGGGAGGCGCTGGCCCGTGCCGCCCTGCGGGACGACGCCTACTCCGCCGTTGTCGATATTACGATTTCCGTGATGCAGACGACCCGGGGGAGCACCGCCACTGCTGTGGAACGCATTGTGGAGTGGGAGCGCGGACGGCAGGAGCAGCTGGGGCGGATCAAGGACACCTTCGCGGAGGTCACCAGACCCGGGCAGGTGGACCTGGCCTCGATCTCCGTGGCCCTGAAACTCCTCCGGACCCTGGCGCGGCGGTGACCTCGGATTCACGAGTTCTTCGGCCCCGTCTGATGCGTAACCACGCATTGGACGGGGCCTTGTCGGGGCGGCGGTACGGGCGCGCACCTCACGGACGCCGCAGGTCATCGAGGAGCCGTTGCACCTGCTTCGGCCGCTCGATGTTGGCGAAGTGGCCGCAACGCGGGATCGTCGCCGTCTGGACGTGCGGGACTATTTCAGCCAGCCGGAGCAGGTCCGACGCCGGCGTGAACACGTCGCGGTCCCCGCGGATCGCCAGCACCGGGCAGAGGATGCTGCGCCACTGGGCAAAGTCGTAGTGCGCCGCGTCCCGGGCGGCCGCGGAGAACCCGGCCGGCCGGGCGTCATCGCCGAGCCTGCGGATCACGGCGTTGGATATGGCTGCGGGATCGGCGAAGAAGGGGGACATTAGCGGTCCCATCACAGGGGTGGTGGCGATTGCACGGATCAGCGCCGAGCCCGCCGGACCAAGGGCGGCCATGGACCGCATGGCCAGCAGCATGCCGGCGAACGCCGGGAACCCAAACAGGCTGCGCAGTGGCCCCCTCGCCGCCTCGGACACGCCGAATGTGGTGGCCGAAATGGTGGCCGCGCTGGCTGTCCGCTCCGGCCAGGCCGCGGCAAGGTGCAAAACCAGGAAGCCTCCCATGGAGTGGCCTATGAGGTTCCACCGCGAGTAGCCGAGCGAGTCCAGCACCTCGGTGACCGAACGCGCCATCGCCTCGATGCTGAACTGTTCCAGCCGGGCGCCCGCCGTGGACTCACCCCAGCCCGGCAGGTCAATCAGCACCCGATCTTGGCCGGGCGCTCCGGAAAGCAGCGCCCGGAAAGTAGTCCAGGATCCCGCGGCGCCGTGAAGGTAGACGTCCGGTGTACTGAAGGCAGGCCAGCGTCCTCCGGTGCCCTGCTGGACACGCACCGTGCAGGGACCCAGCTCCGTGGGAATAATCTGCCGCCGAATCGTGGCGGCCCCCGTGGCGGCGGGTTCCTGCTGGACGCTCATGGCCACCTTCCGTTCGTGTTCTCCGCATCTGGTTCGGAGCCGCAGGGATGCCGGATGGGACTAGCAGACCCGCCGGCCGTCGGCAGGAACGCGGTCTGGCACGCAAAGGCGAGGGAGGCCAGAATAGGTATGTGCTGCATCTTCGCCGAGGGGCGGACGGCAGCGCGATGAACGCCGCCGCCCGAAAGACCCAGCGGATCTATCTCACATTGACGCTGGGCAATACCCTTGCAGCCTCGTTCATCTGGGGGATCAACACCCTCTTTCTCTTGGACGCCGGACTAAGCAACCTCGAGGCCTTTGCCGCCAACGCGTTCTTCACGGCCGGCATGGTGCTGTTCGAGGTGCCCACCGGAGTCGTGGCCGACGGTTGGGGGCGCCGGGTCTCGTTCCTGCTGGGTACCGTGACCCTGGCGGCTTCCACCTACCTCTACTACATGCTCTGGCAGCTTTCCGCGCCGTTCTGGTCGTGGGCAGTGGTGTCTATTTTGCTCGGCCTGGGTTTCACATTCTTCTCGGGTGCGGTCGAGGCCTGGCTTGTCGACGCGCTGCGCTTCGCGGGATACGAGGGCGGGCTGGAAACGGTGCTCGGGCGCGGACAGATGGTGGGGGGCGTCGCGATGCTCGTCGGCTCGGTGGCCGGCGGCGTGATCGCGCAGGTCACCAATCTGGGCGTGCCGTTTCTGTTACGCGTCGGCGTCCTGGTCGCCATGTTCGCCGTCGCGTTCTGGCTGATGCATGATGTCGGATTCACCCCTGAACGATCGGCCCGTCCTCTTCAGGCCACCCGTGCCGTACTCGCTGCCTCAATCGAGAACGGTCTCAAGAACCCGCCGGTACGATACGTGATGCTGGCCGCGCCGTTCAGCGCCGGCGTCGGAATCTATGTGTTTTACGCCCTGCAGCCGTACCTGCTTGAGCTCTTCGGCGACCCGCGCGCCTACTCAATTGCGGGCCTGGCGGCGGCGATAGTGGCCGGAGCCGAGGTGCTCGGCGGCTGGCTGGCGCCGCGGGTCCGTGGCCTGGTTAGCAAACGCACCACGGTGCTGATCCTGAGCAGCATCGTGGACGCACTCATTCTGGTGGTCCTCGGGTTCGTTCAGGAGTTCTGGGTGGCGTTGGCCATGTTGACGTTGTGGGCTTTGGTCGCCGAGGTGGGCATACCCGTGCGCCAGGCCTACGTGAACGACATGATCCCTTCGAAGCAGCGGGCAACGGTCCTGAGCTTCGACTCACTCATTGGATCAAGTGGCGGCGTGGTGGTGCAGCCGCTGCTCGGACGGACGGCCGATATGTACGGCTACCCGGCCTCGCTGGCGATCGGCGGCGTGATCGGGCTGATCGCAGTGCCTTTCCTGCTGTCGAGTCGCGGGCAGCATGCCCAGGCCGATGAGGCCAACGCCTCGACCAGCACGCCCAACGCGGAGTCCCAGCCATCCTAGCCGGCGGCAACGCGAGTTCTCGCGGTAGCGGCCCAGGTCAGCGCGCACGAAGGTAGGGCATGCCGCGCCCAGCGGCCATCCGAGGCATGAGCAGGTGTCGTCACGCCATCAGAGTCGGCTGGCTTCGTCAGTGCCAGAACCCGGTGAGCTGCTCGGCAAGGGCTCTGCCCTGGTTGTAACCGGCGCGAGCAGCGGGCGGACGCAGCGAAAGATCCATCGCATTGGCGCCGAACATGTGCTCGGAGTCGCCATCCGGGAAGATTGTTTCCACTCTGCTGCCCCCTGCGCGGAGTTCATCGACCTGTGTTGCGAGATGCATGCCCCAGTCCACCGGAGTCCGTGATCTGCCACCGAATGGTGACAGCACCAACACCCGTGCGTATCCGGCTGCCAGATCGGCATTCTCGGCGTTGGATCGGTAGCCGCCGTCGATGTATCGGCTGCCGCCGATACCGTAGGCGAATGCACTGGCACAGCTGGCGGCCACGGCGTCCACCAGGTCGACCCCGCTGTGGCGGTCGAACACCACCGGTTCACCGGTATCGGCATTGACCGCCGTGATGAGCACCGTTCGTTCCGGCCAGCGCTGGCTGGGCAGCCGGGCGGCGACAGTATCGCGCCACCGCGTTTGACCGGAGCCGTCCGACGCCGCGTCCAGTTCGAGCGCCGACGCACCCATTCCGCGGCGCATATCGGCCGCATCCTCAGCGGCGGCGATGATCCGGCCCGTTCTCTCCATGTGGCTCGCCGCCGGCCCAACGCGACCGCGTCCGCCGTCGGATCCCACCGGAGCAGTCCGTGCCTGGGGTGCGGCGGAAAGGAGGGCGGCAAGCAGTTCAGCCGGGGTCGCGCTAGTGATCTGGGCCGCGGACGTCGATCCGGCCGACGTGCCGATGATCAAATCGGCCCCGGTCACATCCAATCCGGCATCGAAGAGGCCGGCGATGACGCCGATCAGCCAGGCATTGCCTGTCGATCCGCCGCCACCGAGGACCAACGCTCGCTCGCCCGCGGCGCGTACCCGCCTTGTGGCGTCGACCTGCGGCTGATCCAGGGCGGACCCCGGCAGGTCGGACGCCGTCTTCGAAGTGGAGTGCAGGGGTGAAGAAGGTGTCGTGTTCATGGGAGTCGCCTTTCGCGAATTGCCTGTCGGGCGCTCCCGGGGCGACTACCTGCGCCGCGCGATCGTGGACTGCAGGGGAGCGCCCACTGTGGATACTGCGTTCATGGGTCTTACCTCCTGCCGATAGATCACGATCACCGGAAAGCTAGCACGCCGGCGATGCGGTGCGCAACAGGCCGCGCCATGCCGGTTGCAGTGTCGCTGCAGAACGCGCTGCCGGACGCTCCGCACGCTGCTGTGATGGGCCGGCAATTCCGTGCTGGGAAGGGGTGGGACGGCGGTTATAGGGTCCAACGGGAATTCCTAAGGTGCCGTTGGCAGGCTGTGAACACCTGGTCGAAACCGTTGCCCCCATCAGCGCTTCGATCAGCCCGCCGGCCAGGCAATGCACTCCCCCCTCCGTACTGCCTGGCCGGCGGCCCTGGGCCCGACCGGAGCCTGAGCCCTCCGGCCGGGGCCAACCTCACGCCGCCAGCCGCAGCGGTGAGCCAAACGCCGTCGTCGGCTAACACTTTCAACGAACGCCCGGCCGCTGACTGAACCCCGGCTTCAGTTGGCCGGTGCCGCGGGCACGTCCGAGGTTGGCAGGGCGGGGGACCGTGACGGGTAGGACGGTATGCCGCCGCCGGAGCCCGCCGCTTCGAAGACCCCGACTTTGGTTGCTCCGTCGCTGAGGTACACCGGGACTTCCCGCGGCGGACGCGGCGTGCTGAAGTTCTTCAGGGCGTCTTCCGGGCTGGTGGGCATGGGCCCGCCATAGAGGTCTTTGGCGTACACGTAACCGGAACTGCCGCTGGTCGCAACGACGGCGATCAAATCCGGAGTTCCGTTCTCCTCGCTTTCAATGCCGTAGGTTTCGCCCTTGGCGTTGACACCCAACTTGGTTCGCACCTGTTTCACGTACTTGGCGGTGAGCTGCCAGCGGGTTCCGGCCCCGGTTTGATCGTTACGCTGTGCTGCCCCGGAGCGAGGCTGACGGTGTGGCCCGACGTATTCGCGCGCGTGTCAGCCTGGAGTTCGCGGAAAGTGGCGCTGGCGCCGTCCGGGAACTCGAACGAGCCGACGGTGAGGGCGGTCAGCGTCATTTCGATGCCGGTGGCATCCTGCGGGGGCTCACCGAGCTCGACCGTGGCCGTTCCTTGTTCGGTTCCGGGGATCACGAACAGCCCGGCGGCCGCCGCGCCGATGCCTCCTAGCAGGCCCGTAGCGGCAAGGGCGCCGGCGGAAAGCCATAGCCTGGTGCGCTGGCGGGTCCGGGCCGTTGAGGATTTCTGGACCTGCGCGACAAGCTGTGCCCGGAGCGCGCTGCTGAACCGGTCATCGACGCGAAGCTGGTTCATGACCGTTCTCCTTCCATAGTTCTTGACGCCGGCAAGAACCTTGTGGCGCGTTCGGGATCGTCCCTTGAAGTCGGCGGGGGCGGGGCCGACTCGTTCAAGGACACGTGGACCGGGCGCGACTGCGCCAAGGGCAAACTCTGGATGGTCGGCGGACCCCTCGGCGGCGGCCAGCCGTAACCGGCAAGGCAGGGGTCTATCAACACCGATTTGGCCGTGCGTCTTGCCACGGACGTTCACCGCCAATTTGGAGGGTCTGCAGCGGATCGGCACCAGCTTTTTTGCAGGGTTCGCAACCCACAGTTGTCGCCTGGGGGAATTGCGCAAAAGACTTAGCCCACGGGACAAGGAGGTCCTCGTGGTCAAGATTCGGGTCTCGGAACCGCATGAAGGTGACGACCGGGGCCGCTGTGTTGACGTGTGCCCCACGCCAAGGAGGCACAGACCATGTCCGAGGAATCTGCAGAATCTAGCGGGGTCGCCCGGCGCACGATACTGCGCCTGGGGGCGGCCGGGGGAGCCGGGGCCGCACTCGTGGCGGCGCAGGCCTGGGCCGCTCCGCTGCTGGCTCAGCGGGGGCTGCTCTCGCCGGACGGCGCCTTCGCCGCCGCGTCGACGGCGCTAAGTGACGAGTTGTTCTACATTGAAAAATTCCCCACGAGCCCGCTGATCATCTCGCCGTTCAGCGACCCGCTGCCCATCCCGAAGGCGCTGGCACCGGTGCCGAAATCCGTCTTCAGCGCCTGGCGGAATCCGCCGGGACCCGGACCGGGCCAGCAGAACTCGCTGCGCAACGAACGGCACCAGGTCTGGACGAGCCAGGTCGGCCTTCCAGACCCGATCGTCTACAAGATCGATGTGCTTCTGCGGACCCACTCGTTCACAACCTCCCAAGTTCTGCCGATCGACTCGGACGGAAAGCCGGCTGTCTCGTTCGATGCTTCCGGCAGAAAATTCGCCGCAGGCACGAAGCGGGCCCTGCCTCCGAGCACGATCTACGGTTTCAACGGCATGTTCCCCGGGCCGATGATCAACGCCGAGTACGGCAGGCCGGTCCTGGTCCGGTTCGAGAACCACTTGGACGAGAACCCGCTGAACCTGGACCGCCAGGACTTCGGATCTCCCGACTTGTCGTTCCTGACCCACCTGCACAACGGCCACACCGCGCCCGAGAGTGACGGTAACCCGCATTACTCGATGGTGGCAGGGCCGAGGCACCCGGGCTTCAGGCCGCAGATGTCTGTCGACAACCTCTACCTGAACCGGCCCGCCGGCGGGGACGACCGCGAGAAGCAGAGCTTCTTCTGGTTCCACGACCACACGATGGACCACACCGGCTCGAACGTGTACAAGGGCTTGGTGGGCCTGTACCCGATCTATGACCCGAAGAACGGCACGGATATGGGTGACGAGCGGCAGGGGCTGCGGCTGCCGGGGGTCCGCACGAACAACCCGGACGGATCCTTCGACGTCAAGTACGATATCCCGCTGGCCTTCACCGACTTCCGGTTCGACGACGGCGTCACCATGCACAAGGACATCCACGATGTGCAGGGCGAGTTCCCGGCCGCCAAGAACCCGGCGACCCATCCGGAGTGGTGGGGCAAGACGTTCTACAAGCACTTCCCCAACCACGGATTCGTCGGCGACGTCTGCACGGTCAACGGCACGGCCTTTCCGGTGCTGGAGGTGAAGCGGCGCAAGTACCGCTTCCGGTTCCTGGACGCCTCCGTCTCCCGGATTTACGAGTTCAAGCTGATGAGTTCGACGCTGGGCCCCAAATCGTCGGCGTCGCTCGGTTACGAGGACGACGAGCTTGAGGGCCAGTACCGCATCGAGGACGGCCAGCAGTGCATGCAGTTCACCCAGATTGCCACGGACGGGGGGCTCCTGCCGTTCCCCATCAAGCGGGATTCCTTTGAGCTGTGGCCGGCCAAGCGCCGCGAGGTGATCGTTGATTTCACGCGGTACCAGGACGGCACACCGACCACCAAGGGCGACGTCGTCTACCTGACCAACGTCATGAAGATGCCCAACGGGCGGATGTGGTCGAATTCGTCCCGGTTCTTCCCCGACCCGAAGTACAAGGTGCCGGTCCTGAAGTTCGTGATTGGCGACACCGCGCAGGATGACAGCCAGATCCCCGCTGCCCTGCGTCCGCTTCCGCCGCTGCCGTCCAACTGGCAGAACCTGTTGGATAACCGCATGATCTTCGAGGTGAAGCGCGGGAGCGTGGGCGGCGAGACCGAATGGCTCATCAACGGCAAGCCCTTCGACCCGGCGAGCGTGCTGGCGAGCCTGACAAACCGTGCCGGCCGCACACCCCTGGCCCGGCAAAAGAAGGGCAGCTTCAACCTCTGGGAGGTCCGCAACGGCGGCGGCGGCTGGGTACACCCGTTCCACCTGCACATGGAGGAGCACCGGACCGTCATGCGCAACGGCAAGGACGTGACCCGCACGGTGGATCCGGGGCACCCCGATGACGCCTCCAAGGAAGACCTGGTGGCACTCGACCCCGGCGAGTCGGCGATCGTCTACCGGGGATTCAGGGACTTCACCGGGCCCTATGTGGCGCACTGCCACAACCTGGCGCACGAGGACCACGCCATGATGTTCGGCTGGGAGATCACGCCGTGACCACTTAAGCAAAAGCCCTTTTCGCCCACCTTTAATGATGTGCGAAAAGGGCTTTTGGGTGCAGGACCGAGCTGGCCCAGCGGGACTCAGACGTGCTGATCCACGAGAACCGGATTGTCGTCAGGATCCAGCACTATGAAGCTCGCCGGCCCCGTCGTGCCCTCGTCTGCTTCCGAAACGAATTGCGTGCCCTGGGCCCGGCCCCAGTCGGATCATGCTTGGTTTTCGTTCCCAAACGCCGTGGCCTGCGCTACGGAGTGAGAGGTGCAGCCAGGCCGTCCGTCGACGTCCGCGGGGACAGGCGGCTGCCGCCGGTGACCGGGAAGGGGAAGCCAAGGACCGCAAGCCGTCCCCGTACCTGGTTCTGTGCCTGGCAGTCACTGACGCAGTCGGTCGGGGAGTTGGCCACTTCCACGGCGTCTTCACCTGTGACCATTCCCATTCGTCCACCGCTGGCCACATCCCAGACGGACATCCCGCCGCAGTGGTCCCGGGTCTCGGCAAGGCCCAGGCTGTTGGCGAAGTCCGGACCGCATTCGGGCTGCCGGACGCGGGTGGCTACCTGGGCGCTGTCCCGCACGACGAACTTTGCAGACACGTCATTGCCGATGTTCACCCGGGGCCTGACCTGGACGCAGAACTGGCTCGGCGGCCCGGTCTGGACGCTGGTGCACGCAGAGCCTACGAACTGACCCAGCTGGGCGCGGAAATCGGCATTGTCAAAGTAGAAGGCACCGGCCGCCAACCGGTGCACGATGCGTGTGGCGGTGGCATCGCCACGCTCGGGTTCCATCTGGAAGAGGCCCCCGGAGGCGCAGTCCTTGGCCTGGATAGTCATCGACAGGCCGCCGGTCCCGGTACGGGACAGCGCGACGTCGGTGTCCTTGACTTCCAGCGACACGGCACTGGTCAGCGTGAGGCCGCGGTGGTGAGGAACCTTGCTCTCAAACACTGGGGTGGCACGGCCGCCGGTGAGGTCCATTTCATTGGCCGCGCCGGTGAACACGTAGTTGTAGACGGCGAAGTTCGCCGGGTCCACCTCGAACCGGACGTACTTGCCCTGGACCAGGAATCGGGTACCCGGCGAAGCGACGGCGCCTTTGAACCCAGCGGCCTTCCCCAAAACGTGAAACCCCCCGCCAACACAGCCCTTCGACGATGCCGCCTGCGCCGGTCCCGAGAGACCCACGAAACCGATTGCCGATGCTGCGAGGGCCACGACAGCCGCAGCCGACCGGAATTTCAAGCTTGGTTTGCACCTCAAGGCGCTCATCAGATCCTCCCTGCTGGCCGGCATCGCAGAACTCAAACTTTGAGTTTCATCCCGCCAACCGAGGAAAGACTATGACTTGGTCTTCCCCGCAGGAACGGAGGTGGACCATTACTGCACGACTCTTGGATAAACCTTGGAATTTCCTCCACGTTTCCTTGGGGCACTTCCTGCGGAGTCCAGCCCTCCGGGTTTCACCCGGAGTGAATGCCCGACGCCGGCGCTGGCTCTGTCCCGTTATTGGGCGGAGCGGCGGTTGCGCGCTTGGCGCACCAAGCGGGTGAAGGCAAAGATGAAGACGGCCTCGATCAACACCATCAGGCCGAGCAATAGCCATTGGCCCTCGCCAATGAAGGCAATGGCCCCGACAAGGACAAGCACCGTTCCGAGGACCAGCGCGTACACGGCGAACCCGAAGGCTACCCTGGCACTGCGCACACCAGTCCGGAAGCCAAAGCCCAAAGGCTCTCCTCCGGGGTACCCCGCAACGCGGTCTGGGCCTGCGGGCTTGAGCCTGTCGAACTCATCCCAAAGGTCCCGGTCCTGATCGGTCATAGTCCCATTATCCCGCAATTCCACTGGCCCTGTGATCCGTCGTAGTGGCGGGGCAAACCTCGCATTGGGATGCTCTACCCCGAGGGCTGCGGGTTGGCTGGTCGCTGAGCGAGGAGTACTGCCTGGGGCGACTTCTCGCGGGGGCCGGGGCCGCGTGACATCTGAGCGACCACGTTGAAGCCAATGTGCTCCAGCTGTTGGGTGACGGCTGCCGGGTGGAAGAGCTGGGCGTCCATCGACACGTCATGACCGTAGGCGCGGGATATATGGCGGGGCCCTTCACCCACCTGGAAGCTGACCAACGCATACCCACCGGGCGCAAGGACCCGGAAGAACTCTGCAAACACGCGTGGGAGTTCGAGCGGCGCCAAATGGATTATGGAGTACCAGGCGAAGACGCCGCCCAGCTGCAAATCTTCATAGGGAAGGTTCCCGAGTTCTGGCGAACCCTTCGATCATGGCGCGATCCGCCGACGCCTCGAAACTGGCATCGGGCAGCAACGCCGCATAGCTCTCCGCAACCACGTCATAGGCTGACCGGACGAGGGCAAGACGGTCATCACGTTGCATCTGTAAAGGCTATCGCGGCCGGCCATTGCCGTCAGACCGTTGGTGCGGGGACGATTGTTGCATGGGCGGAAATATCAACACGTCTTGTCTTGGGAACCATGCGGGGTGCTGAATGTTCCCCGTGAAGGCCCGTGGCCGCAGGCGGTTGTGGCCCGTGGTGGTGGCTGGAGCGGCCGTACTCCTGCTGGCCATTGGGCTGGCGGTGTTCAAGCCGTGGCTTCTCTTCGTCGACGTGCGCGTGGATGAACAAATCCCTACCGTGGCTGCATCTCCCGAAAATGCGCAATCCCCGCCCTCCGCTTCATCGGGCGCTCCGTCGCCGCCCGCGACCGCCCCCACCCGGCAGGCGCCTGCCGGGTCGGTCCAAGTTGCCGTGGGTTCCTTGATCAGCCACGAACACACGACGTCGGGGACGGTTCGGATCCTGAGGCAGCCGAACAACGACCGCGTACTAACCCTGGAGAATCTGGACACGTCCAACGGGCCGGACGTGCACGTCTGGCTGAGTGCTGCGGACGTCGTGGAGGGAACGGGCGGTTGGTTTGTCGCCGGTGCCGCCGATCACTACGACCTCGGCGTCATCAAGGGAAACCAGGGCAATCAGGTCTACGCAATCCCCGCCGGGGTTGATCTGAAAAGGTACAAGTCCGTCGATCTGTGGTGCGTGCAATTCAGCGTCTCATTCGGAGCGGCCCAGCTGACCTTCTGAGTAACGTGCGGGACACGGCGCGGCATCCGAGCATGACTTTGTCCTGGTTGCGCCGGCCCTGTCCGTAGCCGGGTTCGCCCTGGTGAACGTCACTTAGCGGAGCAATCTGCTGTGCCCCGCGGCGACCCCGCAATTGGGGGCACTGTATTGGGGGACTAGGCCCACGCGTCCGGTCTCGCAGCGATGCGGTTCACGAAGTCCAGCACCGCCGGATGGGCGGGGTTGATGATATGTCCGCCAGCCACGAGCACCGTGCGGGTGAACGGCAGAGCCCCGGACAGCCGGGCGTTCACCAGCCGGCAGGCCGCGGGCGATTCCTCAGCGGAAACTATCAGCGTGGGCTGTCGGATCCCGGCCAGTTTGTCTTCGTCCAGCTCCAGGGCGTCCTCGCTGAGGTCCATGCCATGACCGTTGATCTCGGCGAGGACGGCGTACGCGGTGCCCGCCAGCATGTTCCTGAGATGCTCCGGCAGCGACTCCCCGGCCCCATCGCCAAGGGTCTCCCGGATTACAGCCTCCGCAACCAGCCCGTGCTGACCGGCCGAGTGCTCCAGCACCCTGAGGCGAAGGTTACGGGCCCAAGCATCGGCCTCCGGGTCGATGGTGAACAGGGCCGGCTCCAGAAGGACCAGCGCCTTGACTTTGTCCGGGAACCGGCGGGCGAGCTCGATGGCGATGAGGCCGCCCGTCCTGCGGCCGATCACTACGGCCGCGCCCGCGTGCAGGGCGGCCAGCACGCCTGCCGCGTCGTCGACGTGCTCGACCAGGTCCAGCGTGGCGAACGGCGCCGGGGGAGCGCTGCGGTGGAATCCCCGGCGGTCATAGATGATGCACCGGCCACGCCTGGCCAGTTCCTCGGCGGCATCCGCCCACATCGCGGCTGAACCGGGCGTCTCGTGCACGCCCAAAATAGGGATCCCCTCGCCGCGTTCCTCATAGTAGAGATCGACGCCGTTGACGCTTAGTCGGGACATATCCTCAGCGTAGGTTGCACCCTCATTCGGTGGAAGGGACGCCGTCTTCAGCGTCAAGCGCGGGCAGCAGCTGGCGGTTCCGAATGCGCGATTCGCCGAAATCGATCGTCACCGGTTGGATCTCCCAGGTGCGGCCGTGCCTGGTAATCGGACTCCCTACGGCAACGTGGGGCGTCCAATGCGGATACCGGAAGCCAAGAGCTCGCGAGCTGAGAATGAAGTCATCGACGTTGTCCACGAGCAACTCGGCCAGCAGCTCGTGCAGTGCCTGCACGAGTGAGACCTGGAAGTCCCGCACGCTCGTGGGCACGTCCACTTCGAGTCCGCACACATTGCCGCCGCCCAGGACGATCAGCTTTTCGGCCCGCCCCGAGAAGCCTTTCATTACCGGCAGCCGCTTCACCCACGAGGCCGTCATCCTGGCGGCTGCAACGGGACTCGTGATGCCTTTGGTCCACTCCGAGACGTCCTGGGCGAAGTCGTCCAGCACGCCGATGTGCAGTAGCGTCATATGCAGGCCGTGCTCCCGGCGCAGCGAGCGCACGTAGCTGCCCAGCCTCTCGTAGTCCGCAGCCCCGGACCCGACTCTCAGGACCGGTACCTCGACCGTGATGCGCGGGACCGTGTACATCCGGACTCCTTCGTGCCCTTGGTTCTTGTCTGGCTGACCGTTGACGTCCGATGCAATTATCCTCCCGGAGCGGGGGGCTCGTTGGGGAGCTCTACCTCCATTCCTTGCCGTCGTTTATCCGAGGGTAGCGAGCGCGCGGTGTGCGGATTCCACCACCACCGGCGTACCCGCCGCCAGCGTCTTCACTTCGCCGTCGAACTGCAGGGGAACGGATTCCGTCGTCCGGAAGCTGTAGCGGCTGACGCCGGGTTGGACGCCGAGCCCAATCGTCACGGCGCGAAGTGTCATGAGCGCCATCCGCCATCTACTGGCGTGAGGCAGCATGATGACCTCGAACAGCCCGTCGTCTGGGTCGCCGGTTTCACTGATTCTGCCGTACTTCGCCATGGCCGGGACATTGGCCAGGATGAGGCTGTCGAACACAGCGCGGGCGCCGTCATCACGGATGATTTCGAACGGCTGCAGCCGGGTCAGTGTGTGTACGACAGAGACGAGCTCCTTGAGAACCCCCTTGTTGCCCCGCTCAATTCCGATGGCCATCGCGGGAGTCAGCCCCAGGCCAATGTACGAGTGGGCGTAGTGCGTCCAGGCAGCCTTTCCCACCCCATGGGTCAGCCGCAGCAGATCGATTCGACTGACCCTGCCCCGGACGATTGCTTCGATCAGCGGAATCCGAGGGGTGCTGCGGTGGTGGTCGTTGGCGTTTCCGCTGGCCAGTACCGCGCAGACCGCGCGGCTTTCGGCGACGTCCATTACCCCGTTGACCACCTCGTTGTACCCGCCGTCACCGCTGACAGACACGATCAGGGGTCGGCCGGAGGCCGCCGCCGTCCGGGCGAGCTCACGCGCGTGGCCGGGGAACTCACTTGGCTCCAAACGAACGGGCATATCGGGTAGGCGGCGGCTCACTTCGGCGCGCAGCTGCTCGGCCAGTTGGGCAGGGTTCCGGCTGCTGACCGGATTAAAAATCAAGATGATCCGGTCAAACGGTACCGGGGACGATGAAGCGACCATGGAGTTATTCCTTCGACTAGCCGTCCCACATTGAACATCAACTTCTAGAGTGAGTTTATCGGGGACAACCCTGACTTCAGTTCTTCCAGGCCGGGGTGGTGGGAGGATTTGTGTATGAGCGAAAATGCAGGTACCGGCTCTGAGCAGCAAGCCCCTGCCGCCGCGGAAAAGCAGGCTCAAGGCCAAGCCAAGAGTGAACAGTCGGCGCCGCACACCGGCCAGATACGGACGGTGGGTCAGCGTCGCAGGGATTCTGAAGAAAAGCTTGAAAAACATCAGCAGGAAGCGCGGCGCAAACCCACGGACTAAGAGCCAGCCGACTCGGAGAACGTTCAACGATTCAGCAATAGGATTGTTGTGAAGCTCGTGTAAATTCGGAGGTATGGCCCCTGTGAACCCGAACGCCGAGAATTCCCGCTTCCACGAACCTGCGGCGGCCCCTCACGGCGGAGCGGTATCGCCGGGCGGAATGTCCAGGCTGCGCGTTGCGGTTCCCTCCGTGGCGACCCGCGTCGCGACTGAGCTGCGCCTCCAGATCGCGGAAGGCGCCCTCCTGCCGGGATCGAAGCTCAAGGAGGAGGCCCTGTCCGAAGAGCTCGGCGTCTCCCGCAATACTGTGCGTGAAGCGTTCGCCGAACTTGCCAGCGAGCGGCTCGTGGTCCGTCAGCCCAACCGCGGCGTCTTCGTTGCCAGCCTGGGTGTCAGCGACATACATGACGTCTACACCGTGCGGCGGGCCATCGAGGTCAGTGCCGTCCGCGGCGGCGGCAGTCCGGAAAGCATCGCATCCGTGCGGGCCGCCGTCGAGGAGGGCAAGCGCGCAGCCGCGGCGGGGGACAGCGAAGGCCTCGGCAGCGCCAACCAGCATTTTCACGGCGCCCTCGTCGCAATGGCGTCCAGTGAACGCCTCAACACCATCATGTCGCAGGTGCTCGCCGAGATGAGGCTCTTTTTCCACAAGGCGTCTGTCGACGGCGGCTTCTACCAGGATTATCTGCAGGACAACGAGGAAATCTGCAAAGCCCTCGAGACCGGCGACACCGAGCTGGCAGCCGAACGCCTGCTGTCGTATCTCGACCGGTCCGAAGAGCACCAGACTGCGGTGCACGCCTCCTAGCCGCAACCGCCTCCTAGCCGCAACTGCCTCCGAGCAGGAAACCCGGCCTGCGCCAGTCCGGCTCCTGTCACGCGTGACCCTCCCTGGTTCCTCCCTGCCCTCAACCACGGATTTTTTGTCGAACCTTGACGGTGTGACCTACGTCGCGTAAATTGTTCAACAAGAAAGAATTGTTGAACGATCTGACAATTCAACACACGCTAGGTTTCCGGCCACGCTGGCGGCAAGCCTCACACAAACTGCTTCTGTGCCCCACCTGTCATCGTCGCAGGCCTGGACACCACGGGCAGCAAGCATCATCCGTCGCAGCAGCCGATGAATTCCACACTCTTCATGGAGGAAACATGGCCAATCAACCCGTAATGGCCTCCGGGACCCAGGCACCCTTTGTAGGGCGCAAAGGCATGTACAAGGCATTCGCCGCCAGCCTGGCAGGCACGGCCCTTGAGTTCTACGACTTCGCCGTCTACTCTGCGGCAGCGGCGATCGTTTTCCCGCTCATCTTCTTCCCGGCCTCGGACCCGGTGACCGGCACTCTCCTCGCCTTCTCGACCTATGCCGTGGGATACATTTCCCGCCCGGTCGGCGGCATTATCTTCGGCCGGCTCGGGGATGAAATCGGCCGCAAGAAGATCCTGGTCTTCACCCTCATGCTGATTGGCGTCGCGACCTTCCTCATCGGTCTGCTGCCCACGTACGACAACATCGGCGTCATCGCACCGGCCATCCTGGTGTTCCTACGTTTCGCACAGGGCGTCGGCGTCGGCGGCGAATGGGGCGGCGCCGTGCTGCTCTCCAGCGAATTCGGTGACCCCAACCGCCGCGGCTTCTGGGCGTCCGCGGCGCAGATCGGCCCGCCGGCCGGCAACCTCATGGCCAATGGCGCGCTTGCCGTGCTGACGCTGGCCCTGTCGGAGGAACAATTCCTCGACTACGGCTGGAGAATTGCGTTCCTGATCTCCGCCCTGCTGGTCGCTTTCGGCCTCTGGATCCGCCTCAAACTCGAAGACACCCCCATCTTCAAAGCCATGGAGGCCAGGGGAGACAAACCCAAGGCCCCTATCAGGGAAGTCCTCACCACCCAGCGCCGTCCCCTGCTGGCCGCCATGCTCAGCCGGATTGGCCCGGACGTCACCTACGCACTGTGCACCGTCTTTACACTCACCTACGGCATCCAGGAGCTTGGCTTCGACCGCGGCCAGGTGCTCGTGGCCGTCCTCATCGGGTCGGCACTCCAGCTGGTCACGATGCCGCTCGCAGGCCACATCTCTGACCGCATCAACCGCCGGCTCGTGTACGGCATTGCCGCTGCGGCGGCCGCGGTGTGGGGGTTCCTGTTCTTCATCGTCCTCGAAGGACGTTCCCCGGCCATGCTGATCGTCGGCACGGTCCTGGGCCTGCTCTGCCACTCCTTCATGTACGGGCCGCAGGCAGCCTTCGTTGTTGAGCAGTTCTCCCCGCGGCTCCGGTCCACCGGCAGCTCGCTGGCCTACACCTTTGCCGGAATCATCGGCGGCGCCATCGCGCCCTTCATGTTCACGCTGCTGCAGAGCACTTTCCACAGCTGGGTCCCGGTGGCTGTATACCTCAGCGTCGCGTGCCTGCTGACCCTTGTGGGCCTGGCGCTCGGCCGGGACTCCAACGTCGCCGAGGACGAGGAGTACCTGCAGGCGCCAGTTGAACTGGCGGAAAGCGGCACGCGATGAACCAGTCGAACGCCGCTGTCGCGCCGGCCGAAGCGCGCCGCCAGTTCCGCGACGGCCTCGTGACGCCCACCTCCGGATGGAGCGACGGCTTCACCCAGGCGAACCTCATAGCAGTGCCCGCCGACTACGCCGACGAATTCATAGAGTTCTGCCGGCTCAATCCGAAGGCCTGCCCTGTCATCGACATCATCCCCGCGGGCAGCCACGAAAGTGCACTGGCGGCCGGCTCCGATATCCGCAGCGACATTCCGGCGTACCGACTGTGGAAGGACGGCGTCCTCGCCGACGAAGTCCCCAACGTTTCTGCGGTCTGGCGCGACGACATGGTGGCCGTGCTCATTGGCTGCAGCTTCACGTTCGAGGCCGCGCTTGCCAGCGAGGGCATCCCGCTGCGCCACACCGAAACCGGCCGCAACGTTCCCATGTACCGGACAAATGTGGAGTGCACTCCCGCTGGGCGCCTCCACGGGCCGATGGTCGTCTCCATGCGCCCAATGCCGGCCGAGATGGTCGAAACGGCCATCAGGGTCACTTCACAGGTGCCCATGGTCCATGGCGCACCCGTCCATGTCGGATCCCCCGAGGAACTGGGAATTGCCGACATCAACCGCCCCGACTTCGGAGATGCCGTGGAAATCCGGCCGGGGGAGGTGCCGGTGTTCTGGGCCTGCGGCGTGACACCGCAGAGCGCAGTGATGGCATCCCGGCCACCGTTCGCCATCAGCCATGCTCCGGGGCACATGTTCATCACTGATGTTCCTGAAAGCAGCTACCGGGAATCAGCGGGAGAGGAATAAGCATTGAAAAAGCGGATTCCGGCGGCCAAGAGGATGGCCCAAAGGATCGTCGGGCCGTCGGGGCCACGGCAACAAACCACCGGCACGCACTGCGAACTCTCGGGGATCTGGCAAGGCCCCGCGGGCGTGCAGATAGCACTACGGGAGGGCCAGCTCGTCCCGAGCGATTCGGGCCGGCCGTGCCTGTGGACATGCATCGGCCTCCTGGAGCCCAACGAAATTTGATTCCCGAATGCACGGCCGGGCAGTGGTAACCACTGCCTGGCCGTGCATTCTTATTCCGCCCCGTCCATCCCTTCCTGCATGAAGTGCGTGTACAGCCGCTCCTGATACCTGTAGTGCCCGGGGCTGCCTCGTCGCGACCGCGGACCGTCTGGCCTGCCACCGGAACACCATTGTCAACCGGCTGTCGGCGTCCGAGAACTACACCGGCCCGGATCTCCAGAAACCTCGCGACGCGGCGCTGGCACTGATCGCCGTCGGGCATTAGGACCCCCCAATTTGGGGAGCCACGGAGCGGGGGCACTCCAAGGAAACTCCAAGGTTTTTCCAAGGAGCCGGATCGAACATTGGCCCTGCGTTACCCCGACATCTCCAAAGCCACACGACGTCCCAGGTCTTCAGACACTTCCCTCTGCAACGGTTGCGACTAAGACCGGAACAAGACAGTGAGGATCTGCCATGAGCAATCTAAGGAAACTGGGTGCGATCGGAACCCTCGGGCTGCTGGTTTCCAGCTCCCTCATCTTCGGTTCCGCCAACGCGGCCGTGTCGGCGACCTGCCGCACCGGAACGGCCGCCCCTTCCAGCCCGCTGTCGGGCAGGCTGCTGACCGCCACCAACTTCGAGGGCAACTCGCTGTCCCCGTTCGTCACGACGACCTCGGGCAATGGAACGGCGGCTGTTGCCAGCCCGAAGGCGCACTCCGGGACGTGTTCGGCCAGGCTTCACGCCACGGCGGATGTTGGTTCCGTGGCAAACATGGGCATGGCGCTGCCCGCCCGGACCAAGAGGGCCGGCGCAGACGCCTGGATTAACATCGCGACGGCCGGGCTCCGCGGGAACAACGTGCCCTATGTCAGGTTCTTCTCCGGCGCCACCCGGGTCGCGGACGTGTTCCGGGACAACGCCACCGGGCAGCTGTGGCTGCGGGTCACGAATCCCGACGGTACGTTCACGTTCACCAGGCTGTCGACCAAGGGCATCCCGTTGAACACGTGGCACAGGGTCCAGATGCAGGTCAGGGCGAATGGTGCCAAATCCACCATCGAAGTCTGGTTCGACGGCGCATCCGTCTTCTCCAAGGCGGTGAGCATCGGTGCAACGAGCCTGAGCAGGGTCCAGTTTGGCGCCGAGCACCCCCGTCAGATGGGTGACAGCTACATCGACGACGTCGTGGTCAGGCGGTAGTCCTAGCGGGAGACGGGTTCCTTGGCGCCGAGCAGGTTGAGTTCGCCGCGGCGCGGGAAGCCTTCCCAGTCTCCGGGGACCAGGCAGGCGAAGGCCCCGGTTGCCGCTGCCGTCTGCAGCCTGTCCTCCGGACCCCGGCCTCCGATGAATTCGGCCAGGTAGCCGGCGACGAACGCGTCGCCGGCGCCAACGGTGTCCACCACGTCGACGGCGACCGCGCCCCGGCGGAACAACTGCCCGTCGATGATCGCCAGGGCCCCGTCCGCGCCGAGCTTGATGACCGCCTGGCCGGGCCCGAGCGCGGCTATCCGCCGGGCCAGCTCCTCCGGCGCGCCGGCACCCACCGCTATGGCGGCCTCGTCGTCGCCGGCGAACACGATGTCCGCCAACGGAATGATGTCACGGTAGACGCTTCCCGCACCTTCGCGCGACCACAGGTTCCCGCGGTAGTTGAGGTCGAAGGACACCGGCACGCCCGCCGCCCTGGCGGCGTCAATCGCGTACCTCAGGGTCGCTTCCGCCTGCGGCGACAGGGCTGGGGTGATGCCGCTGACGTGCAGCAGGCCGGCCCGGGTGATGAGTTGTTCGTCGACGTCCCCGGGCGCGATCCGGGACCCTGCGCTGCCTGCGCGGTAATAGCTGACGCGCTGGGTGGCCGGTGTCCTCCGTTCCTTGATCATCAGTCCGGTGGGGGCGGAAGGATCGACGGCGATGCGCACGTCTACGCCTTCGGCGCGGATTTCGCGTTCGACCAGCTGGCCGAGGCCGTCCGCCCCGACGCGGCCGCACCATACCGCCTGCACGCCGAGACGCTGGAGCCCGATGGCGACGTTGGATTCGGAGCCGCCGATACCGAGGCTCATGGTGGAGGCATGGGCGAGCGGGCCGACCTGGTCGGCGCGCATCAGCGCCATGGTCTCACCGAAGCTCAGTACGTAGGGCGCCGTGCTCACTTCTTGCCACCCATCTGGTCCGCCGTCCGGTCGATCAGCTCGCGGACGCGCCGCGCCCTGGACGTCAGCTCCTGCAGATCGCCGCCCTTGAAGGCGTCGCCAAGCAGCGGCCCGCCGAGGCTGACGGCCAGGGCGCCGGCCTTGATCCATCCGGGCACGTCGTCGATGTTGACGCCGCCGGAGGGAATCACCTCGATGTCCGGAAACGGGCCGCGGAGCTGTGAGACGTAGCCGGCGCCGACAGTGGAGGCGGGGAAGACCTTCACGGCCGTGGCACCCAGTTTCCACCCGGCGTGCAGCTCGGTGGGCGTCAGCCCGCCGGGGTAGACCGGCACGCCGCGGCTGACGCAGGCGGTGATGACGCCGGGATCCGTGACGGGGGTGACGATGTAGGCGGCGCCGAGGTCGAGGGCCGCCTCAGCCTCGGCTGCGTCGGTAACGGTCCCGACGCCGATCTCCAGGGCGTCCCCGAAGCGGTCCCGGAGGATGGGAAGTTCGTCCCAGACGCCCTGCGTGCTCAGCGTGAGTTCGATGCTGAGCACGCCGCCGCGCTGCAGCGCCTCGATCACGGGTGCGTAGTCCGAGGCGTGGCTTGCCCGCAGGACTGCCACTGCCCGGGTTTCGCGGAGGACGGCGGACGGGGCCGCCCGTGAAATTGTGCCGGGGTTAGCGAGGCGGGGCATGGGATTCCTTTACTTGGCCGTGCGGGTGGTGGCTAACTCGGCCGCCGCCTCGGGCGCCGCCAGAAGGCGGCTGTTCCGGTCGGCGTCGTTCGGGTCGGTCAGGTCGCGGTTGAGCGTTTCGGGCGAAAGCCGGGTGGCGATGAAGCTGACGAGCATCGTGAGGGACATGTAGATGGCAACCGGGACCCAGGAATTGCTGAAGAGGCCCAGCAGCCCCGCGCAGACCATCGGGGCGATGCCGCCGCCGATGATGGAGGAGAACTCGCGGCCCAGGGTGACGCCGGCGTAGCGGTAGCGGCTGCCGAAGATCTCCGGGAAGTAGCTCATGTGGACGCCCACGACGCCCTGGCAGGCCAGCATGAAGCCCACGATGATGACCAGCACGATGGCCACGGGAGAGCCGGTGGTCAGCAGCATGAAGGCCGGAGCCGGGAAAAGGACCAGCGCTGCGGTGATGAGCGAGACGACGCGCCGGCGCCCGATCTTGTCAGACAGGATTCCGAAGGAAACCGCCGCAACACCGCCGCAGAGGGCACCGATAAGCAGCACCGGCGGGATGAACTTCGGGTCGGTTCCCACCACGGTGATCAGGTACGACGCCATGAACACCTGGATGGTGTACGACTGGGTGCTGACGCCGAAGTTCATGAGGACAACGCGCAGGACGTTGGCCTTGCCGAATTTCGCGACTTCGCGCAGCGGGGCCGGGGGTTCGGTGCGGGCCTGCTTGATTTCTTCGAAGACCGGGGATTCGTCCAGCTTGCGCCGGATGATGAGCGCGGCGACGGTGACGAAGATGCTGGAGAGGAAGACCAGCCTCCAGCCCCACGTGAGCATGTCATTGGGGGCCAGTGACTGTGCGGCGATCCATACCAGGGCGCCGAGGGCGGTTCCCGCGGCGGCGCCGACCATGATCAGCGAGGCCAGCTTGCCGCGGGTTCCGGGAGTGGCGGATTCGGTCAGCAGCGTGGCGCCGCCGGACTGTTCGGCTCCGGCACCGAAGCCCTGGGCTGCGCGGCACACGCACAGCAGGAGCGGGGCGAGCAGGCCCACCTGGTCGAAGGTCGGCAGCAGGCCGATGGCAAGCGTTGCACCGCCCATCAGCAGGAGCGTGACAACCAGAATCCACTTCCGGCCGAGGCGGTCTCCGAAGTGGGAGAAGAAGATGCCGCCGAGGGGGCGGAACAGGAACCCGACCGCGAACGTGGTGAAGCTGGCGAGGAGAGCGGCGGTGGGCGAGATGTTCGGGAAGAACAGCTTGCTGAAGACCAGGGCCGAGGCGGTGCCGTAGATGACGAAGTCGTAGAGCTCCAGGGTGGTGCCGATGAGGCCCGCGACGGCGGCCTTCCGGACCTTGCTTTGATCCACTGCCCCGGGGGGAACGTGCGCTGCTGAGGTCATTTCCATACTCCTTTGAATGGATGTCCGTTGGTGATCAGGCCTGCCGGGATTCGGTTCTTGGTTTCGACAGGCTCAACCCAGCGGTCTGGTGCCGGTGAATTAGTAGGTGATGAGTACTTTGAGGTTGGTCGGGTCCGTCACGGGGGCTGTGAGCGCGGCCGCGGCGTTCTTGAGGGGGTAAGTGCCGGTGATGATGGACCGAAGGTCCACCGTCCCGGAGGAGGCGAGTTCGATCGCCGTCGGAAATGCGTTGGCGTAACGGAACGCGGTCACAAGGTCGATTTCGTAGCGCTGGAGGAACCCGAGCGGGATGCCGTCCACGGTGGGACGGGCCTGGCCGACGACTGTGGCGCGGGCTGCCGGGGCCAGCGTCCGGATGCCGTCGGCCAGGGCCTTCGTGTTGCCGGAGCATTCGATCAGCCGGTCTATCTCGGTGAGGTCCAACGGTGCGGATGCGGTGTTGATGGTGCGCGTTGCGCCGAACTTCGTGGCGACGGCGAGCCGGTCGTCATTCACGTCCGTCACCACGATCTCACGGGCGCCTTTGGCGGCGGCGACCCGGGAGACCAGCAGGCCGATAGGTCCGGCACCGGTGATCAGCACGCGCTGCCCTTTCTGGACCTGTGCACGTTCGACGGCCCAGACGGCGACGGCGAGCGGTTCGATCGCGGCCCCGATTTCCGCCGGGATCGTGTCCGGGAGTGCGTGGACGGCCCGTTCCGGCACCACGACGTGCCGGGCAAAGAGGCCGTCCGTGGGCGGGGAGCCGAAGCAGGTTCCGGCCGGGCAGAGGTTGTACCGGCCCGAGAGGCAGGTGGTGCAGTGGCCGCAGGGGAGGGCCGGTTCAATGACGACGGCGGTGCCGGCGGCGACCCTGGCCTGCGAACCGGCGGCGATGACTACGCCGGCGCCTTCGTGTCCCAGGACGGTGGGCTGGCGGAGCACGTTGGTGCCGTTGCGCCCGTCGGCGTAGTAGTGCATGTCCGAACCGCAGATGCCGCCGGAGCGCATCTCGACCAGGAGGTCGTTCGGGCCAAGGGCCGCCAGCGGCCGGTGTTCGATGCGGAGATCGCCGGCGCCGTGGAGCACTGCTGCCTCGGTGCCGGAGGGAAGCCCGGCAGTGTGCGTTGCGGGAATGGTTTGGGTGGTCATGGTGTGCTCCGGGTTGTGGCGGTACTCAGGGCGGAGCGGGCGCTGGCTTCTGCGATCGCGGCCAGCGGGCCCGCGGAACGGATGATGTCGATGAATTCGCCGGTGCGGTCGATGAACTCGGCGCGTTCGGCCAGTTCCTCGCCGAGCAGGTGGTGGTCGCCGAGGACCTTGCCGGCCAGCTCCCGGCCGGAGCGGGCTCCTGCGGCGAGGCCGGACAGAAGGCCCCGGGCGGGATCTTCCATTGCTTCGGCCTGCGGGCCGGGGCGGAACCCTGCGAGCGGGGCGATGCATGACAGGTACGCGGCGGTGGTGAGGGCCAGCAGCTGGGGCATCCGGCCGTCGTCGAGCATCTGCAGTGCCGGCAGCGGGATCCGCTGGCGCAGTTTCACCGAGCCGTCTGAGCCCACCTGGCTGGTGCGGTGGCCCAGCGCGGTGTTCCGCCAGCGGGAGAAGAGCTGTTCCTCGTAGGCGGTGACGTCCACTCCGGCCGGAACCGAAACGCTGGGCAGGTACTCGTTCCTGAGAACCGAGCGTGCGGCCAGTTCAATATGGGTGTGGGAGACGGATTCGGGGACGGTGACCGCGCCCGACAGGGCACCGAGATAGGCGATGAGGGAATGGGTGCCGTTGAGCAGGCGGACCTTAAGCTGCTCGTAGCCGGCTACCTCATCGGAGAACACGGCGCCGCCCGACTCCCAGGCGGGGCGTCCAGCGATGAAGTTGTCCTCGACGATCCACATGGTGAACGGTTCGGCCGGCACCGGGATGCGGTCCGTGTAGCCGCGCCGGTCGGTGACCAGCCTGCGGTAATGATCGGTGGTGGCGGGCACAATCCGGTCCACCATGGAGGACGGAAAGCTGGTGCGCGTGTCGATGAAGGCCAGGGTTTCGGCGGCTTCGGCCGACGGCAGCCGGGAGGCAAAGTCGCGGACCAGCCGCTGCGTGTGGTGGCCGTTGTCCGCCAGGTTGTCGCAGCTGAGGATGGTCACCGGCTCGGCGTGGGTGCGGGACCGGTGCTGCAGGCCGCGGACGATCTGTCCGATCGGCGTCCGCGGTGCGGCGGGGTGCAGCAGATCGTGCTGGATTGCCGGGTCCAAGGCGTTCAACGAACCGGTGGCCGGCGTGTAGTTGTAGCCGTTCTCCGTGACCGTGAGGGACACGATGCGGGTGGCGGCGTTGCCGATGGCCTTGATGACCCGGTCCGGGTTGCCGGCCGCAGTGAAGGCGTCCGTGTGGACCCGGGGGACGGAGAACTTTGACCCTTCGGGCGAGATTTCGACGACAGTGTAGAGCATGTCCTGGGCGTGCATGGCGTCCGGGATGGCCGAGGACCGGCTGGCGACCCCGATGATGCCCCAGTCCCCGCCGTGGGCGGTGACGGCGGCGTCGGTGTAGACGGCCTGGTGGGCGCGGTGGAAGTTGCCGAGGCCCAGGTGCACGATCCCGGCAGCCGGGGCGGCCGGCCGCCGCAGGATTCCGGGCGTCTTCGATGACAGCGGGGGAATGCCGGAGGTACCCACGGTCACCAATCCTTCATGGAGCCGTCGAGCTCCCGGGCGATGGGCAGGTACGCCTGCTTGTACGGAAAGCGGGCGGCTGCCTGCTCGTCCACCTGGACGCCGAGGCCGGGCTCGTCACCGGGGTGGAGGTAGCCGTCCTCGAAGCGGAAGCTGGAGCGGAAGACCTCGGACACGAGCGGGTCATAGCCCATGTATTCCTGGATGGCGAAGTTGCTGGTGGCCAGGCCGAGGTGCAGCGAGGCGGACAGGTTGATCGGGGAGACGTCGGAGGGCCCGTGCGGGGCGCCCTTGATCTGGTAGACCTCAGCGAGGGCGAGGATCTTGCGGACGTGGGAGATGCCCCCGGCGTGGACGACGGCGGTCCGGATGAAGTCGATGAGCCGTTCGGTGATGAGCTGCTCGCAGTCCCAGACGGTGTTGAAGACTTCGCCGATGGCCAGCGGAATGGTGGTCTGCTGGCGCAGGGTGCGCAGCAGCCTCTGGTTCTCGGCCGGCGTGACGTCCTCAAGCCAGAACAGGTCCACGTCCTCGAGGGACCTGGCCAGACGGGCGGCTTCGGTGGGGTTGAGCCGGTGGTGGACGTCGTGGAGCAGCTTCAGTTCCGGGCCCACGTGCTCACGCACCGCGGAGAGGATCTTGGGGGCGTGACGCAGGTAGGCCGAGGTGTCCCAGTCTTCTTCGACCGGTCCGGCGCCGCGGCCGGCTGGTTCGTAGCTGGCGGCTCCCCTGGTGACGCCGTAGACCTTGTCCAGGCCCGGAACGCCGGACTGGGCGCGGACTGCCCGGAATCCCTGTTCGCGGCGCTGTTCCACGGAGTCGAGGAGCTCGGGAAGGTCCCAGCCGGTGGCGTGGGTGTAGGTGAGGATCTTGTCGCGGGCCGCGCCGCCGAGGAGCTGGTAGACGGGGACGCCCAGGGCCTTGCCCTTGATGTCCCAGAGTGCCAGGTCAATGGCGCCGATGGCGGCCATGGTCACCGGCCCGCGGCGCCAGTACGCGCCCCGGTAGAAGTACTGCCAGGTGTCTTCGATCCGGTCCGCGTCCCTGCCCAGCAGTGCCGGGGCGAGGTGGTCGCAGAGATAGCTGGCGACGGAGAGCTCGCGGCCGTTCAGGGTGGCGTCGCCCCAGCCGACGATGCCGTCGTCGGTCGTTATTTTCAGGGTGACGAAGTTGCGGCTGGGGCTGGTGATGAGGACGTCGACGTCGACGATTTTTCGGGTCATCGGGAGATCACTACATTCTTCAGGGGCTGGTTCGCGGACAGGCGGGTAATGTTTTCGGCGATTTCGCGGGCGCGGCCGCGGAAGGTCTCGGCCGTGACGCCGGAGGAGTGCGGGGTCATGATGATGTTGTCGAGCCGGCCGAACGGCTTGGCGGCGGGTTCGCCGCGCCCGTCGGTGCCGGGGTACTGGTACCAGACGTCGACGGCGGCGCCGGCAATCCGCCGGTCCTTCAAAGCCTCGTAGAGTGCGATTTCGTCGACCACGGGTCCGCGGGCGACGTTGACGAGCTGCCCGTGGGGGCCGAGTTCGTCCAGTTCGGCGGCGCCGATTAAGGACGTGGTGCCGGCGTCAAGGGGGATGCTGACCACGAGCACGTCGGATTCGCTGAGGGCTTCGCGAAGACGGTCTGTGGTGCCGGACCAGCGGAGTGCGTGGTCCCCGGGGTTGACCGAGCCGCTGCGGGTGATCGCGATGCCTTCGGCGCCGAAGGCCTGAAGGAGTCTCCAGGCGGCGCTGCCGATGTGGCCGAACCCGAGGAACGTCACCACCGCTCCGCGCAGTGTCTCCGGCTGGGGGATCTCCGTGGAGTAGACCGACGAGGCCCAGAGTCCGGTGCGGAGGGCGGCGTCCTGGCCCAGGAGGTTGCGTCGGAGCGCCACCAGCACGGTGGCGATGTGTTCGGCGATGGAGCCCTCGTGGTGGAAGGTGTTGGCGCAGACCGCCCCGGCGGGCAGGGCGGCGGCGTCGATGCCGTCGTAGCCCGCACCGGCGACGTGCACGAGGCGAAGGTTCCGCGCCTCTGCGCCCATGGCGGCGGTGAACTTTGGCCCGACGTAGACGTCGGCGTCCTTGAGGTCGGTCAGCACCGAGTGCTCGTTCCAGCTGTCGTGCCAGGACGTGACGGTGCCGTTCGGGAGCTCTTCCTCGAACACTGCCCGCTGGGGCATCAGGTTGGGGTCTGCGATGACGATTCTCATGGTTACTTTCCCTGGAGGGTGTGGTCGGCGGTGCGCGCCGCGAAGGTGGAGCCGCGCACGATGAGCTGTGAATTGAGGTGGACAGCCTCGGTGGCCGTCGGTTTGCCGGCGATCTGTTCGAGGAGGAGTTCAAGGGCGAGGGAACCGCTGCGGCTGATGGGAACCCGCACGGACGTGAGCCCGGGTTCGGCGGCGGCGGCAATGTCGAGGTCGTCGATGCCCACCACGCTGATGTCTTCCGGGCAGTGGTAGCCGAGCGTCCGGGCGCCGGCGAGCATGCCGATTGCCACGAGATCGTTGTAGGCGATGACGGCGGTGGCGCCGCTGGCGACGACCGATGCGGCGGCGGCCAGGCCGCCGTCGACCGTTGCGTTCTGGTTGCCCACGGTGACCAGTTCAATGCCCCACTCGTCACAGAGGCGCGTGATGGCGGAAACGCGCTGGCCGTTGGCCCATGACGATGCCGGTCCGGGGATGTAGGCGAGCTTGCGGTGGCCGAGCGCGTGGAGGTGTTCCACGGCCTGGCGGAGGCCTTCGCCGGCCTCCATCAGGACGCGTGCGGCGTGGTCGGCCTCGCCGTTGATGACCACGAGCGGTGCGCTGCCCGCGAGGTTGTGGATCTGGTCCGAGGGGAGACGCGGCGAGCACAGGATGATGCCGTCCACCCCGGTGGCGAAGGCTGCGAGGTGGTCCCGTTCGCGGGCGGAGGATTCGGCGGTGTCGGCCAGCACCATCCGGTGGCGGCCGTGCCAGGCCTGGTCCTGGATGGCCTTGATGAGGGCGGCGAAGACCGCGTTGGAGATGTCCGGCACGACGACGCCGAAAGTCCGGCTGCCCGTGAGTCCCGGCACTTCGTAGCCGAGCTGGACAGCAGCGTCCATCACCTTCTGGCGGGTTTCTGCCGCCAGCCGGCCGGGGTCTCCGAACGCCCGTGACGCCGTGGCGAGCGAGACGCCCGCCAGCTTTGCGACGTCGGTGAGTTTGGCCGCCATTGGTCCTCCAGTTGCCTCGTTGAAACCCTTGCCCCTCCAGTATGGAAAGAGTTGTACAAGTTTGTCAAGGTTTTTCCATGACGTGGCTCACAGGGTCGTCGAGGTCGGCGGGCGCGTCTGTAGGACGGCAGTAGGGGAGTTGGTGGGCGCAGATCGCTGGCCCTGTGCGAGGGCATCCTGCGGCGGGGTTGGCCGCGCCTCTCTCGTGGCGACGCGGGCTCAGTTGTGGCTCCATCGCGCGGCGCCGCAGGGACTGCAGATCTGGTCGGCGACGGGCTCGCGCGCTGGCTGCATGGCAGCGTCGCGGCCTCGCGGTGCTAGTTCAATAGCTTTCAGGAGGAGGCCGTACAGGCCTTCGACTCCACAAATTATGGCTACCGGCCCGGTATTTGGCGGGTAGCTCGTTGGCCGGGAGCGCCCTGCCGGTTCTATTGCTGGCCGGCGGGGCGGGCGCGGTATTCGGGGGTTGCTGGAGCGGCGGTCTGCGGTCTGCGGCCTACCGCCGGCGGTCCAGGCGGCGGCAGGCAGGTGCCAGCGCAGCACTTGTTCCGGGCCGCCTTCCCAGGGGAGGCGGCCCCGCAAAACTACCCTGCGGTGCGGCTGGAAATTCGCAGCCGCGCCAGCGGGAGCCTAGCCTTCACATTCGATGCAGTAAGCGTGCCCGTTCTTTTCGCGGGCGATCTGTGACCGGTGCCGGACCAGGAAACATGAGTAACAGGTGAACTCGTCCTCCGCCTGGGGGACCACCTGGACCACGAGTTCCTCGGCCACAAATTCACCACCGGGAACGATGGAGTCGTCCATCGCATCTGCTTCATCCAGCTCACGGACCACGCTGCGGGCATCAGGGGCGTTTGCGGACTGCAGCGCCTCCAGGGAGTTGTCCTGGGATTCCTTGACGTCGGAACGTACTTCGTCGTAATCGGTTGCCACTTAGGTGCTTCTCTTTTCTGGCGTTCTACTCTGACGGATATGCAACCTACACCATTGCGCCGATATTCCCTTGTCATGAAGACCAGTGGGTGTCACGAAGACCAGCGGGCGTGGTTGGACAGCTTACCTCAGGCAAGCTATGGCTTCTCACAGGAACGGCCGGAGCGCCGGGCACCCGGCCCAAGGCTTACCGTCCTGAGGACAATGCGCCCAAGGATTATAGGCACAATGGACGGGTGACTTCACCGGCTAGGCCTCCTGCACCCGTTCCTCCCCACGGGCCCTTCGATTTGGGCGCCATCGAAACGGGGCTGGTTTTCGCGGATTCGCTGGGGCTGCTTGCAGAAGCGCTGCGCGCGCAGGGCGCCGGCGGAACGGCCGTGGTGCAGGCGCCCCCGGGCACGGGCAAGACCACCCTGGTCCCGCCCCTTCTCGCAAATATCGCCGCCAGCGCCGCACGGAAGAACGGCCCGCGGATCGTCGTGACCCAGCCGCGCCGAGTGGCCGCGCGTTCCGCGGCGCGGCGGCTTGCCACCCTGGACGGCAGCCGGCTGGGAGACCGCGTGGGGTACACGGTCCGCGGTGAACGCCAGGCCGGCTCCAGCACGGTGGTCGAGTTCGTCACCCCCGGCATCCTGCTGCAGCGTCTGCTCTCGGACCCCGGCCTGGAGGCCGTGGACGCCGTCATCCTCGACGAGGTTCACGAACGCGGGCTGGAGACAGACCTGCTGATCGGCATGCTCGCCGAGGTCCGCCAGCTGCGCGGCGACCTCACGCTGGTGGCCATGTCCGCCACGCTGGACGCGCCGCGGTTCGCGGCCCTGATCGGCGATGCTCCGGCGGGGGAGAACGACGGCGGCGGCCCGGCTCCCGTCGTCGACTGCCCCTCCGCGCTGTACCCCCTGGAAACCCGCTGGGCGCCACCGCCGGTGCCGAGACTGGACCCGCGGGGCGTGACCCGCGCGTTCCTTGACCATGTGGCCGACACCGCCGCGGCCGCGCACTCCGAAGCGCTGGCACGCGACCTGAACGTTGACGCCCTGGTGTTCCTCCCCGGCGCCCGGGAGGTCTCCCACGTCGCGGGCCGCCTGCGCGGCCGGGTTGGAACGGGCACCGAGGTGCTGGAGCTACACGGACAGGTCAGCCCGGAGGCGCAGGACCGCGCCGTCTCAGGGCGGGACGCGGGCGGCCCGCCGCGGATCATCGTTTCCACGGGACTCGCCGAATCCTCCCTCACGGTTCCGGGAGTCCGGCTGGTCATCGATGCAGGGCTTGCCCGCGAGCCGCGCAGGGACTCCGCGCGCGGCATGTCCGGCCTGGTGACAGTGTCCTGCTCCCGCGCGTCCGCCGATCAGCGCGCCGGACGCGCCGCACGGCAGGGCCCCGGGCAGGTGGTCCGCTGCTACGACCAGAAGACGTTCGGAGCCGCGCCGGCCCACAGGACACCGGAGATCTCCGTGGCCGACCTGACGGGTGCGGCCCTTGTCCTTGCCTGTTGGGGAGCACCCGGCGGGCGGGGACTGGCCCTGCCCGACGCCCCGCCGCGGGCGGCGATGGACGAGGCCGTTGAAGTGCTGCGCGAGCTCGGCGCGGTGGAACCGGACGGGCACGCCACGTGCCTCGGCAAAACCCTGGCCAGGATTCCCGCGGACCCCCGGCTGGCCCGCGCCCTGCTGGACGGTGCCGCCGCCGTGGGCCACCGGACGGCGGCGGAGGCGGTCGCCCTGGTTGCCGGGGACCAGCGCGCCCCCGGCGCCGACCTGACGCGGCTGCTGAGCACCCTTCGGACGGGGGCCGACCCGGCGGCGCGGCGCTGGGCGGAGGATGTCCGGCGCATGGAATCGATCGCGCGCAAGGAAGCCGCCGGCGTCGCGCCTTCCCAACCTGCTGTCCCGGTGACCGGCGCAGCGGCCGTCGGGTTCGTCGTCGCCCTCGCGTTTCCGGACCGTGTGGCGCGCCGCGTGCCGGGGCAGGGGCCGGAGCGCTACCTGCTGTCCTCCGGCACCAGGGCCGGGCTCCCGGCCGGCAGCCCGCTGACCGGGCACGAGTGGCTGGCCGTCGCGGAGGTGTCGCGCGCCGAAGGACGCGACGCGGCCGGGACCGGCGCCGTCATCCGCTCCGCGGCGCCGCTGACGGCGGACACGGCAGAGGCCGCTGCCCGGCACCTCATGGAGGAAACGGTGGAAGCGGGGTTCAACCAGGGCCGCGTGACCGCCCGACGGGAACGCCGGCTGGGAGCGATCGCGCTGTCATCCACGCCGGTCAGGCCGTCCATGGAGGAGGGGCGGGCGGCGGTGGCCCGCGCGCTGAAGAAGGAAGGGCTCGGCACCATCGGATGGTCGACGGCGGCAGACGGCTTGCGCCGCCGGCTCGCCCTGCTGCACCGGGAACTGGGGGAACCCTGGCCGGACGTTTCCGACCAGGCGCTGCTGGGGCGGCTGGACGAATGGCTGGCGCCGGAGCTGGAGGCCTTGGCCGGCGGGGCCGCCACGAACGGCATCGACCTGGCAGATCCTCTCCGCAGGCTGCTGCCGTGGCCAGACGCCGCCCGCCTGGGCGAGCTGGCTCCGGAGTGGCTCGAGGTGCCCAGCGGTTCCCGGGTGCGCATCGACTATCCGGACGCAGCCGACGACGGCGGCCGGCCGGTGGTGGCGGTCAAGCTGCAGGAATGCTTCGGCTGGGCAGCGACGCCGCGGCTGGCGGGGGAGAGGGTGCCGGTGCTGTTCCACCTGCTGTCGCCGGCCAGGCGGCCCCTAGCGGTCACCGACGACCTCGCCTCGTTTTGGTCCGGACCCTACGCGCAGGTCCGTGCCGAGATGCGCGGACGCTATCCCAAGCACCCCTGGCCGGAGGACCCGTGGACGGCACCGGCGACGGCAAGGACCAAACGCAGGATGTGACCCGGCTCCGGTCCAGGGGCCGGCCATTGGCGGCTGTCATTGTGGGGGCCCGCCCGCGGGCATACGCTGGGAGATATACGAGCGGTGGACGCTGCTGCCGCTTTGAAAGGGCGCTGCATGGACGCCACATCCATCACCGACACCTTCCACCGGCCCCTCCGGGACCTGCGGATTTCAGTCACGGACCGGTGCAATTTCCGCTGCGTCTATTGCATGCCCCGGGAGATATTCGGCAGGGAATATGTCTTCATGCCCCGGGAGCAGCTGCTGACGTTTGAGGAAATCACCCGGCTGGCGTCGATTGCCGTGGCCCACGGAGTACTGAAGATCCGGCTGACCGGCGGGGAACCCCTGCTGCGGAAGGACCTTGAGGTCCTGGTCCGCATGCTGGCCCGGCTGCGGACCCCCGACGGGCGGGCGCCGGACCTGGCCATGACCACCAACGGCTCGGTGCTGGCGCAGAAGGCCCGGATCCTCAAGGACGCGGGGCTGAACCGCATTACCGTGTCCCTGGACTCGGTCCGGGAGGAAACGTTCCAGGCCATGAACGACGCCGGCTATCCCGTGGCCAAGGTCCTGCACGCCCTCGACGCCGCCCACGAGGCGGGGCTGGGGCCCGTGAAGATCAACATGGTGGTCAAGCGCGGGAAGAACGACCAGGACATCGTGGACACCGCCCGGCACTTCAAGGGATCCGGGTTCATCCTCCGGTTCATTGAGTACATGGATGTTGGGGCATCCAACGGCTGGAAGATGGACCAGGTTGTGCCCTCCGCCGAGGTCCTGGCCCGCATCGGCGCGGTGTTTCCGCTGGACCCGGTGGCGCCGAACTACCCCGGCGAGACGTCCGAGCGTTGGCGCTACCGGGACGGCAGCGGTGAAATCGGGGTCATCTCCAGCGTCACGCAGGCCTTTTGCCGGGGCTGCACGCGCGCGAGGCTGTCCGCCGACGGCAAGCTCTTCACGTGCCTGTTTGCCACGGCCGGCACTGACCTGAGGGCACTCCTGCGCGGCGGCGCCTCCGACGCCGACCTCTCCGTGGCCTTGTCCTCCCTCTGGGGCGGCCGCGCGGACCGCTACTCCGAGCAGCGCAGCGCCGACACTCCCGCTGTGGCGGACGCCCCCGCGGCCCGCAGGATCGAGATGTCGTACATCGGCGGATAGGGCCGGGCCGGATCACCCGGGGCCGTGTCTGGCCGCGTCAGGGCGGGCGTCATTTAAGGCCTGACTCGGTGGCCAGCGGCTCCGCCGCGCGGGCGAGCCACAGGGCGAGGAGGATCGGCGCGCCGATGGCCAACAGGGCCAGGTGGATGCCCGTGAGGTCGCCGAGGAAGCCCAGCAGCGGCGGTCCTGCCAGGAACGCCACGTAGCCAATCGTGGAGACGACCGACACCCTCGCCGCAGCGTGCCGGGGGTCATCGGCGGCCGCAGACATGCCCATCGGGAAGGCCAGGGCGGCACCCATGCCCCAGAGCGCTGCCCCCGCACCGGCCAGGACGAGGTTCCCGGCGAAGACGAACAGGGCCAGCCCCACGGCGGCGGCTGCCATGCTGGCCCGCAGCACCGCCACGCGCCCGAACCTGTCGATCGCCCGGCCGCCGAGGAAGCGCATGAGCGTCATTGCCGCGACGAACAGCGCGAACAAGAGCGCGCCGGTGGACTCCATGGCGCCCAGGCCGTCCACGGCGGCCTTGGCGATCCAGTCGTTTCCGGCGCCCTCGGTGAGCGTGGCGCCGAGCACCACGACGCCGATGAGCAGGGTGCGGCCGTCCTTCCAGGCGGTGGGGGCCTTGGCGTGCCGTGCGGGGGCGTCCGCCGCGGGGCCGGAAACGCCGGCCGGTTCAGCAGGCAGGAAGTAGCGGGGCGCGGTCAGGGACAGGACAACCACGATGACCGCAATGACCAGCAGGTGCTCCGGAAGCCCGACGCCCAGGGCGGACAGGGCCGCCCCGATCACGGCGCCGAGAAAGGCTCCGCCGCTGAAGGCGGCATGGAACTGGGGCATGACGGTGCGGCCCAGCTGGTGCTCGACGTCGGCGCCTTCGGTGTTCTGCGCGACGTCCCACAGCCCGATTCCCATGCCGTAGAAGAAAAGGGCCACGGCGGTGGCGGGCACGGAACCTGCCATGAGGGCGAAGGCGATGCCCGCTGCGGCGGCAGCCGCGAGCAGGCCAGCTCCGCGGATGGTGTTTGCTGTGCCGATCCGGCCCACCACCCACCCCGCGGACGGCAGGGCAACCAGGGATCCGACGGCGATGCACAGCAGCAGCGTGCCCATCTGTCCGGAAGTCAGGTTCAGGGTCTGCGTTACGGCCGGGATGCGCGCCGCCCAGCTGGCGAACACCAGCCCGTTCATGCCGAAGACCAGGAAGGTGGCCACCGTGGCGGCCTTGACGTTGGTGTTCAAGGTGAGGGTCATTCGGTCAGAACTTTCCGGGAGAGTCGTTTGGGCTTGAGGGTACGGCCGTGATGCGGTTGACGGCGTCCACCGTGATGGAGCGGTCATGGGGTTCGGTATCGAGAGCGGCGTGGATGAAGTGCCCTTCGATCAGCGCGTCGAGCATCCTGCTGGTGGCAGGGTCAAAATGGCGCTCCAGGGCATGCCGGCTCCGGCTCATCCAGTCCCGCGTGATCTCGCGGAACACCGGCTCGCGGGCGGCGAGCGTGTAGAGCTCGAGGGTGAGGACCAGGTCCCGCTGGCTGTCCAGCAGGTCGACGTGGATCAGGTCCACCACGGCCTGCCGTGCCGCATCCGCATTGGCCGCGTTGCCCAGCCGGACCTCGAAGCCGTCGGCGACTGTATCCGCAAAGCGCCTGAATGCTTCCCCCAGAAGCTCGTCCATGGCCGTGAAGTGATACGTCATGGAGCCGAGGGGCACTCCGGCATGGTCGGCGATCTTGCGGTGCGACGTGCCCGCCACTCCGCGGGCAGCGATGACCTCGAGGGCCGAATCGATGATCCGGTCCCGCCTGTCCGGATCAAACCGGCGCGTCGCCACCGGGGTCAGATTTCGCGGACAACGCGGGCGGGATTCCCTACCGCCACGGAGTTCGCCGGGACGTCCCTCGTGACCACCGCCCCCGCGCCGATTACGGAGTTGTCACCGATGGTGACGCCGGGCAGGACGATCGCGCCGCCGCCGAGCCACACGTTGTCGCCGATGGTGATCGGCTTTGCAGCTTCCAGGCGGTCGCGCCGCGGCTGGGGCTCGACCGGGTGCGTCGGCGTCAGGAGCTGCACGTTCGGACCGATCTGGCAGTCCTCGCCGATGATGATCGGGGCCACGTCCAGGGCCGTGAGGTTGTAATTGATGAACGTGCGGGCCCCGACCGTGATGAACGTGCCGTAGTCGACGTACAGCGGCGGCTTGATGTGCGCGTCGTCGCCCAGGGAACCCAGAAGGTCCGCCAGGATGGGCCGCGCCCCGTCCGGGTCCTCCGCATAGGCTGCCGTGTACTCCGACTGCAGCTTCACGGCCCGTTTGGATTCGCGCTCGTTGTCCGGGTCATCGGAAATGTACAAGTCGCCTGCGAGCATCCGCTCCCGGTTTGTGCGCGGATCATCCGCGAAGTAATTCGCCATGTGTACGAGCGTACACAACGTTGCCCTCTTGCTCAACGCCGTCCGAGGGTGTCGAATCTTTTACAAAGGCCGCACGGCGGCTGACCACCAGGATGCCAGGAGACGACGATGTCTGTGAAAGGCACTAATGGCCGGGGCAAGGGCCCCGGCCGCGGCAGTTCCGATCTCCGGCGGCCCGATGCGTCCGCGGGCGCACCGGCAGACACGCCGGAGAAGATCCGCAACGTGGCGCTCGTGGGGCACTCGGGGGCCGGCAAGACGATGCTGCTCGAGGCGCTGCTCGCCGCCGCCGGAACCATCACGCGGATGGGCTCGATTGTTGACGGCACCACCGTCAGCGACTCCGAACCGTCCGAGGTCCACCAGCAGCGCTCCGTGGTGCTCTCCGTCGCGCCGCTGGTAGTCGACGGCATCAAGGTGAATTTGCTCGATACCCCGGGCTACGGAGACTTCACCGGCGAACTGCGCGCCGGGCTGCGCGCCGCTGACGCAGCACTGTTCGTGGTCTCGGCCCTGGACGACATCGACGCGGCCACCACTGCCCTGTGGGCGGAATGCGATCAGCTTGGTACGCCCCGGGCAGTAGTGGTCAGCCGGCTGGACCATCCGCGGGCCAACTATGAGGCCGCCGTCGCCGCGTGCCAGCGTGCCTTCGGCGACTCGGTGGTGCCGGCATACCTCCCCATCCGTACGGAGGGTACGACGACCGGCCTGCTGGGGCTCCTCTCCGGGACCGTTTCGGACTATGCCGAGGGCGGTGCGGAGCCGGCTGTCCGCGATGCCACGCCGGAGGAGCTGGCCGCCGCGGAGGAAGCACGCGGGACGCTGATTGAAGGGATCATCTCCGAGAGCGAGGACGAGTCGCTGATGGACCGCTACCTGGGCGGCGAGCAGATCGACGTCGACGTCCTGGTGGGCGACCTGGAAACGGCCGTGGCGCGCGGATCGTTCTTTCCGGTGCTGGCCGCCTCTGCGGAGACGGGACTGGGCATGACGGAGCTCCTGGACATGCTCATCCGGGCGTTCCCGTCGCCGCTGGAGCATGACCTGCCGGCCGTGACGGACCTTGCCGGCTCGCCGGCCGGCCCGCTGAGTTGTGATCCCGGCGGCCCCCTGGTGGGAGAGGTGGTGCGCACCACGATCGATCCGTTCCTCGGACGAATCTGCCTGGTGCGCATCTTCTCGGGCACCCTGCGGGAGGACTCGGCCGTGCACGTGGGCGGGCGCGGATTGGCGGAGCGGGGCCACGAGGACCACGACAGCGACGAACGGCTCGCGCATCTGTACTCGCCGCTGGGGGCGAGCCTGCGGCCGGTGCCGTACTGCGTGGCCGGTGACATCTGCGCGATCGCCAAACTGGGCAACGCCGAGACCGGCGATACCGTCTCCGCCAAGGAGACACCGCTATTGGTGGTGGCCTGGGAAATGCCGGAGCCGCTCATGCCTGTCGCCGTCGAAGCGGCCACGCGCAGTGACGAGGACGCCCTCGCCAAGAGCCTGGGCAAGGTTGCCGCCGGGGATCCGACCCTCCGCGTCGAGCGCAATTCGGAAACCCACCAGCTCATCCTGTGGTGCATGGGCGAGGCCCATGGCGAGGTGGTGCTGGACCGGCTGCGCGATCAGGGTGTGAAGCTCCAGACCGTCCAGGTGGTGACGCCGCTGCGGGAGACGTTTGCGGCGCCGGCCACCGGGCACGGGCGGTACGTCAAACAGTCCGGCGGGCACGGCCAGTATGCGATCTGTGACATCGAAGTCGAGGCGCTCGAACGCGGCGCCGGCTTCGAGTTTGTTGATAAGACCGTAGGCGGCGTCATCCCCGGGACGTTCATCGGGTCGGTCGAGAAAGGCGTCCGCGCCCAGATGCAGAAAGGCGTCTCGGCGGGATTCCCGGTGGTGGACATCCGCGTGACGCTGGTCGGCGGCAAGGCCCACAGCGTTGACTCTTCGGATGCCGCGTTTCAGGCGGCGGGTGCGCTCGCGTTGCGGGAGGCCGCGGCCGCCGGCCGGATACAGCTGCTGGAACCCGTCTCGGCGGTCACCATCAGCACACCGGACGAGTACGTCGGTTCCGTGATGAGTGACTTGTCCTCCCGCCGGGGGCGGGTGACCGGAACGACGTCGGCGGGCGGCGAAATCACGGAAGTCACCGCCGAGATTCCGGACGAGGAATTGTTGCGCTACGCCGTCCAGCTGCGCGGGCTGACGTCCGGTACCGGCCGGTTCCGCCGCACGTACCTGCGGCACGAACCGGTGCCGGGCAACGTGGCGCCAGCGGCCGCGAACGCGTGAGGCAGGGCTAGCGCCCGCGGGCGCAACATTAGCCTGAACTCACTCGTACCTGGAATCTGGGTAATTCGCGGATGACTCCAATTTTCCTGGCAGCCGGCTGCCGGAAGCCTGCATCTCCTGGGGCGAACCAGCTGGTGGAGGACACCAAGGCGGCAACTGCTCCGGCGGTACTTGGCACTCTGGCGGCAACGGACACGAAGGCGGCAACTGAGCCTGCGCCCCGCAGCCTGACGGGAGGGGGCATCCGGCGGGCATGGTGACCCCGGCCTGGAAGGCGCAGCCGGCGGGTAGGGGACAGCCCTCGGTGACCGGCGCGCCCACCGGGGCGGCGCAGCCTACCGGGAGGGGGCAGCCGGTGGTGACCGGTGCGTTGGCTTGGAAGGCGCAGCCTGTCGGGAGGGGGCAGCCGGTGGTGACCGGTGCGTTGACTTGGAAGGCGCAGCCTGTCGGGAGGGGGCACCCGGTCCCCATCGGGACGCCGGGTTGGACAGTGCAGCCGGCGGGGAGGGGGCAGCCGGTGGTGACCGGTGTGTTGACTTGGAAGGCGCAGCCTGTCGGGAGGGGGCACCCGGTCCCCATCGGGACGCCGGGTTGGACAGTGCAGCCGGCGGGGAGGGGGCAGCCGGTGGTGACCGGTGTGTT